>JBFHFM010000079.1:0-12158 GCA_041583595.1 Trichloromonas sp. | reverse complement strand
TCAACAACGGTCGCTGGGAAGCCGTCCCCAGATAACGCATGCCAGCCCCCATCAGACCGATAATAATCAAATAGCAGCCGACGACGAAGACCACCACCGAGCGAAATGCTACCTGCCGCGAAACCCGAATACGCCTACCCGACCCTCGCCGAATCCAACTGAAGGCCATCAGGCAAACCCCGACAGCCAGGGACAGGGAGCGAACCGGCTGCAGATTCATATCGATCGAGCGATGCAGGATGGCCTGACTGTAATAAATGACCAGTACAGCCAGAATAAGGCCCGCTCCGAGAAATTCAAACTTGACTCCCCAGCGATCAGAACGGGTTAGTGACACCAGGGTCCGTTCGAGAAAGACCATACACAGAACCAGTGCGACCATCATCCAGACGAAATAGAAATACCCCAGGGAGCTGAGAAAGAGAATCTTCTCCTCTGCAAAATCGGGGGAATAAAAGAGCATTCCCGCCGAGTAATTGAACGTTATCCAAGGAAAAATGAGGGATGCCGTCAACATTCCCCAGAGCAGGAGGGAGAATTTCCCCGGTTCACGCTCACGGCAGAAAGTCAGAGAATAGAAGAGCCAGAAACAGGGGAGGAGGGATTCAAAGAAAAGGACAACATTTTTCCACCACAGGAGTTTTTCGGGATGGGTCAGAGGCATGAGGTCGAAAATTTCGACCATGGAACAGACCAGCAGAGCACCAACAAGACCCATCGATGCATGATTTCGCTGGCGCACAAGCAGGTAGGCAGCGAATCCCAACGCCAGAAGCACCGCCATTATAGAGAGAAAAATCTGCACCATGAATTCCAATGATATGCAATCGGTAACGAGAACTCGCATTCCCCCAAAAACCGATAGATTGGACTCTTGTTTCTCGGTGTTTACGGCTTAGTCATTGAGATAGGTTCGCAAAAGGTCTTGAGATAGCTAAGCAAAAATATCAACCTACATGGCCTGGCTTTTTCGGGAGCAATGGCCTGCATCAAGCAGGTCGAGATGCTTAAAAAAATACCGTAACACCGTAGAGCAAACTTTTTGCGACGCCGCCAATTAATAATAACAAATAATCTCCAATTAGGTACTTAAAGAACTCCCGCTCCCCGCAAAGGGGAACGGGAACGATATAAACCAAAACCATTTTCAACCAAGTTGTTCCATAATATCGAGCACTTCAGCTGTCTTTTTCTGCATCAGTGCCTCATCCCCACGGGATTCGACGTTCAGCCGCAGCACCGGTTCGGTATTGGAACAACGCAGGTTGAAACGCCAGTCGACAAATTCCATGCTCAGTCCGTCGGTGCGGTCAATCGCCAGCGCCTGGGTCTGATACTTAGCTTCAGCCCGGGCCATCGCCCCCTGCGGGTCGGCCAGAGTGCGGTTGATCTCTCCGCTGGCGGGAAACATCTTCATCCGTTCACCGACCAGTTCGGAGAGGAGCTTGCGCTTGCGGCACATCAGCTCAAGCACCAGCAGCCAGGGGATCATACCGCTGTCGCAATAGGCGAAATCACGAAAATAGTGATGAGCGCTCATTTCGCCGCCATAAACGGCGTCCTCAAGTCGCATCCGCTCCTTGATAAACGCATGACCGGTTTTGCTGAGCACCGGCACGCCGCCCGCCTGCTCCACCATGGCAATGGTGTTCCAGGTCAAACGCGGGTCGTGGATGATCTTCGCCCCCGGCTCCCGGGCCAGAAAGGCTTCGGCCAACAAACCAACGATGTAATACCCCTCGATGAACTGCCCCTGCTCATCAAACAGAAAACAACGGTCGAAGTCGCCATCCCAGGCAATGCCAAGAGCGGCGCCATTGTCGAGCACCGCCTTGCGGGTAATGTCGCGATTTTCCGGTAGCAGCGGGTTGGGGATGCCATTGGGAAAGGTGCCGTCCGGCGCGTTGCAGATTTTGAACACCTCGAAAGGGAGCTGGTTCTCCAGCAGATCGATTACCGGCCCGGCGCAGCCGTTACCAGCATTAACCACAATCTTGAGTGGACGCAGTACCGAAGAATCGATATAGCCGAGCAGATGGCGCAGGTAGGGAACCTTCGTCTCCAGCGGTTGCACTGTGCCCACCCTGGCGGCCTTGGCAAACACGCCCCCCTCAGCGAGACGGCGGATGTCATGCAGTCCGCTGTCGCCACTGATGGGCTGGCTCCCCTTGCGAACCAGCTTCATGCCATTGTAATCCATCGGATTGTGACTGGCCGTCACCATGATGCCGCCATCGGCGCCACTGTGGAAGGTCGCGAAATAGACCTCTTCGGTCCCGCACAGACCAATATCCAGCACGTCAGCTCCGCCCTCGGTCAAGCCACGAGCCAAAGCGCCGCAGAGCGCTTCACTGGACAACCGCACATCCCGGCCAACCACAACCTGCGAAGGAGCCAGAAACTCGGCGTAAGCCCGGCCGATGCGGTAGGCGACATCTTCGTTAAGTTCATCGGGGAGACGCCCGCGAATATCATAAGCTTTGAAGCACTTCAATTCAGACATATAATTCCCTACGCTCTTCCATAAGTATCATCGAAACGTTCGATGTCATCTTCGCCCAGGTAGCTTCCCGACTGAACTTCGATCAGCTCAAGCGGAATCTTGCCGGGGTTTTCCAGCCGATGAAGGACACCGAGCGGAATATAGGTCGACTGGTTCTCACTGATGACGAAGGTCTCGTCGCCGCGGGAAACCCGGGCCGTCCCCTTGACCACGATCCAGTGTTCGGCCCGGTGATGATGAAGTTGCAGCGACAGGGTTGCTCCGGGGCTGACCACGATCTTTTTGACCTGGTAACGGGGAGCATGACCGATGCACTCGTAGGTCCCCCAGGGCCGATTGACCCGGCGGTGCAGCAGAGCCTCTTCCCGCCCCTGTTTTTTCAGCCGGGCCACGATCTCCTTGACGTCCTGCACCCGGTCCCTGGCGGCCACCAGTACTGCATCGGCGGTTTCCACCACCACGTGATCTTCGAGCCCCACGGCGGCCACCATGCGACTTCCGGCATGCAGGTAGCAGTTGCGGGTCCCCTCGGCCAGCACGTCGCCGCGGGTGACGTTGCCCTGATCATCTTTCTCGCCAATCTCCCAGAGCGCCGACCAGGAGCCGACATCACTCCAGCCTGCATCCAGAGGGATGACCACCGCCGCTGAGGTCTTCTCCATCACCGCGTAATCGATAGAATTCCCAGGGCAAGCAGCAAAGGCCTCAGCCCCCAGACGGACGAAATCGAGGTCCGACACCGCCGAAGCGAGCGCCTCGCGACAGTGAACGACCATCTCGGGAACAAACTGCTCCAACTGCTGCAGGTAAACCGAGGCGCGGAACAAAAACATGCCGCTGTTCCAGTAATAGTCCCCCGAGTCGATATAAGTGCGAGCCGTCTGAAGATCGGGCTTCTCGACAAAAGCATCGACAGCGAACGCCTCATCGGAAGTAGCACTCAGAGGGGCGCCCGCTCGAATGTAGCCGTAACCGGTTTCCGGAGCAGTCGGTACGATACCGAAAGTAATCAGCCGGCCCTTTTCGGCCTCGACTGCGGCGACCGCAACCGCCTCACGCAGCGCCGCGGCATCGCCAATAACATGATCCGCAGGCAGCACCAGCAACAGCGGGTCATCGCCGCCGGCCATCGCCTGCATAGCCGCCACCGCCACCGCCGGAGCGGTATTGCGCCCCACCGGTTCAAGAATAATGGCCGAGGCCGCCTGTTTAACACAGCGCAACTGCTCAGCCACCATGAAACGGTGGCTTTCGTTGCACACCACCAGAGGGGTCCCCAAGCCCACGGTCCCGTCTAAGCGACAAATGGTTTCTTGCAGCATGGTCAACTCCCCCGCCAGCGGGAGCAGCTGTTTCGGATAAAGTTCACGAGACAGCGGCCATAGCCGCGTTCCCGCCCCTCCGGAAAGAATCACCGGAATGATCATAAAAAGACTCCTTTGGTCATTGATTTAACCATCACATAAAAACCTCGCTTGATAGCGAGGATCCACTCAAAGGTGTTGGGGAATGGCGACGGTCCGGAAAGAGTTCGTTATTTCATTACAGATAGGCAATGACGGATAGAGTCCATCGGCCCTGAGGCCCGATGCCGCCAGCGCTTCCCCCCCAGAAGGCCGTTCAGGATCGCCATGCGGTCATGGGTGCACGGCCGCTGTATGGGCAAAACAGCGTATCCTAATTGCGACAGTCTCAGGCATAAAAACAGCCCCAATCATCCAAACCTCTATTAAAAAGAAGAGGGACTCCAACAATCGAAAAAAAAATCATGACAGCAACTAAAAATAAATGGCCCGGAAAAATTATTTCAAGCTTAACAAATTCAAGTCATTCTGCCAAAGAAGAATTGGAATCCATCCAGGCCGCCCTAATAAAACTTTATCTTTCGACAACCAGGCGTCAAAAAAACCTTACTCCAGATCGAAAGCAAAGACTCCCCAACATCCTTAACAATGCAAAACAACAACAAAAAGTTGAATCCGAAACACTACCGTTCCGAGGGCGTCCACATCACCATTCGCTGGCCGAGTAAATAACGCCACCAGGCCAGAGCGATCGCTGTATTTACCGTGACGAAATAGACCGGAATCTTCAACAGAGTGAGAGTCGGGAGCGATGCTTGCCGACCAAGCCCAATCGCCGTCGCGTAAAACAGGACCTGGGCCACCAGCAATGACACGTAACCGGGGGCGTAAAGGGCTAGAATCAGGTTGGAAAAAAAGGCGAGGAACAAAAAGAGGGGGACCAGCCAACGCAGCAATTTGTGACAAAAAAACAGGTAAGAAAAAAAACCATAGCGAAAAGGATTGAGAAATTCCAGGTTGCGAAAAAACACTGTGAGTCCACGCAATACCGTCCGAACCTTTCGATCGAATTCCTTCTGACTGTCAGCGACATCGGGATAGGATCCGATCGCCATAGGATCACTCACCCCTCGCATCCCCAACCGCATGCTATTGAGCAACGTTCTAAAATCACTCTGCATTTCCGGAGAAAAATCCTGACAGACGGTTTTTCGTGCGGCGAAAAACGAGCCACTCAGCCCCACCAGCGAATAGACCTGAGATTCCAGCTGACGCAACCACATTTCATAACGCACGTAAAAGCCTTCACCGCAAGGTTGGCCGTCTCGTCCCAGGATTTGGTCTACGCTGCTTACGCAGCCGACGGTCGGGTCAGCGAAATTCGCTACAATCTCTTTCAATCCCTCAGGCTCAAGCCGGGTCGCTACATCCGAAAAGGCCAGAATCTCCCCCCGCGCAAACGCTACCGCCTCCTTCTGGGCATTCTCTTTTCCGCCACGCTGACGAACATGAAACAGCTCGATACCCCGCTCCAAGTATTCTTCAACTATCCGGTTGGTCGCATCGGTCGAACCGTCCGAAGCCACCAGGATCTGCAGTTTTTCACGGGGGTATTGCAGGGCAAGAGAATTTTCCAACTTGTCCCGGATGCGCTTTTCCTCATTGAAGGCAGTGATAATCAAGGTCACCAGAGGATAAAAGGGTGCTTTTTCAACCGTTTTCACCCCAAAGCGCCTGACCAGCACCAGGGTTAATGGATAGCCGAAATAAGCGAAGACAACCAGAAAAAGTGATCCCCAAAAAACGAGCATCAACATAACAAACAGCCCCTTCTCTCAAGAAAATTCTTCAACTCTCAGGTCGTAAGCTCACGATAAAGCTCGAAATACTTCTCAGCCATGATGTTCGCTGAAAAAAACCGCTCAACCTTTAGCCTGGCAGCCCGTCCCATCCGTTGCCGCAACGCGGGATCTTGCAGGCGCAAACACTTCTCGGCAAAGGCTTGCGGGAGGCGACTGTCGACCAGAAACCCGTCTATCCCGTCATCGATAATCTCGACAATGCCGCCAACCGCGGGAGCAACCACGGGAACCCCATGGGCCATGGCCTCGAGGATACTCATAGGAATTCCCTCGTGCAGAGAGGTATTCAAATAAACATCGAGGCCCGGATAAAAAGCCGAAGTATCCTCTAAATGCCCCCGCAAATGAAATGTGCCCTGAAGCGCCAAATCAGCAATACGCTTCTCCAGAGTATCCCGCTCCGGCCCGTCACCAGCCAGTTCAAAACGCACGGCAGAAGACATTTTAACCGCTGAATGGGCAATTTCCACCATGAGCGGATAATCCTTGACCGGAAAGAACCTCCCCGCTGACCCCACGACCAGTTCCGGCCGGCAAAGACGGGGCGATGACAGAACAGGCAGCTGAATGCCGTTATGGATAACCTCTATTCGTTCGGGACACAGGCCGACATCGCGAACGAAGTAATCGCCAATATTCTGGGATACGACAACCACCCGATTAAAACGCCGGCAAAGAGCATAACGGTTGAGTCCAGAGACGAGCTTTCCGCGCCAGCGGTGCTTACCGGAAGAATGCTCAGGCATTCCATGCTGGGTAGCGACAAGCCTGGGCGATAGCTGGCCCTGGACACTCAGAAAGGCCAGGATATTTTCCTTATACCGATGCGAATGAATAATCTGCGGAGCCCGCTCGCGCATAAAGACCCGCGCTTGTTGCCAAACTTTCAGAAAGGACTGCTCCTCCTCCTGAACCACCTGAACATCCACCCCCATCCCCCTGAGTTCAGCAGCCAACCGCCCCTCGCTCAAAAGCAAAACCGAAACGGTCACTTCGGGATTCTGTCGCATCGAGCGCAAGAGATTAAGAGCCATCACTTCGGCGCCGGCCCATAAATCTCCTGAAATAATATGGCAAATTCGGATCATTTCTAAGAGGCTCTCGCAAAAAGTCTTGAGACGGCTTAGCAAAAATTTCTACCTACCAGGTTGCTGATTTTTCAGGGCGAAGGACTGCCGCAGGTAGCTCGAGGTACGGGAAAAACACCGTACCTCCGCAGTACGGACTTTTTGCGACGCCATCTTCTAATTCCCAGAATAAAATCTACAGTTTACCCCCAAAGGTAAAGGATCCTAATTATTCTAAACGTAGTTCAAGATAGTACAAGGCCCAAAGAGTGAGCCATTCCCCGGTCAAAATTCTGACCCAATTCAAGGTTGCTTCAAGGTAAAAACAACTGTCGCTTGAGAAAGCGGTTATTTCCCAGCCTCTAGCGACAATCTTTGTCCTGAATTATTTTCTATATGATTTCTATAACTTGAATGAAGATCCAACCTGGACGGACTTCTATATATAAAACATTTTAAATCAAAACATACCCGATACTTCACTGTTTGTTTTCAGCCGCTTACCCCATCCAATAGATAAATAGCCGAAACATCTTCCCTGCACCGACCAAAAGAACCTTTTACATAACTTGGCACGCCAGTTGCTACTCCCTAGCTCACATGCAAGCGACGAGATCTAGATCTGATTTAAAAAGGAACATAATTGAAAAATCGAGGAGCAACAGTCATTGACCTAAAAAAACAATGACTCAAACAGGAGGTTAAGAATTTAAATATTAAAAGAAAAGAAAACTACCTAAAAAAACTGTCCATCGAAAAGGTAAACTTCGGGCAACCGGGGTTCACAAAACCACAGATCCTAATTTAAAAAAGGATGGCTGGGTTACCGAAAGGGCTGAAGATGAAGTCATTCACCACAACCTCCGACTTAAACATTCTTCGCCTACAAGCAAAAGGCTCATCTAACTCGGAGGTTCTATTTACATGATGAACTCAAAGGAAAAAGCAACAGTGAAATCAATTTCGTTATTTATTGGGAGGATGATCCCTGTTATCTGTCTCTGCCTACTTGCCGCAGTAAGTACGGTGTCGGCAAAAGATGTCACTCTCGGATGGGATCAGAATACAGAATCAGATGTCGCCGGCTACAAGATCTATTACGGAACCACTACAGGTTCATACAATGGAACCGATGCCATTGAAGGCGCTTCGCCCATCGATGTTGGTTCCAATTTAAGCGCGACACTGTCAGGTCTTAATACCAGCAAGTCATATTATTTCGCAGTTACGGCCTACAACTACTCAGGTGAGAAGAGTGGATACTCCAATGAAGTGACTCTGGCTGCAGAAATTGACTTTGACCTCGATGGCTATACTGCGGCCACCGACTGCAATGACAACGACCCCCTCATCAATCCAGGAGCGCAAGAGATCACCGGAAACGGCATCGATGAAAACTGCAATGGGTCGGCCGATGATATCAAAGTAGAACTTCCGGCAGGCGCCATCGAGGCAGAGTCTGGCAATCTGGTCGAACCGATGAACATGATCACCGACCCTGCAGTAGCCGGTGAAGCCTATATTCAAACAGCAACGAACAATGCCGGCACCGCGACCTATTACGTCAACGTCTCAGCTTCTGGTGTTTACAAACTGGTGGCCCGAGTCTTTGCAGCGGGCGACAGCACGGACTCTTTCTATGTAAATATCGACAACCAGGGAGAGTTTACCTGGGACCTGAACCCGACCTCCGTAGCTACTGAATTCAACGTATGGCGGGATGACGAAGTCACCAACCGCGGCAATGGAACCTACAACAACCCGGAATTTGACCCCTATACGTTTGAACTGACCCAGGGCAATCACACCATCGTTTTTAGAGGCAGAGAAGCCACTGCTAAAATCGACTACTTTTCTCTGGTAAAAGTTGGAGAAATTCCGACTCCGACAGATCTTGACTACGACGGCTACGCTCTTCCTGAGGATTGCAACGACAACGATCCCCTCATCTTCCCCGGCGCTGCTGAAGTCCCTTACAACGGTGTGGATGAAAACTGTAACGGCATGACCGACGATGACGACCTTGACGCGGACGGCTACACCAGTGCCGAAGATTGCGACGACAATAACGCCAAAATCAACCCCGCTGCCACCGAAATCCCCTATAACGGCGTGGATGAAAATTGCAACGGCATGGCTGACGACGACGACCTCGACAATGACGGCTACAAAGCCTCCGTCGACTGCGATGACAACAATGCGAATATTAACCCTGGCGCCACTGAAATTCTTGGCAACGGCATAGACGAAAACTGTAACGGCAGCGCCGATGACACCGCAACCACTACTCTGCCCACAGGTGCCATCGAAGCCGAGACGGGAACCTTGACTTCACCGATGCAAAAAATTACGGACACTTCAGTATCCAGTGGTGCCTACATTCAAACCACCACGACCAATGCCGGAACGGCAGCCTACTCCGTCAACATCGCAGCGGCCGGAGTCTACAAAATTGTGGCCCGCGTCTTCGCTGCCAACGACAGTACGGACTCCATCTTTGTGAACATCGACAACCAGGGGGAATTCATCTGGGACCTGAATCCGACCGCAACCGCAAGTGAATTCAACGTGTGGCGAGATGACGAGGTCACCAATCGCGGCAACGGAACCTACAACAACCCCGAGTTTGATGGCTACACGGTAGCACTGACCCAGGGAACTCACACCATCAGCTTCCGCGGAAGAGAGGCCAACGCCAAACTCGACTACTTCACCTTCGTAAAAGTGGCGGAATTCCCTACGGACCCGGTTTCCATTGAAGCCGAATCGGGAACCCTGACCTCGCCCATGGGCACTGTCACGGACCTGAACGCAAACGGCGGCAAGTACATCCAGTCCACCCTGAACAACTCGGGCACAGCGACCTACTCGTTTCAACTGAACGCGGCAGGAACCTACAAAATCGTGGCCCGAGTATATGCTGCAAACTCCAGCGAAGACTCCTTCTTTGTCAATATCGACAACAAAGGGGAGTTTATCTGGGACCTCAACCCGACCTCCATCAGCAGCCAGTTCGGCACCTGGCGTGACGACGAGGTAACCAACCGAGGGACTGGCAGCTACAACGCTCCGCAGTATGACCCCTACACCATACAACTGGCGCAGGGCACCCATACCATCACCATTCGGTCACGTGAAAGCAAAGCCAAGCTGGACACCATCACTTTCATCCGGCAGTAAGCTTTATTCCAAAACTGCCCAGCCCAAAAGGCTGGGCAGAGAATCAGCACAAAAAGTTCAGCAAAAAAATTGACGGGGGAAACTGGGAGCCGTCAAGGATATAAAAAATAGAGAATGCTCCCACAATGTGTCTCGTGCGGTAAAATGTAAAAATACAGTTCAGATCGCGTAGTTGGTGGAAAAACACTGAAAGTGCAAATTTCGGCACCAGCACCAGGCCAACAGCCTAATGCATCAGAATTGAAAGTGTTATGCGCCGCACGGGACACTAGGTCCCCAGTCAATCAACGATGAATAAGCTACGGAGTACATGATGAAGAGAACATTGACACAGATCTTCATATTGGCCTCGGCAATCTTTCTAGGGTGGGCCAATCCGGGCTTCACCGCGACCACCCTCCTTCAGGAAGGTTTCGAAGATGGGAATTTTGCAGCGAGAGGATGGTATGACAACACAAGCCCAAAGCTCTCCAGTACTGAACGGATAGCAGGCAGCACCAAGTCGTTGGAGCTCCATTTTGCAAAGGGTGCTATCACCCCCGACAATCTCGGAGCCACCATGAGGATAAAGTTCCCTGAAACCGATTCCGTGTATATCAGCTATTACGTGAAACATAGCACAAGCTGGGTAGGGTCAGGCGTAGCGTATCATCCGCATATCTTTTACTTCCTGACTAATCTGGACAGTGAATGGTCGGGTCTGAGCAATACGCACATGACCACTTATATTGAAGAAATCGGTGGGAATTCGGTCGTGGCCATCCAGGACAGCTTGAACGTCAACCTGGCGAATGTCGGCAAGGATTTGACGGCTACCAGCGAGAACCGGGCGGTCGCCGGATGCAATGGCGACAGCGATGGCTATGGAAATGGGGATTGCTATGCCAGTGGCAGCGGATATGCCAATGGAAAGCAGTGGAAATCGAGTTCCACCCTCTTCTCAAGCACTGCCGGCGCCTATTACAAAAATGACTGGCATCTGGTTGAAACCTACATCAAGTTGAATAGTATCACGAATAACAAAGGCGCCCGGGATGGTGTCCTGCAGCAATGGTATGACGGGCAACAGGTTATGAACTACACCGATGTCGTGTTTCGTACCGCGCAGAACCCGAACATGAAATTCAACCAATTTCTCATCGGACCCTATATCGGCGTAGGTTCACCAGTAGATCAGACACTATGGGTCGACAACCTGGTTCTGGCAACAGGAACTCCGACACCACTGTCACCGCCGCAAAACTTGAGAATCATCAGTCAATAAAATATAGCCGTTTATTTTGACTTATGGAACATGATCAACCTTATCGTAAAGGATGCAACAGCATGGTAAATATTACTGTAACCAATAAAAAAATAACCTTTTTTACAATATTATTGCTCATTCTGGTCTTTGCCTCAGGACAGGCGTTTGCGTGGACCAAAACGGTAACCTTTGAAAACGGAACCAATGGCGCTATAGCCAACTCGACTTCAGGGTTTGACTATGCAGGATCCCAGACTACATTCTCGACCGACAGAGCTGCGAATGGTTCCAAATCGGCAAAAATGGTATGGACCAAAGGAAGTGAAGGCTGGGGGGTTACGCATGGTGAGATGAATTACCCGGCACCCGTAACAAATGGCCAGGAAGTATGGGTTAGGGGCTATTACTACTTTGCACAACCGTGGAGCTGGATTTCTAACACTGGCGAAGCGAGCGGTATCAAGATTATGCGCGTTGCTACGGACGCGGGCGGATGGCACTCCATTTTCTCCGTATGGAGCCCCAATGTTACCGCCTCCAATGAAATGGCAGCAGTACAGGTAGATACCGGTTACCCGTTCTTGACAGGTGCATGGCAATGCCTCGAAATCTACTTAAAGCTGTCGCCGACGAACGGCATCATGAGAATATGGCAGAATGGTGTGCTTGTCTTTGAAGACCTAAACCACAAAACCATCTCGAGTTCTGGTGGCTACGTTTGGATGTCTTCCGTAATGTCCGTGTGGAATAATGGTGTAGGGCAAAATCAAACACAATATGTCGATGAGTTTGTCATGACCACCGACCGTCCTTCCCAGTATGACAGCAAGGGAAATGCAATGATTGGACTTATCAATGGGAGTACCACGACCACGCCCACGGTCACTCCTCTCTCCGCCCCAACGGGCTTAAAGATTCTGGCCAGCTCGGGGCAATAAGGTCTTTCCCCGTCGAATAGCAGTGCCCCTCCCTTTTTTCGTCAAGAAAAAAGGGAGG
>JBFHFM010000078.1:0-12213 GCA_041583595.1 Trichloromonas sp. | reverse complement strand
GCCCCGCGCTGATCCGGTAGTTAGAATATATGGGCGTGGCAATGGCTGCCAGAATGCCCATAAGAGCCACAGTGATGACCATCTCGATCAAGGTAAATCCGGCTCGCATCGGCAAGGCCATACAATCTCCAGAGTAAAAAATACAGATTCACTAACCGATACCATCTGAACCGAACCTGAATCCGCAATTATTGAAGCTGACGCCAGGACTTTCTGCCGGCGCCCACCGGATCTCCACCGGCCGTATTCAGGCTTTCGTTGATTCCATCGGAGTTGGTGGTGATGAGGTAATCACTTTGCCCATCTTCAATAATCGTTGGACCTTGTATGATTCCATTTCGAGTCCGAACGCCACTGACATATTTATCCACCTCTACACCGGTTTCGGTTACCGAAGTCCGGTCATTATCATCGTGAGTTTTATTTCTGTTTATATCAAAGACGGTGTAACCGAGAGAGCCGCCCTCAAAAGCATTCAATTCCATTAGCCAACTGCTGCCACCGGCATCACAAGGGTGCGATGAGGGAATCAAGGTGACGAAAATGACCCGTTCGTCGCTAATTGTGGCGTCGGCAACCACCCGTTCACCGTATTTGAGCGGGCCTGGAGAAACTAAATCCAGGTACCAACCCCGATTCGCGCTGCTGATATTCGTATTCCCTGAAACGATCCGAACTCCCCAATCAAGAACCGTTGTTTCATGAGTAATTGTCTGGACTTGAAGGAGACTACGATCCGTCACCGTGATCCGTTCGCCAGTATCCTTTATGCCATAAAACGTCTGCACATCTCGATCAGCATAGACCACCGGAATCTCATTATCACCGACTTCAAAATATTTACCGGTTCCAAACAGGACCATGTAGCCCTCAAGGGGATGCTTGGCCACGGTCGGGCGCACGGTAATCGGCTGAACTTCCCCGCTGGGGCCTACAGCCTTAAATAGCGGACGGGGAGTCGCATCCGTCTCGGCGTAGGCAACTTTCCAATCAGTAGCATAATTGCCGCTTACGTCAAATTTCCACAAGTTTCCCTGCAAATCTCCGGCATAAATCGTATCGATAATCCGATCACCATTGGTGTCGATTGGCGCCGGACTCGAAAGCCCGTTGGGGTTGGCTTCCGAACCAACCCCCACATCAATCGCCTTGATTATCGTACCATCGGCAATATCAGCAATATAAAGAACCGCTTTGCCGTTTGCGCTGTGGTAACCGTTACCAAACAAAGCACACCATTTACCGTTGGATAAACGAGCGATAGTTGCGTCACCGATGGTATAACCGAGATTGGCGTATCCTGGGTAGCCGTCGTCATCATTATAGCCGATTCCGGTCGTCGACGAGTTAATTTCCCAAAGAACCGAATCTTCGTCAAAACTTTGCGGGGAGGTCACATTGAGGGCAAAAACCCCCTGCCCCCCGGCCCCTAGAGACTCGACCAGAACCGTATGCCAGGCTGAACCGAAATAGACATCCGCAGCTTTCGGTGTTCCATCGACCATATAGCGATGAGAATTATCCTGAGAACCATAGTCAGGTTCGGACAATCGGGTTAGCGTGGGAATAAGGGTGTCGGGCACATAAGCAAAGAGCTCCACGCCCGTTGTGGCAGAAAAAGCGTGCAGCATACCATCGTTGGCACCAGCATAAACCACGGCGGGACGCGACTGATAAGTCGTGCCAGACCTGAAACTATCATAGGAAACGCCCTCAGGCAGCGCAGAACGATTATAAAGATAATTAGGATGTGCGACATAAAGGGGAGATGAATTCACGATATCCCCGAGCAAGCTGACGCGCTCCCTGAAAAATTCCGAGCTCTGGTTTTCGTGGGTCTGGTCACCGCGTAAATAAGCCAGTCGGGTTGCTCCCAGACTGTCGGTCGTGCCAGAAAAATCCTGATTTAGAGAGTCCTTCTGCAGCGCCGTCAGATCGTCCCATAAAAACTCAGCGCCATTAGAAATGTCGCTCGACGTGAAAATTTTTCGATCAGCTTCTTTGGGGATAAGCTCTCCTGAATTCCAGAGCATTTCACCGAGACTTCCATCCCCGTTAACAGGATAAGCTAACAGGTCACCAGACCAATCACCACTGTTGAAACGAGCTTGATAAACAACCGAGCCCGAAGTGAGCTGGGTTGAGTTTGCAGCCACCGAAGACGAGGAGGAAACTTGTTCGGACAGTTCGAGAAAAACTGCATTCAGATTCTTTTCAAGTTCGATCGGATTGGTGGCAAAATAGTAATTGTCGGGCACCCCGTCACTATCTTTATCCCACGACATGGAGTCGGAAGGGAAAGTCTCGGTTTTATCGTACCCCCCCCATTTGCTTGCGTAAAAGAGGGGTTGTTCGAGAACCTTTCCTGCAGCACTCGAAGAAATGGTAAAGGTTTGCGATACGGCACTATCCTCGGTTTTGCAGCTAACGCATCCAGCAACCAACGTGGTGTCGCTAAAAGCAAAATCGTTGATCCCCGAATAGGCATGAAAACCGTCCGCCAGGGTACCACTGATAGTAAAACCGAAACCCATCTTATCGGGTGTCGATTTAGTAAAAACATCCGTCGTAACGGTGATGGTACTGGACTCGATCTTGTAACGCAGAACTCCGCTCATGTCCTGATCATAGTCGCCGCCCTGCTCGCTGTCTTCCCACTGGACGAAAAACTCGCCGGTTCCGGCAGCAACATCTTGCCTGATCTTCTTGAAATTGACGATCGCGCAGTTTCCTGCGGGGGAAATGGAGGTGTTTCGACACGCCGGCAGAATGGTCAACGAGGGAATCGTATCACCGGGCAGAGGAATTTCGATTTTGGGTACCGCCGGTGCCAGTGAGACACCAAAGGTTTTCACTGTCTGGTCGTCTTCAAGGTCAGTTCGGATGCTGTTTTCATAGGCGAAATGGGCCAACCCGGCGATATGATAAGAACCGCTCAGCCGAGGCGACTCGGGACAGATCCCTTTGACATCCCCCAGAGAAGAGACCATTTTCGAAGTGCATAACTGGTTATTGTCGGTGCCGTTTTCACCAACAAACCAGTAGTTACCATGAATCCCTTCCCCGGCTCCGACTACATCGGTGAGGGACTCTGCAGATCCAGCAGCAGGCAGATCAACCACTCCGGAAGACTCCAGCTCATCGGCGTCGTATGAAGCCATACTGGCATTGAAATTGATAATATTCAGCGGTGCACAATAATTGGCATCGCTTAAGGGATCGGACCATGCGGCGGTACCCAGCCCCGAAATTTTATCGTCGCCACTGATCGTGTAGTTCGGTGTGTCTCCGGCAAAATAACGCAGGCTTTCCAGAAAAATCTCGGATTGCGGATTGCCCCAATTGGTGCACTGCCCGTTATTAAATGAGCTTTGAGTCCAGATACAATTATCACCGCCTGATAATGAGCTATTATAAGTCCCCTCAGTGTGGTCGTATCCATAGAGACGCATTTTATTCAATGTTTCGACAATATTCCCGGTCGACGGCGGAGTTTTGAAGGTGCCATCACTGTCAACGTTGATCTCATCCAGCATCGAACGAACATTTTTCCGCAGCACGCCTCCCGACTTGTTATAGGTATAACTCCCAGTCATCAAACCGAAAAGCAGCTGCTCGTCATCGCCATATATCTGCAGCAGACCAACCGGTTTGTAATTGCCACCAGGATAGTGTTTGCAGCTTTCGGTCCCCAGCAAATCACTGTCGCAGACCTTGACCCGCACCTTGTAATCATACTGGCCAAGCCCGACGCTGGCTTTGACCGGTGAATTCCGGTTAGCCGACAGTCCCGTAATAACGGTATCGTTTCCGTTAACGGAATACGTTTCAAGGGGCTTTTCTTCATTCCAACGGCACTGCCAGCGCTCGTTGGCAGTCCATAAATCGTAGTTCCCTTTGGCCACCCGCAGCAAAGGTGGGTCCGTGACTGCCTGAGAGAAACCGCTACTCGCTACCGTCGTATTACAGAGCGTAATGCCGACCCGAGTAGGATTCTCGATGTTCCAACTCGCAAAAGTACCGGAACCGACACTCTGCGTTACGTTGACTGTCAGCGAAGGGCTAACCGCCGTGACATAACCACGCATGATCCGACCGTCAGAATCCGCCGGATTGGTGATGGTGACCTGGTCTCCGATCTGGACCTTTTCGCTGGCATAGGTGGTGACGAACGTTTTCGACCCGGTCCCGATTTCCTGCGAAGTCGCACTGGTTGCGACGGTCGATTCCGTTTCCGGGGAAAAAGGGGTCAACTTGTCAATATCGCTTCCCGAATAATATTTAACCCAGCTATGAGCATCATTGGGGAGATAAGTCCGCTCCAAAACAGTCAGATCCGAGTCATCGGTGGAGCGGTCACCACCGTAAAGGATCTTGCGTACCGCATCGATTCGAGCCATCGTGGCCCAATTCAGAAAGTTACCGCTCCACTTGTTGCTGCAATATTTGTCATCAGTGATGGCGGAAGGCTCGAAACGGCCGTTGCTGGTATTATATTCATAACATTTGTAGGAATCGAAATAGCCGTAATAGTCAACCTCGTGGGTGTAGCTGGAATTCGGCTCCCCGTCGTTATCCAGGTCATCATATTCGTTATACGCGGAGAAAAAGAGCTGATGGTCATTGGACATGTTAAGCATGACCAGCGGGGTCACGGCCTGAGTCAGATAAAGTGGCACCTGAGCGATGGAGCTTTCGGCGGCCTGAATCATACCGGGAGCAAAGAGCGTCAGCAGAAAGATGACGGTGAACATCCGTGCAGAAGCAAACCAGCCTGAATTTTGCCTATTCATACACCCTCCCAGTTTTTTCCCAGCAGAAACAAATAATCACCTAAAACAAAATCCATCAGATCAATCACAGATCACTTGCAGAGCAGGTGGCTTCATGCCTCCCCTAAAGGGGGCCCTTTCTCTGCTTAATCGCTTTGGGCAGACAAAGAGAGTAAGTCGACGTGGGGGCGAACCCCCAGGGTCTTGCTCCCACTCAACTGAAGACCTGAAGTAAAACATGAAAAGACACAGCCCTCGCTGAACTACACATTCAGAAAAGACGACTCAGACAGGTACTCTGTAACATGACAACAGAGATCTCGTTGGCGCCAACGCCTCGAGCCGAAATTCGAAACACCATCTGGCATTTCGGCAGATTTTCATCGACTGGCGGGTCACAACGATTTGGCAGTAACCTCTCGATGATATATCTCGGTTGGGCCGCCACATCATCCAAGCCAGTGGCCGAATAAACTTTAGTCTTCGCGTCATCTGACCAGACGACAGATTCCCATACCGGCGTCGAACTCGGTGAGGCCGGAGAATAAAGTCCGTTTGTTCCCGCATTGCTAAAACTGAGCGACTGTAAGGACGTAATCGACTGCCCGGCAAGAAACGCTTCGGCATCGCGCAACGCGGCTTCCGCAGCCTGAAAGGCCAGACTACGCTGGGCGAAATTATTGGCCATGCGTTCTTCGAGAGTCGTAGCCTGCATCGCCGTCACACCGATCAAAGAAAGAATGAGCAGGATCATCAATCCCGCGATCAGCACAACCCCCCGTTCATTGCTTATCCGATTCATGACATCCCCCTGCCCTATAACAACTTGTTGCGCAAACCGATGGTGGCGGTAAAGACTCGGCGAAAACGACGGTCATCGACGGGATCTACAATCTGGCCGTTAATGGTATAAGTATCCGTATCCAGCTCACCCTTGGCAACCTCGGTGGCGGACCGCACCAACAGACCGATCCGAACACTCAGCACCCGACTCCAATCACCCACATGATCAGCAGTTACATAGCCATCCACATTGCCGTCGCTCGAGGTATCCTCCCCATACAGAATCTGCATGTTTTCGACCTCTGAGAGGATTTCTTCAGCATCTGAGACACCGATTTTGCGATAGAGCGCAGGCTGAGGAGGAGATTCGGAGTTCTTGCGTACATAATAGGAGACGGTTTCGATCTTGTAGACATCGGAACCCTCACCGAAAGCATAGGTGAAATTAGCCTGAGAATTACCCGGTGAGACAAAATCTTCGTCAGAGGAATCCAGGACGGTATGCTCAACAGTTGCCCCTGCACTGGTCGATTGAAACACCCAGGACTCCTGGCAATCGTTAATCAACAAATAATCGCCGACAGCAACAGTATCGGATAGTGAAATACTGTTGTAACTTGCGGTCATATTCGCAGTAACCCGCATAGCGGCATTAGGAACAATCCGACGGAGGGTGAGGATGTCGCTGCCCCCCAATGGACTGGTAATGCTGGCAGCAACTGCGGGTGTCCACGCGGATGCGCTGGTCGACTCAAACCCCTCGATCGGCTGGTCAAAATTGTACAGAAAATCGTCAGAATCATTGAGCGTCGACTTCAAGCTTGCGCTGTCGGAATAACAGCCGTAATAACCGGCAGAATGGACTTCACTGGTTAAAAAACCAAGGGCGAAACGACCGTTTTCCTGAAGACGGGTGTAATTTTCAGTGATGCGATAGGTTTCGGAATTACCCAGAAAGACCTGATAAATCCCGGTCATGACCACCAGGCTGATGGCCAAAGCGACCAACAGCTCAACAATGGAAAACCCGGCGTGATTACGAATCGCACATTTCATTACCACCTCACTGGAGCTTTGTTTGAACCTGCACCGACGATGAAGTGCCATCGGTGTTATCCCACTGAACCACGACCGTCGCCACTTGATTGGCGTCGACCGCAATCGAACCTTGTCCACCGGGGAGCCCTCCGCTTGTGTTGATCGTCCCATCGAGAAAATCATGCCACTCGATCAAATCTTCACAGGCAACAGGCAGCGGATCAGGTAATGGGTCGCAGGGATCTTCCCCCAGTGCCAGGTTGTAACTTCCGGCAATGGCAGCATCGCAGTTGGCCATCATCCGATCCACCATATCTGCGGCGTACTGAACGGCCTGGGTACGCGCATACGCAGAATGACTGCCAGAGAGGCTGCGGATCTGCAAACCCGCAAGACCAAGCAAACCAACTGTGAGAATCACCATCGATACCAGCACCTCAACCATGGTGAAACCACCCTGACCCAGGAGTCTCTTTTTCATGGCGATACCTTTTCCGTTTTCACCCGTCCGGTAGAGTTCAAAATAACATTGATGCTACGATCGCCGATCGTTAAGACAAGAGTGCCGTTTACCGTCCCGACCGGGAAACCTGTAGCAGAATACGAGATCCGGTTTTTAACGTGTTCATTACCAACAAAGGTGGCATTGCCCGACAGCGCCTCGTGCACCCGCAGAACGGTATCCGTACCATCAACGTTCCCATTGGCATTCGAATCGGTAAAAACGATCCAGCCCTGATCCCAGTTATCGGTCTCCACACAAGCTGTCAGGTCGGTACTTTTGCAGACAGTCACAGTGAGCCCACGGGTGGTCGCTTCATTACGAGCAAGGTTCAAGGAACTCACAAATTCATTGGCCGTCGTGGCCAGGCGATTACTTTGAATAAAACTGGAAAAGCTCGGAATAGCGATAACCAGGATGATTCCGATAATCGATAAAACAACAATCATTTCAACCAGGGTAAAACCAGAATTTCGATGGACTGACGCAGTTTGGTCTGAATGCGGTATGTATTTCACTTAACCCTCCGAAAAGCGATCACATGGCGTTCAAGAAAATGACTCATTAATAATAACACATAACATGGCAAAGCGCAGGCCACTCAGGCATAAATCACCAGCGCACCTCAATTATTTACCAGGATTGGAATCCTGAAGATCCAAAGAAAATTCCTGGATTACCCAACGCCCCGAAGCATCTTCAACCTTCACTTTAACCAGTTGAGATCCTGTCACATCTTCACCAACAGACCAATGCAGCATGCCCGTTTGCGAATCGATCGTCATTTCATCGGGGGCCGTTTCGAGGCTATAGCTCAAAGACTCACCCTCGGGGTCTTCGGCCCTAACCTTGTAAGACAATTCACTATTTTCAAAAGACGAAGGAGGTATCGAGGTAATCACCGGGGGCTTGTTGTCAATCAACACATCCTTGAGCTTGATCGTGGCGCCATCACTTTCTTGGTCATAAGGGGTAATCGCAACAGCGACCCGGTCGCCCTTGGTAAAGAGTTCACCGGGAAGGACATTAGTCGTTTCGACAAAGAGAGCTTCATCATTGATCGACCATTGATACCGGTAACCGATGGTATCGCCATCAGGGTCCTGGCCTTGAGGCATTACGGTAACAACCGAACCATAATTGAATTTCACTGCCGTAATGGCAGGAGGACTATTGTTGATCACAACCGAGACGGAAGCTCGCAACGCTCCGGCGAAAGCCTCAACTTCGATGATATCTCCCTTGGCGAAAAATTCTGCAGCAAGCAAAGCCGTTTCAGCGCCTGCTATGGTTTTGCCGTTTTTCGCCCAATTAAAACGAACCCTTTCCCGAGCACCAGAAACTCTGGCATAGAGAGAAGTCTTTGCGGTTGGCACAGCGGGCAGTATCAAAATATGCAATGATTCGTCATGAGCAGAAACTGGAGGAGACGGAGCATCAATTACGACGGCTGTATTCTGGTCGCTATTCGTTACGACGGGCTCCTGCTTGTCGCAACCGCCAAAGGAAATAAGCACCAGAACTAAACCCAATAAAGACAACAACAAATTGCCCATCTCTGCTTCCATTGATAGAGGTGTCAAAAGTCAACACCAAAAATGTTACAGCGTTTATTAAGAGTCTGGACCTACCCCAAACAGGCCTCGCCCAATCCATCCACACAACCTCACAAATCGAAATTTTGACTTAGCCAGCTCAAAATTTTTGGCGCTGTAACTGAACAGGTAGAAAGATGCCAACAAATAAAATCAACAGCCCGATGGGAGAAAATAGTCAGTTTGGTTCGCACTCAACCAGCGATAAACCTCATTTTTTTAAACAATGATGTCTATAGGTGTTCTGTTGAATATCGACTCACTGAGAAAAGGCAGGAGTATCATTAAATTACAAATTAAACACATATAACGATAAAGTATACGACATCCACTTCGGGACGCAAGCATTTAATAGCCATAACCACAACAAACACAACACCTGCGGCCAGAAGGCTTATCACATAAAAAAACGAACATTTTTGCGTTATTATCGTGCAAAAATTGCATACCATTTAAAATGACATTTCAAGACCCATGTAATTTTAGTCACTTAGCCTGTCCAAAAATCCCTATAAAAGTGGCACATACTTTGCTCATTCACTTAAACAGCATAAATGTTTAATTGCGGAGGCATGAATGAACACCAAATTATCTGCACAATCCGGTTTTTCGCTGGTCGAACTGCTGGTGGCCGTTATGATCCTTGCCATCGGGCTGCTCGGACTGGCAAAACTCCAGGTCACGGCAATCAAAGTCAATTCACAAAGCGAATCTATGATGGCAGCCTCGACCATCGCCCAGGGAATCATCGAAGAGATCGCTGCCCTGGACAGCTCCGACGTCATGTTCAACTCTACGGTCACCGATGCTGTTTGGGACGCCAGCCCGATAACCGTCGAAGGCGGCGGAACCTACGATATCACCTACAATGTGGAAACCGGTTACAAAGGGGTCACCAACCTGTGCATGGTCACGGTCACCGTAAAAAGTACGACCGCACTGGCAAATGTAGGAGGGAACAAAATCCGCACGGTGGTTGTTTCGACCATCAAAGTGGCGACCTAGGAGACAATTATGCTGAAGTATCTTTCCCTTAATAAACAAGCATCCAAAGGCGTGACGCTGGTTGAACTGATGGTGGTCGTCGTCATTATGGGCGTAGTCGTCATGGCCGTAATGAGCCTGTTTATCCCAAGCGTCAAGAATACGGCCGTGCAGACCGAACTCGCCGACGTGCAGGGAAACCTGCGCCTGGCCACCGACCGGATGACCAAAGACTTGATGACCGCAGGGTTTCTCATCGGCACTGAACTACCCATTATATTTGAAGCCAGCGCAACCCCCACTACGGCCGCAAATCCGGACAACACAGATTTCACCATTCGCACCCGGGCCATCGGCAATGGTTTTGCCAGGGTTGTCTCAGGCACTGCCACCGTAGTCACCCTAAGCACGGCAGAGATGGTAGATCAATTTCCGGACAATTCAAAGGTCCGCTTATTCGAACCGGTTACCGCTACAGAAATTGACGAAGAAGCAACCCCCACGGCAGCCAATCGAGTCTACACGGTAACCTCATCCGACAAAGTCGCCAAAACCCTGACAATTAATTCCGGAGGTGCGCTGACGGCCATCGATCCCGAAACAGTCGTGGTCCGGGTCAATGATTCGACCTCTCCAGCCATTCAGACCATACGCTATCGTCTGGTCGACAGTGATGCAGACGGAACCGGCGACTCTTTGGCTCGAATCGTAAATGGGAACACCCAGTTTCTGGCGCGCGGACTCAGCAACGTCAATTTCACCTACCAGTTTGCTACCGGCGACCGGGTTCGCAAAGTCGAAATCACCCTCACCGGAAAAACCACAAAACGCGGAGAAGATGCCATCAGCAATGAAAAATCCCGTGAGCTAAAAACCTCGGTTACTCTGCGCAATACTCTCTGAAAAATGTTCGAGGACGCCATGATAAAACATTTGACATTACAGCAACAAAAACGGCAACGAGGGACGGCGCTTATTATCGCCATCGGTCTGATCGCGGTGCTCAGCATCCTGGGCTCGGTAATATTGACGGCAACAACTCGCGACATGGGATTAACAAGTGGATTTCTCCCCTCGCGTCAGTCCTTTTACACCGCTGACCGAGCAATAGAGTACGCCATGAACCGGGACATTATCGTCAACCTGTCTCCGGGAGAGACCCTCAACCTGGTCGGCACAAATGCCAAGGATGTCGACGGCAACGATATTTCACCGGCGATTACCCATAACACGATAATCGAAGGCACTTCCGGTGCCACCCTTTCGTCGGGAACGGTATCCGATCTGGGTCCCAGCGCCCTGCCGCCGGCCATGGCATCGATTCACGGGACGGATTTTGGCGCCAACATGTATCACGTCGATGTACACTCCACAACCAACAGCAGTTCCGGCGCTCGCGAATCACGCATCGACGCCAGCATTGTCCGCTTATACAAGGTTGATGACGATACGATTTTCCGAACTTCGGAAGGAGGCTGATCATGAAACGTTTTTTTTCTCTGGCTCTGCTGACGGCGAGTGCCCTTGCCCTGTCGCTACAGCCCGTATATGCCGGCACAGATGAATACCTGGGTGACACCAGCATCTATGCGGGAATTGCGACCACTGATTCACGCCCCAATGTGCTGTTCATCATCGACAACAGCCGAGCGACCCTGCACACGGCTTCCGGCGAGGCCTATATTCCGTGGATCTATGCAGAGGATGGAAGCAAAACCGCCAATGTCTACGCCCAGAAAACTGGATGCGACGGAGACGATGACCCCCAAAACGGCTGCTACCTCCCATGGAATATCTACGAACAGGATAACCAGGGGGACTTTGCCAAGGTAACTCTATCTAATTCAACCTCTGCCTTGGGAAACCTCAAGTGCGACCCGAGCACCGACAATTCCAAACCGATTCATACCGTTCTCCAGACTTACGGCAGTTATTCCGGTTCGGGCGTTACCCCTTTCCCCAACATATCAAGCGATGGCACCTGCGACTGGAAAAGCAACAACAGCTCCGGCCAGGTCTTTGCCCTGGGCAATTATCTGAATTACGCTGGTGACGCCGAAGGTGATGACCGCATCGGCACGACCGACTCCAGTGATGTCGTTTCGGACGACCCCTGCGCCAATCTGGCGGATCCTGATGTGGTCAAAATCACAACATGTCCGGAAGGAAAGTATTTCAACTCGGGAGAATGTAAAAAACCTGCCACAAGTTACTTCGAATGTCTCGAAACACACGTATCGAGCGCGGCCAACAGCCCATTAAATGAGGATTCCGAAGATTATCCCTGGCTTTACAAAGGAACCAGCGAACCATCCGGATCCAGTCCTACGGAATGGGCCACCGGGAATACCTATACAAAACCGGTCTGCGAAGAAACGACTACCGAGGACAGCGATACCACCTCAGAATCAACAAGCCTTGGCGATACTCAGCGCGAAATCATCTACAATGCCCTCGAAAAGGTTATTGGCGTCACCGCGGGCGTCGTCAATTTCGCGGCCATGAGCTACGGCGACAACAACTCGGGCGGAAAAGTGCT
>JBFHFM010000077.1:0-12277 GCA_041583595.1 Trichloromonas sp. | reverse complement strand
TTGCTGACGGGAGGCCATATCGAGGGTCGAGATAAACAGGGTTCGCTCGCTGGAGCGGATCGCATTCTGCGCTTCGAGCACCTGTCCCAGTGCCTCGACAGCTGGCAGGTTGACATCTGTGATTTCAGCGAGTTGCTTATTTGTTACCCGAAGGGAATACCAACCTATTCCGCCGATCACCGCACAAATAATCGCCAGGGCTCCAAACGCGAACATTAATCTGCCAAAAATCTTCATCCACCCCATCCTTTTAAAGTACTTATACAAAGAATTTTAAGTGCAGCCTTAGCTGCATTCATGCCCCTGGCGATGTTGATTGAACCCAATGCTTCAATATATTTATTTAATTAAAGTGTTTGCAATTAATGGGCCAAGGCCTGATTCATCCATCAGTCGTGCACGTTTTTAAATTCCAAGGTAGTCATTGACGGTATTTTTTAAAAAGACAGGCGTGTTAAATAGGGTTGAATTAGTAATTATTGTAATAATATTAGGCATTTTCTTCGAACAAATTATTGTAACAGTCTGTAGCAGGAGGATTTGAGACGACTGCAGTTCGCCACCCTTAAAAATTAAAATCGAAAAATTCTTTTAAAGGCTGAACTCCGTGCCGCTATTTAGCGGATTGATTAGAGTTAATAAGTGGCCGAAGTTGTCTTATTCCAAATTTCTTTAAAACAAATAAGAAAATCCCGGCGATTTTGCCGGGATGAGGACAACGCGAACGAATGCGAATTTTTTATTCACTTTCATGTTGCTAATGTCACAGTCACAAGGTGAAGACTGACAATTTATTATAATTAAGGAGGAAGGCTGCAAAATGTTTTTTTATTCATGCTGGATTCTTTTAAACGATTATTGTTGTGATATGTTTCTTGAAACAGCTCAATTTGGCTGGAGGTGTAAAATGATGGTACGAATCTTATATCATGATGGACGGTACGACATGGTTAAGCGCTGGACCCTGGAAAAGCTGATCGAACAGAATAAAATACAGGGATTTCGCAGGGCGAACGGGTGGGTAAGGATTGGCAGGGATGAGGTCAGGGGACCAGGGGTTGCGAATTACCTCGAGGAAGAACGGCGCACTCCGGTGAATTACCCCCATCCCTCAAAACTACATTAATCGTCATATCACCTTCAATGGCGACTGTTTTTGTGCAGAAAATTGTCAAAATATTGTCATTTTTCGGTAGGCCTAGCAGTGTCAAATGTTTTAACCATTTTGTCTTGGCATAATCCCACAATAATAACGGTAAGTTAATGGGTTATGAACACCATTAAGCTCTTTTCTGTTGTCAAAGTGGAACAGGCTTTGCTATAAGAACGGTTGCCTATTCCCTGACGAATCGATTGAATTGTCGAAAACAGAAGGAAGCTGATGCCAGAAATATATAGTTCCGAACATCGCCAACCCCTCTCAGGGCGACGTACTTTTCTTAAAACCGGCATGATGGTTGTAGCCGGTGCAGTCTTTCCTGTTGATGCTTTAGCCCGACTTACCGATATAAATTCGCCCGAGAGAACACTCTCTTTCTACAATACCCATACCGGGGAGCAACTTAACCGGATTGTTTTCTGGGCTGATGGCCGCTACATTCCCGAGCATCTTAGAGAGATTAACCATATCCTCAGGGATTTTAGAACCGACGAAATCAAACAAATAGATCCCAAATTGCTCGACCTGCTTTTTACAGTACGCCGCCGTCTGCAGATCAAAGAACCCCTACATATTGTTTCCGGTTATCGCTCGAAAGCAACCAACTCCGATCTGCGGCGAGCATCATCGGGGGTGGCTAAAAAGAGTTTCCATACCAAGGGCAAAGCTATCGATATTCGCATTCCTGGGCGGGACAGTCGCGACATCCGTAAGGTGGCCTTAGCGATGCAAATAGGCGGAGTCGGGTATTACCCTGAATCTGATTTTGTCCATCTGGATACTGGGCCATTTCGCACCTGGTGACAGATTTTTTTAAAAGCCATAAGGGTCCGCTGGATATTTTTCCACGGGCCTTTTTTAGTCCGGAGGACGCCGAACTACAATACCTGCCAGACTACCCCCCTTGCTCGAAGGCTCCAGCCCTTCTTCATGCAGGAGAACGTCCCATCCCGCGAAAATCCGTAGCAATTCACCCGGTTCGAGTACAAAATCTTTACGCTTTGGACTTCCGGAAAAATGGCCGGCCCGGCTGAATGTGCGTACCACCATGACTCCTCCTGGACGGAGGCTTTTCATTAAACTTAAAAAAAGCTGACGCTGCAGGTAGAAAAAAACCATAACGATGTCGTAGCTGGCCAGGGGGAGAGAAGAGGTGTGCTCCAGATCAACCTTTTCTATTGTGATATCAAGCTGTTTGGATATTGCTTGTACGCGCAGTTGTTCAAGCCCTTCGTCCGAATAGTCGATAGCGTGAACGGCATGTCCCTGCTCGGCCATAAAAAGAGCGTTACGACCACGGCCACAGGCCACATCGAGAACTTTTCCCGCGCCAAGCAACGGTAAAACTCGGGTTAACCAAGGGTCAGGACAATGCGGGTGCTCCGCTTTGTCGCGCCAGCGATCATCCCAGTCGGTGGCAATCATTAATCGTAAGTCCCTTCGACAACGTCAGCGGATGTAGGCTTCTGTAACGTAACGGCGCATCATGACGTGAGTGTTGAAATAATATGCGTTTTTTCCGATGGCGTTTTTCATGACTCGAATCCAGCCGGTACGATCACTATAATAGAGCGGTATGATGATATTTTCCAGTTTCGTATAGAGATCCTCCAGGTCTTCCGTCGAATGGTTGTCGTCCAAGCCTGTTTCGGTGGCGGGCGGCCCGATGGACCAGCCGGTTATTCCTTCGATATGCCCTTCGATCCACCATCCGTCCAGAACGCTAAAATTTGGAACACCATTGAGAGCTGCTTTCATGCCACTGGTCCCCGAGGCTTCAAGCGGTCGGATAGGATTATTCAGCCACAGATCAACCCCAGGAATGAGGCGGGAGGCTACTTCCATGTCATAGTTTTCGAGGTAAACCATTTTGATTTGACCTTTAATTTGATTGATTTTTTCAATAATACGTTGAACCATCTCTTTGCCTGCATTGTCCTGGGGATGTGCCTTCCCGCCAAAAACCAGTTGCAGCTTCCCCTTGCCGATTTGCACCAGGCGTTTGAGATCAGAAAGGATAAGGTCTCCACGTTTGTATGTGGCTGAGCGTCGCGCGAAACCGATCGTGAGAATGTCGGGGTCGAGACTTACGCCGGTGGTTTCTTCAATATATTGAAAGAGGTAAGCTTTGGCTCCACAATGTGCATCCCAAATTTCTTCATCCGGGATATTGTCGACGCGAACCAGTAATTCCGGCTCATGAGCCCAACCAGGGATGTAATCATCGAACAGGTCGACGAAATAGGGCGAAGCCCAGGTGAAGGCATGGATGCCATTGGTTATGGCATGGATTTCGAATCCCGGGAACAGATTCTGTGAGATTTCTCCATGTTTTTTAGCCACCCCGTTAACGTATCCACTGAGGTTCAATGCCAACATGGTCATATTCAGGGTGTCTTTGCCCGCCAATTCCTGAATTAGAGAAAGCGGAACAGGCTCACCTAACACTTTTTTGATCAATTCATAGGGAAAACGATCGTGCCCCGAAGGAACCGGGGTGTGGGTTGTAAAAACGCACTGTTCCATGACCCGTTGGGTATCCCATGCAGCTCGTTCATCCCATGTGTCTTCCACCGAATGCCGGGTCCTGTTAAGCAGTTCGAGAGTAAGAAAACTGGCATGTCCTTCATTCATGTGGAATTTTTTTATCACAAATCCAGTAGCTTCAAGGATTTTGGCACCGCCGAGTCCTAAAATAATCTCCTGCTTGAGTCGGTTGCTGAGATCACCACCATAGAGGTGATCGGTGATATGGCGATCCTCCTCAGAGTTTCCTGGGATGTCGGTATCCAAAAATAGCACCGGAATTTCTCCTCCGGTTGGACTTCTTACCCGGTACAACCAACTTTGAACTTTGACATCTCGACCTTCTATACTGACCAGAGTTTTAGCAGGCAGTAATTCCATATACTCCTGAGGATTCCAGGCTGCCGGAGCTTCATGCTGCCTCCCCTCGGAATCGATGGTTTGACGGAAAAAACCATATCGGCTCACCAGGGTAATGGCCACCATCGGAAGTTTGAGGTCGGCGGCGCTCTTGATGATATCGCCCGCAAGAATACCAAGGCCGCCGCTGTACGTAGGAATTTCTGCTGAAAGGCCGATTTCCATAGAAAAATAGGCAATTTTCGGTTCTTTGGTGAAGATTTTCCAATTACTCATCAGGAACTCCGTTGTGGCTGTATATGTCGCCCATTAATAATGGCAAAACTAACTGACCTCGCCAGGAGGCACTAATCCTTGTGTACCTCAGATGAGACGACTTTGCCCTTGAAAAACCTTGTAATCTATGGGAAAGTTCAAGGTATTAAATTTTGTCTCGTTTTCCCGGAGTTAATACCCGCGTCCATGTATTTGGAATTTTACGGTTTTCAAGAAAAACCCTTTACCATAACGCCCAACCCCCGATTTATCTATCTGAGCAGGAACCATCGAGAAGTATTCGCCCACCTGCTTTATGGAATCGAAGATCGCTGTGGTTTCGTCGCCATTACCGGAGAAGTCGGAACCGGCAAAACGACTGTACTGCGCACTCTTCTGAATGATCTTGACGACGAAAACTACCGACTGGCCTTCATATTCAATCCCTGCCTTTCTGTTCTCGACCTGTTGCGCAGTATCCAGCGCGAATTCGGCATTGAATCAGATGCTGCTGAAGTTGGCGATCTGGTTCATGCGCTCAACGAATTTTTACTTCAGCAACGGCGAGAAGGCCGCACCGTTGTACTGGTTATCGATGAAGCTCAGAATCTTGAACCTTCGGTTCTCGAACAAATTCGCCTCTTATCTAACCTGGAAACGGATACAGACAAACTAATACAGATCGTGCTGGTTGGCCAACCGGAACTGGGAACTTTACTCCGGCAACGTAACATGCGTCAGCTCAATCAGAGAATCGTGGTACGTTACCATCTTGGCACCATGGATTTGAATGATACCTGTGAATACGTGAGGCACCGATTAAAAACTGCGGGGGGAGATGATGAAATTTTCACCCCGGTGGCCCTGAAGAAAATCTATCGGTTTTCCGGCGGGCTCCCGCGGTTGATCAATGTACTTTGCGGCAGAAGCCTTCTTTTGGGATTTTCCCAAAACAGCAAAATCATCACCGGGCGTATGGTCGCCGAGGCCATCAAGGAAGTCGAATCTCCACGCAAGAGTTGGATCAAGAGATTGGTCTGCAGCTTTCGCCCCTGATAGACTGTTTTTAATTATTGATTCGTTTCCATCCGGAATCCAGGGATGGAACGAGTGCAGTTTTCATATGGGAAACGGCCCTTTCCCGGATGGAAACTAATTCGGTCATATCTGCTAAGGTATGATGAATCTGATCGATCAGGAGCAGTCATGAGCTCGATTCTCAAAGCACTGAAAAAAATAGAAAAAGAAAAAGGCCCCCAACAGAGTGGGACTTCGCCAATTGCCAGGGAAATTCTTACTGAAATTTCCCGCCCCCATAAAAGGGTCCGTTCGCACAGTCGCCTGCCTCTCATTTTACTGGTTCTGCTTGCCGGAGGTGTCCTCGGTGGGGTGCTGTTGATGCAGGATGCTGAAATACCTCCGTCTCAGACGGTACTGCACAACGACGACATAGCTCCGGTTGCCGAACCGGTTGTTCCTGTTGTATCTGTTGTGCCGCCGGTAATTACCATTGAACCGCCCGCTGTATCGATTGACCTGCCGGGCGTGGCCGTTGAAACCCCCGATTCCATGCCCATCCCCGTTGTAGAAGCCGCAGCCGAGATAGCACCAGCGGCCGGACCGGACACGCAAAAAGAGATTGTTTTGACCACCCGGGAGGCGACAGAGGCTCTCAAGGATACAGCAACCTCACTTCGGGATACCGCTGCTGCTTTGAAAAATAAAGTAATCATCTCTACAAAAGCAGCCGATAATCTGTCTATTATAGATTCGAACAAAGCCGTTTCAGCTTTAGCCAACCAGTCGCCTATTGTTCCTGTGGCGGTCGCCCAGCCACGCCCTGCAACGTCCGTAAGGTCTGTTTCCGCGTCGGTTCAGGTGCCGGTTTCAAGTGCTGCCCGAACCCCGGGGTGGTATCTTAGCCAGGCCGAAACTCAGGTCATGCCTGAACTCAAGGTCAGCGAAATTCACTGGCGTCCTGTGGCCAAAGAACGTCTCGCGGTTGTAAATGACTTACCGGTTCTCGAAGGGGTCGATATCGAGGGAGCCCGGGTTGATCGAATTTTCAAAGACCGGATCCGGTTTGTTGTTAATGGCCGCTACCTTGAAGTCAAGGTAAGTTCCGAACCTGCTCCATAGATCTATTCGGAGCGGCCCATCCCTCCATGTTTTCATCGAGCCATAAATTATCCGGCATCTTGAGTCGTTGCGCCAAGACGATTCAGATCATCAGCGATTTCCACCCCGGGAAACTGTTGGATTGCACATAAACCATCTGCAAAATCGACTGCCCGGTTTTTACCGCCCGGCTATTCGTTGTCTAAGCTTCGTTAAGCGGGTCACGACCATCCAGCTTCTCAATTCGGTTTAGCAACTCCGACAGACTCCATCACAATATTCCATATTTACTCATAAGAAGTGAATTCATGGATCATCGCCGAACTGGATGGGGTCCAGGTTCCTTTGAGTCGATTGTTTCCCTGTTCAAAAACCAGGTAGCTGTACTTGCCGTAATGGGGAATTTTACGTGAAGCTACCTTTGCCGACTCTGCCGAAGCTGGCAAAAACAAAGCACAGTTCAAATCAAACTTATACGGATGGGGCAGGGCGGCAAACAGGTCGGCGGACGAATTATTGAACGTATCGCCAGCAACGACAAATTGCTGATCGGTAATCAACAAGCCTTCAGCAAGAAGCGGACGAATCTTGGCCCGAGTGGGTAATCCGATCAACAGAAGGTCGTGATTCTGCAGTTGTTCATTGCTTACGGCAGACTCCGAAATGACCTTGGCCTGGTCCTGCCGGAACGCTGAAACGAGATCGAGCGCCGCCTGTTGAACTGGCTCTGGCAAAGCATCGGAGACGATGACCAGCAGATTGTCGGAACCCCGGACTCCGTTGACTGTTGGCGGAATCTCTTCGGGGGACAATCGACGGAAGATGTCGATATCCGGATCGATCACAATACGCCTGGGCGACCAGGGCAGGGTAAAAACAAAGGGGGTCTTTGCCGCAGAGCATTCTATGATTTGGTCAACCGAATCAGTCACCCCCTTGATTCGCACAGGTACAGACAGAACATACGGCTTGCCTCGCTGAAGAATTGTTCCGATAACTTGCCACGTGTCACCTTGGTGAGCAACGGAGACCCCCGACAATTCCAGTACCGGAGCCCCGGGATGTTCAATCCATTGCTTAAAGAAGGGCTTCAGATCTGCACCTGAAGTCGACTCGAAAGCCTGTCGAAAATCGCTCCACGCAGCCTTCCTGAACATCTTCTGCTCAACCACCTTGCGCAATCCGGCCCAAAAGGCCGCTTCGCCGATTTTTTTTCTCAGCATGTGAAACAGCATCGCCCCCTTGCCATAGCCGACAGACTGGCTGGCTTTGCTGTCCCGACTTCCGAACTGAGCCAATGCAAAGTCATCTTCGATACTCACCAGAGTGGCATAATCCCGAAGAATTTTTAACCGGTACTCGGCCCCAGCATCTGCGGATTCCCGTTCTTTGTAAAGATGGTCGGCCAGGTAGGTGGTCAACCCTTCGGCCCAGTTGCCGTACCGGGTATCGACCATCACCCCCGTTCCCCACCATGAATGGGCGATTTCATGGCCAAGGCTCGTTTCAACGATGAAGGGCAACCGAACCACGCTACTGCCAAGTAGGGTCCATGAAGGGAATCCGTAGCCGGTTGGGAAGAAATTTTCAACGATGGCGAATTTTTCGAAAGGATATCTGCCGAACAGATTCTGGTAAAGTTCAAGGTAGTGCCTGGTCGCCAACAAATAGGTATCGGCAAGATCCTGACTCTGAGGATAAAAATAAGAATAGATCGGAATTGTGTCTGCCAGCTCCTTTTTTATCAAGTAGGGCCCGGCGGCAAGAGACAGAGCCTGCAGGGGGGTCTCCGTCTGCCATAGAAAAAAGGCTGCAGATTCTGACTCACCTGATGCCACCAGGCGGCCGGAAGTAACACCAATATATCCAAGAGGGGTCTCAATCCGCACCCTGTATAGCGCGGGTTCGTCCAATAGCAAAGGATACCAGCCTGCAGCCCCAGAAAGAAATGTTCCCTTGGTGGAAATGATTGCGGAAACGCCGTAAGTGGGGTCTTCATTGTGGATTGGATTGGCTGGTGGTTGATCATTAAAAACCGCCGTATAGCTAACGACGATTTCGAAAAGTTCGTCCTCAGTGTCCCCCGCCAGTTCAATGATCAAATAGTTGCCTGCTTGGCGGTACTTGATCGCTTTTTCGAATTTCGTAACACTCTGTACGGTGCAGCCGGAGTCCAGCATAAGAGAGATAATGTTCCGTTTTTCTGACGAAAATACGAGCCGCGCCATGCCGGATAGTCTAGAATTACCGGGATCAAGTGTCAGGTCCAGTATGTATTCCAAGGGGGACGCATTACCGGAGGATCCTATGGTCAGAGATAGGCCGAGCATGAATAAGCAGATTTTCTTTTTCATGCCTATAATTATTTAGCAAATAGGGGGAAATGCAACCGTAGTATTGAGTAATATTCTTCGGCTAACTGTTGAATATTCAACAAACATAAAGAGCGATGCCCTGAGATACGGCTAAGTTGTTGATTTTATATAGCAAAAAAGATGGCACGAATTATGATTGAACGATAATTGAATAATGCTTTGGGTAGGAGTCTGAGTATGTCTATTTTTCGTTATGTATGTGTGATCCCTATTTCACTACTGTTGCTTTCGGTGGCAGCAAATTCTGTGTGGGCCGAAGCCCAGTCTGACGTGCTTAAAAACATTATTGCCGAAGCGCTGGAAAACAACCCAGAGATCAAGGCTTCGGAAGCTCGTTGGGATGTCTTCACCAGTCGGGTGAAGCAGGCCGGAACCTTTGACGACCCGATGCTGATGCTGAAAATACAGAACGGACTGATCCGTGACCCGCTGAGCTTCGATCAGGAGAACATGACCTCGAAAGTGATCGGCATCAGCCAGATGGTTCCATTTTTCGGCAAACGTGAGTTGCGTAGAGAAAGTGCCCAACTTGATGCGGATGCGTCGCAGCAAGCTATCGAGGAGCGCAGGGTCGCTTTACGGCGCATGGTTGCTGAAACTTGGTTTCGCCTTTACTTTGCCGATCGTGCCCTCGAAATTGTGGATAAAAACATCGCCACCCTTGACGTGCTTAACCGTTTTTCCGAAACCATGTACGGAGTCGGCAAAGGATTGCAGCAGGATGTTCTCAGGGGGCAGGTTGAACGCTCGAAAATGGAAGACATGAAGCTTTCCATTCAGCAACAACGCCGTTCTCTCGAAGCCTTGATGAATATCCTGCTGTATCGCCCCGCAGATTCGATTGTGCCACCGATCCCTGAGGCCACCCTGGATTTGGTCACCTTGTCTCAGCGGGAACTTGAAGAGCTGGCGACGACAAACCGACCGCAACTTCGCAATCTGTCCCTTCAGATCGACAAGGCTGCGGTTGGACGCAAGCTGGCCGAAAAGGAATTTTATCCGGATTTTACATTTTCACTGGAATACATGCAGCGTGAGGCGACCACAATGGGGTCTGAAGGAGACGACATGTACTCCCTTGGCGTCTCTTTTAACTTGCCATTTCAACGGGAGCGCCGCCACGCCATGCTGGCCGAGGCTGAGGCAGAAAACCGGATGGCCCGCCAGGACCTGGCCATGCTGAAAAACCAGATCCGGTTCGATGTGGCTGATGCTTTGGCTCGCATGGAACGCTCTCGCAAAATGGTCGAACTCTATCGCGAGGGATTGCTGCCACAGGCAAAGAATTCGGTGGAGTCGGCTCTGGCAGCCTACCAGGTAGGCAAAGCCGATTTTATGAATGTGCTCGACAGCCAGATGAAATTGAACAATTTTGAACGGGACTATTACGAAGCCATCGCCGAACACCAGATGCAGCGGGCCATTCTCGAAGCGACTGTCGGCACGACGTTGCCGGCCAACTGATTTGAGATATTGTCAACAATTTATTTATCAGGTCTCAATAGGACAGAATCATGAAAAAATCCGGAATTACATCGAAACCATTCGTCTTTCTGGCTTTGCTGGGGACTCTGCTGGGCGGTTATTATCTGGGCGGACTTCAACATGGGAGCGTGGATGAACACGCCGGCCATGGACACGAAACCACCGACGCTGCAAAAGTTCAGTACACCTGCGGCATGCATCCCTTCATTATCCAGGACGAGCCCGGAATCTGTCCGATCTGCAACATGAAGCTCACTCCGATGAAACAAGGCACAGGAGGTGATGGCAACAAGACTGCTGCTGGCGAGCGAAAAATAAAATACTGGCAAGCTCCCATGGATCCGACTTACATCCGCGATGAACCCGGGAAATCTCCAATGGGGATGGATCTGGTTCCCGTTTATGAAGAAGACGTTTCGGGCGGCGGTGGGATTGAGATCGATCCGGTCACTACCCAGAACATGGGCGTGCGAACCGAAATCGTTGCACGTCGTGATCTTTCGCGTACGGTACGCACCCTGGGCCTGGTGACTTATGACGAACCCCGGCAGTACTCCGTTAATTCCAAGATTGAGGGCTGGGTGGAGAAACTGTATGTTAACGAGGAAGGACAGCAGGTAAGCAAGGGACAGCCTTTGATGGAAATTTACAGTCCCGAACTGGTTGCCGCGCAGCACGAATACCTGCTGGCGGTACAAAACAGCAAACAACTGTCCCAGAGCCCTTTTGGTGAAATTGCCGAGAGTTCCAAGCGGCTGCTCGATGCCTCACGCACGCGGCTGAAATACTGGGATATCAGCGACAAGCAGATCAGCGCACTGGAACAAAGTGGCGAGGTACGCAAAAATCTCACCCTGTACAGTTCCTACCACGGGATTGTGACCATGAAAAAGGTGGTCGAAGGGATGCGCGTGATGGCCGGTGAGGAACTGCTGCAGATCTCCGATCTGTCCAGGGTCTGGGTCAATGCCGATATCTACGAGTTTGAACTGCCCTGGGTCAAGGTGGGGCAGACCGCCCAGGTAGAGCTGCCCTTTACTTCGGACAAGGTGCTGGAAGGCAGGATTTCTTATATCTATCCCTACCTGCAGAGTGAAACCCGCACGGTCAAGGCCCGCATCGAATTTCAGAACCCAGGACATCAACTCAAGCCTGATATGTACGCCAACATCCGGATTGCCACCGGTGCCGTTCAGGGCGCCCTGGCCATTCCCGACAATGCGGTTCTCAATTCCGGGAAGGGTCAGACCGTTTTCGTGTCTCTGGGGGAGGGCAGATTTGAACCCCGTTCCGTCAAGACCGGCGTGAGTGATGAGAGCGGCTACATTCAGATCCTTTCGGGGCTTGCTGAGGGGGACGAAGTGGTCGTCTCCGCCCAGTTCATGCTCGATTCAGAAAGCAAGCTGCAGGAAGCGATTCAAAAGATGATCGCCCCGAAAAGCCCGCCGGCCAGTAAGCAGGCACCGCCAGCAAACACCCCGGCACTGGATGACTTGTTCGACGAAAAACCTGTAAAAAAACAAGAAAGTTTAGAGGACTTGTTTAAGTAATTTATTCGACTTCTAGCCTCTGACTGCAGGAATTGACATGCTTGAAAATATAATCGGCTGGTCCATTCGTAATAAATTCATGGTTATTCTGGCGACGGTTTTCCTGATCGTCGGCGGGATTTATTCCCTCAAGAATATCCCCATAGACGCCATCCCCGACCTTTCGGACGTCCAGGTGATCATCTTCACCGAATACCCTGGGCAGGCGCCGCAGGTGGTGGAAGACCAGGTGACCTATCCGCTGACGACGCAGATGCTCGCCGTCCCCGGCGCCAAGGTGGTGCGCGGCTACTCCTTCTTCGGCTATTCCTTCGTTTATATCATCTTCGAAGACGGCACCGACATCTACTGGGCCCGCTCGCGGGTGCTGGAATACCTGAACTACGTCTCCGGCCGGCTGCCGCAGGGGGTTACCCCGACCCTGGGTCCCGATGCCACCGGCGTCGGCT
>JBFHFM010000076.1:0-12280 GCA_041583595.1 Trichloromonas sp. | reverse complement strand
TTATGCCTTGCCTGGGGCCGTTTTTTTGCATTTTTGCAAAGAGGGTTGCAACTGATAGACTCTTTGACATAACTGGCTTGCCTGTTCGGGCGTTCCTGGCCGCTGTTTTTGCATTTCCCCTATTCGTATTCCAACCGATTGAGGTTGCTATGGCGTCGCTGTCCCATCATGAAATAACCGCTTTGCTGCTGGCGCTCGGCGTCCTTTTGGCGGGCGCCCGGGTGCTGGGCGAGCTGGCTAGAAAGTTCAATCAGCCTGTGGTGCTCGGAGAGATCGTCGCTGGTATTCTGCTCGGGCCGACGGTGCTGGGACAGTTAGCGCCGAAATTCAGCGCCTTTATCTTTCCTGCTACCGGCGGCGGGGCGCTGGCCCTCGATGGCCTGATGACCCTGGCGATTACTTTGTTTCTGCTGGTGGCAGGGATGGAGGTCGATCTGTCGACGGTCTGGCGGCAGGGACAGGTGGCGCTCACCGTCGGTCTGGCGGGCATCCTGGTTCCCTTTGCCCTCGGTTTGGGCGTTGCCTGGTCTTTTCCCGGGTTGATGGGGCGGGAGCCGGGGGCTGACCCGCTGATTTTCGCCCTCTTTATCGCTACGGCCCTGTCGATTTCGGCGCTGCCGGTGATCGCCCGCACCCTGATGGATCTCAACCTGTATCGCAGCGATTTAGGGATGACCATTATTGCCGCTGCGGTTTTCAATGATCTGGTCGGCTGGATTGTTTTTGCCGTTATTCTCGGCATGATCGGGGTCGGTGGTGGTACCTCGGCAGGCATTGCCGGCACCATCGGAATGACGCTCGGGTTTGCCGCCTTTATGCTGACTCTGGGCCGAGCCTTGATTCACCGGCTCATTCCCTATATTCATGCGCACGCCAGTTGGCCCGGGGGGGTGCTCGGTTTCGCCCTGACCCTGGCCCTGGTCTGTTCGGCCTTTACCGAGTGGGTCGGGGTGCACGCGATTTTCGGTTCATTTCTGGCCGGGGTTGCTTTGGGGGATTCGAGTCATCTACGCCAGCGGACCCGCGCCACCATCGCCCAGTTTGTTTCGTTTATCTTCGCGCCGCTCTTTTTTGCCGGGATTGGTCTGCGGGTCAATTTTATCGCCCATTTTGATCTCGGTCTGGTGCTGCTGGTGTTGGTTATTGCCTGTCTTGGCAAGGTGCTCGGCTGTGGCCTGGGCGGACGGTTGGCGGGGATGAGCATGCGAGAGTCCTGGGCGCTCGGGTTTGGTATGAACGCTCGCGGTGCCATGGAAATTATTCTTGGCCTGCTGGCCCTTGAGTACGGACTGATTAGCGAGCCGCTCTTTGTCGCCCTGGTGATCATGGCCCTGGTCACTTCGTTGGTCAGTGGTCCTGCCATGCAGGCCATCCTGCGCTTGAAAAAACCTCGTTGCATTGTTCGCTACCTGCGCCCCAAAGCCTACCTGCATGCGTTGAAGGCAACCAGCCGCCAGGAGGCGATTACCGAGCTGGCTCACGCCCTGGCGTTGGCAGCCGGCCTAGATCCCGCCAGTGTGACAGAGGCGGTGCTGGCTAGAGAAGCACTCATGCCAACCGGAATCGGCAGCGGTATTGCCGTCCCCCATGCCCGCCTCGACGGGTTGTCCGGGCCGGTGGCCGGAGTCGGAATCTCCCGCGCCGGCATCGATTTTGACGCTCCCGACGGTTGCCCGGCGCTGCTGGTCTTTCTACTGCTGACCCCGAAGCAGGACGATGGGGCTCAACTGGAACTGCTCGCCGATATCGCCCGGACCTTCCGTCAGCGGGACACCTTTGAGCTTTCGCTGCAAGCCAAAGGGTTCACCGAGTTTATCGGCTTGCTTAAGAGCCACGAAGAGTAAAGCATTGGGGCAGCAACTACGCAGGTGTTTTTAGGTAGTAAGCAAAGATTTGACTCCCCACGACTCCCTTTGTGTATTGAAAAAAACGCGGTCCCTTCGAGCAGGGACCGCGTTTGCGTTATGTGGGTTTTCGGCCGGAGTCGTTAGATGATTAATTTCGCCCAGAAGTAGCCGACGATGCAGGATGTGACCACAGAGATCATCCCGGGCAACATAAAACTGTGGTTCAGAAGGTACTTACCGATCTTGGTGGTGCCAGACCGATCGAAGTTCATGGAGGCGTAGTTTGGGATAAAAAAGTAACCGTAGTCAGAGGTCATTACCGCAGGGAAACGCATAATTTCATCCCAAAACCCCCTCCAGAAAACGAACCTATTTTTCTGCAACGAATTCAAAACGCGGAACTTGTTTTCCATTCACTTCTTTCATATCTGAAAATATCGCAATGGGCCTAACCCAGAGGGAGTAATCCCCATACAAAGTCCGGTAAAGCACCAGCACCTCTTCGGTTTCCGAATGCCTCACCGTCTCCAGAACTTCATATTCCTTGCCTTTATAGTGACGATACCGGCCTGGTTTTATTTCCGCCATTGCCATCCTCTTTCAACTGTTTATTAAGTTCTTAGTTTCTTTCATTTTGTGACGGCACTATAACATAAGAAAAAGCCATTAACGCAATGAAGGGGCACATCCATGCGAATGCGTTTCTATGACAAACACATAATCGCCTGGAGGTGCCCCAATTTTCACCCAGGGCCTTTGTTGCCTTGAAAGGGTGTTCCGACCTAATGGATGGCAATCTTGGTCCGGTTTTTTTGCGCCTCTGCGGATTTCGGAAGCTTTATTTTCAGGATGCCTTTTTTGTAGGTGGCCTCGATTTTGTCCTCGTCAATCTCCATTGGCAGAGGCACGGCCCGGTGAAAAGATCCATAAGAGCTTTCCTTATGGTAATAGTGCTCACCTTTCTCTTCATGCTCTGCTTTTTTTTCTCCGCGGATAATTAAGTTGTTGCCCCGCAATGAGATGTCTAAATCTTTTTCGTCTATGCCAGGTAGTTCTGCTGTGACCAGGATTTCATTGTCGGTTTCCGCAAGGTCCATGGCCGGGAAAGAGCTACCCCACCATTCTTCCCGTTTGCTGAGTTCTCCTTGGCCAAAGCCATGGGTAAACCGGTCGAAAACCCGAGTCATTTCATGCTGTAGGGAGTCTAGGAGATTCTCATTCCTGCTTTCGTAAGGTGTTTTTCTTTTCCAGGGGATCAGCTCTCGAAGTTCCATCGTGTCATCTCCTTGGCCGAAGTTTTTCTTAGCCATTTCAAGACTTTTTGCGAATGCATCAATGTTGGATTTCGATGTGTCTGGGCTTGGCCGCCTCGGATTTGGCCAGGGTAAGGGTTAATACCCCATTTTTGAACTCGGCCGACGTTTTATTCGAATCGAAGACATCCGAGAGTTCAAACTGCCGGTAATAGCTTCCCCCCAGAGAGAACTCCCTGAAAAGCGGTTCACGGTGGTTGGAGGCTTCTATTTCTCCTTTGAGCGTCAGAATTCCCCGCTCCAGGTTGATATCCAGGCGTTCTTTATCCACACCGGGCATATCGGCTACAAGAACCAGGTCCTGTTCGGTTTCAAAAATGTCGACTGCTGGTCGGATATGATTTTTTTGCGGCCGTAGATGTTCCTGTTCAGCGAGCGACCTTCCCTGGCGAGTGACGGATATATCTTTTTGCGGCATCGTCAAACCTCCTGGATTGTTGTTTTTAATCGATTTTGACGGTAATTTTTTTCGGTTTGGCTCCCTCGGCTTTGGGTAAGGTGACGGTGAGAATGCCGTTTTTACACTGGGCCTCCACCCGTTCTGAGTTCACCGCAATAGGGAGTTCGATGGATCGCAGAAAGGTCCCGCCCCCTCGCTCTCGCCGGTGCCAGGTTCTCCCTGACGATTCGCTTTCCTGGCGTTCGCCTGAGATGGTCAGGCTGCCTTTCATCACATTCAGATCAATGTTCTGGGGCTCGATGCCGGGCACCAGCGCTTCCACGTAAAGGTTGTTTTCGTCTTCGCTGAGGTTGATGTGCGGATACTCCCTCCCGCTTAACCTGGGCAGAAAGGTCGGTCCCAGCAACCGAGCCGTCCCGAAGCCCCGGAAGACATCATCAATTTCTCTTCGCAGACTCTCCATTTCTTGAAGAATGTCCCAGTTAGCCATGACTTATCGCTCCTTTTCATAAAGATTTATCCAATAAGATTGGGCGAGTTTAAATTTCTTATAGCACACAAAAAGTCAAATACAAGGTGCAGGAAAAACACCCGAATTAGGGATTTAAAGTGATATATTTTAGGGGTTTACATGGATGGTGTTGGGGCGATGTTATCGTTTGTGCTTATTACAAATACGAAGGGTAGAGTAGCGGGCAGGATGACTCCTGCCTCTACTCTACCCCTGCTGCATCATTGAAATGTGTTATGTAACCTCGGCGGGTCAGGCTTTCACGCCAAAAGCCATTTCGTTCAGTGCGACACCCTTCCACTCGATTCCATTGGTCGCTTTCACGATTTAAAGGAACCGATTTCTTTTTCAAGCACGCTTCCCTGGGCGGACAGATCTTCTACAATTTGGTCCAATTCGCTTGTGCGTAAATCATTTGCCTCTGCAACCATTCGAATCTCTGAGACAGCTTCAACCACTTTGCGGCTTCGCTCCGATTGCTCTTTGGATGAGTGATTGATCTGCTCCATCATGTTCGTGATACGTTCCATGTTGGCACTGATCTGCTGACTGCCTTTGGCCTGCTCTTCGGTACTTGATTTGACCTGCGAGGCAATATCTCTCATTGCTTCTGCTGCCTCAGCTTGCTGCTGAATGCCGCAAGATTGTTGTTTGACAGCGACGGAGATCTGTTGCAGGACGCCCGCAACCGTGTTGATCGCCTTTGTAATTTGTTGACTGCTGCGGGACTGCTCCTGGGTCGTTCGGACGATATTCTTGACTTTTTCTGCCGACTTCAGTGTGCTGACATTTATTTTTTCCAGCGCGTCTTCAGCTACTTTGGAGCGCTCAACCTCTTCTCTTACACGGGCACTGCCAACTTTCATCGCTTTGATGGCCTCCGCTGTTCCCATTTGCAACCGAGAGATGATTTCTCCGATTTCTTTGGTTGATAATGCTGTGCGATCGGCCAGTTCCCGAATTTCACCAGCCACTACCGCAAAACCATTGCCGTGCTCACCGGCCTGCGCAGCGATAATCGAGGCGTTCAATGCCAACAGGCGGGTCTGATCGGAAACGTCATCAATCACTGTCAGTATGCTGCCAATTTCACTTGATTGAGTGCCGACTTCTTCAATCGCACCACCGGCCTTTTCGACTGTCTCCAGAATCGCCTGAATGCCGGAAATAGTTTTTCCTACGACCGTTTTGCCCTTTTCGGCATCCTGGCTGGCCTGGGAAGAAAGTTGGTTCGTCAGCTGCGCGGCTTCTTCCACTTCTTTGATTGACGCATCCATTTCATTCATGGCGGCCGCCGTCATTTCCATGGATCCGGAAAGTTCTTCGATGCTTTCGGTGACCTGCTGGCTGGCTGTGGACATCTGTGTAATTGAACTCGCCACTTCTTCGATCGTGAAAAAAAGACGATCGGCCTGGGATACAATTTCTGAAATGGTCATCCCTAGTTCAGTTACCGCAGAAGCGCAAATGTCCCCGGCACTCATAAGGGAGGTTACCTCGTTTGCTACTTCAACCGCCGATTCATCAATTCCCTGAATGGCAAAAAAGGAGTTTTCAAGAGATTCCGCCTGACGTTTGGTCCCGATACTTACCTCTTGGGAGGCTTTTTGAATTTTTTCAGTGGCGATAAAGATGTCTCCAGCGGCATTTCGAATTCGATGAACCATTTCCCGCAATCGTTCAAGAAACAGGTTGAAATTGTTAGCAAGTTCCCCAACTTCATCCCGACTTGTGATTTTTAGCGTTCGCGTGAGGTCGCCCTCACCATGGGCAATGTCTTTCAGGTTATCGACCACGGCAAGAATTGGATGGGTCAGGGTACGAGAAAAGGCTATTGCCACTCCAAAGACTAAGGCAACCACTACTATGATAAGGATGAGCATAAGGGTACGTAAGGAGTGCAAGGCGGCTGTTTCACTTGAGAGGTCCATGGCCATGAGAAATTTGAAATTCTTGCCGCCCAGTTCGCGTGTTTTGATAATGTGCCGGGCGTTGCCCAGAATCACAGTGGCCTCAGATTCAGTCAACAGTTGGTCGAGTTTCTGTTTGTAGAAGTCCTCGTGTGAAGCCCCTATCACACCTTGCGGGCTGATAAAGGCAACCTGCACCCCAGAGAGTTCATGGATGTGTTTGGCAAAACCATCGTCCAGAACATAGGCCCCGATCAAATGGCCGGCAATTTTTCCCTGCAACATGATGGGGGTTGCGACCAGGATGGACAAATGACCTAAATAGCTACTAACCGCCCCGCTGGTCTCACCTTTGAGAGAGGCTGTGATCACCGGATTTTTGTCTTGGGGCTGTTCATCCAGGGATAGGCCTTCGACCTGCTTTCGTATTAAAGTTTTACCCTCCGGATCGAGAACTTCAAGGAGGTCAAAATTGTATTGGGTGAGTATCTGTTCCAGATATTCATCTAGTTGACCTTTGTCTCCTGTCAGCGACGCGAAATAAGTCCCATTTACCAAATCGGAACCGACACTGATAAGTTTCATGTAATTAGTCAGAGCCACTTGTTCCTTTTCTGTCGTGCGCTCTACATAATTTCCAGAACTCTGTGCCAGTTGCGCCATATTCCCGGCGATTTGTTTTTTGGTGAAAATGGACAGCACAAGGAGGCTGATCAATAATGGTACTACAGCTACCATCAGGAGGATGATCAGCGTTTTATGTCGAAGTCTCATGATCTTAAACATGGTTAAGTCCTACTACAGAAGGTTTTGTGTAATGACACTGGGTCTGATGACAAAGTCAATTTTGTAATTTCGCTGCAGTGGCCACATCCTGAGGTATTGTTAATCCTAAGTTAGCAGCAACCGTGGTGTTAATATTTAAACTGATTTTCTTTGCCAGCTGAACCGGTAAAATATGGGCTTTTTGGCCCATCAGCACTTGTAGAGAATAGACAGCAACAAGTTTTCCCTGTTCTTCAACATCTGCTTCTAGCCCCAGCAGTGCACCTTCTTTTACCAGCCCGGGGATTTGCGAAAAGGTCAGGCACTTTTTAGCCGTTGCGTTGCGCAGGATCTCTAAAGCCTTCTGAGCGACCGAAACGCTTTCAGTGAGAAAGAGAGCCTCACATTGTTCGGCGAGTTTTTGTCCCAAGGCGACCGCCTCTTCAGGATTTTTAGCATCTTCTTCCACCACACTGATCCCTGCCAGCTGTGCCCTGGCCTTCAATTCAGCCAACTGTTGTTCCGAACCGGTTTCGCCCTTGGTGTACAGAACTCCAACCTTCTTGACTTGCTTGATTTTGAGCAATTGATCTACCAATTGACCCAAGTCTGTTTTACTCACTGCTCCCGTGGCATTTGAGCCTGGAGCTTGCAGGCTTTTGACTACGCCGAGAGATACCGGGTCATAGACATCGGCAAAGAGCAATGGGGTGTTTTTAAGTTCTTGTTGTGCTACTTGGGTTGCCTGGGAACCGTAAGTTACTACCAGAGTAGCCCCGGCGGCCTCACAGCGTCTGAGGCTGTTGGCCAGTGACATTTTATCCGCATTGGGTTTTTGTAGAAAAACCTTCAGTTTTGATTGATCGAATCCACCGGCACTTAAAATCTTAAGCATGGTTTCATGGGCCTGTTCATAACGTGGCAGATCGGCGGTAATGATCGCTGCAAGAATCTGCTCGGCGCAAACCGTGGTGGGAAACCACAGAAACAGCGAAAACAGCAAAATAAAGGGGCTCATTGAGCCTTTAATATGATTCATAATTAGACAACCCTGGTCGGTAGAAAAATGAATGACGTTTTTGTAAGAATCCATTACCAGACTCGCGAGATGCTAGCAGTGTAGGTCTGAACAGAGCCGTCAAAAACATCACTGCCATAATCATCGTAATCATCATAAGTTGCTTGCATGATGGCGGTCCATTTTTCATCAATCTCCCAGTTGACTCGTCCTTTAAGACCATTTTGTCGGATATCTACCTTGCTGATTTCCTGCAGGTCCTCTGAACTGGCTACCCCGACTGTAAGGCTTTCCGTCGGAAAGTTGGGAGAATAGGTTACTTCAGATCGAATGTGATATCCCTCTACTCTGCAGGTAAGAAATTTATACATTTGCCAGTTTGCGCCAAGCGCCAGCGTGTGCACGCTTTGACGATATTCCACTTCATCTTCAATTGTGAGATCCGGTTCAGAACCAAACAGCAGGTCCTGTATAATTCTCGACCGCAAATACCCGTAATTGAGATCAAAACGAACCCCCGCTCGGGCGTTCAACCACAATCCCAGTGCCGCGTTCTGTCCTTCCTGACGGCGGTTCTGCTCGAAGGTAACGGGTGTGTCGCTGCCATCGAACTGAACATATTGAGCGTCTGTATTTTTGACATCCTGCATTTTAATACTCATGGTTCCACCCCAGAGGGGGCTGGAATGGTAGGTGGCACTGGCGTAGCCTTTGTGCCCACTCTCGACGGAGATGCTGTATGCCGGATCATCTGAGGTTTGATATTGGTACCAGGCTTCGAGTTTCAGAGCATTTTTAGGCAATAGCCGCGAGGAGAAAGAGAGACGATATTTTTGCAGCACCTCATCTTCGGGGAGTTCCCAGTACGGGTCGATTTCCACAGGGTCTACGGTAATGGCATCATGGGGTATGGGGCCATTGGTGTTGCTTCTGTGGATATCTTCGCGGCGATAATCTCCTTTGAACGTTACTTGGGTCGATGGGCGGTAGGCCAGTGATGCCGCATAGTAGTCCCGCGTGATATCGATGCTATCACGCACATCGATGGAACTGGTGCGTGAGACCAAGGTTGGCGCGTATGTTGGAGGGGGGAATGTCGCATATTGCAAACCATCTGCTGATATATAACTCGAATTGTCCGTATCCATATCCAGTAAGCGATAACGGAAATTCATCGTCCAATGTGACGAGGGGGTGTAGGTTACATTGCTGGCCAGTTTTTGGAATTTGGTCTCGGCAGAATCGACTGAAATATCGGTATAAGAGGCATCGTTCTCGCGCTTACCGATTGAAAAACTGGTATCGGCAACAAAGCCCCCGCTTACAACCGAGTTTGCCTTAATAGTGCTTTGCGTAAATTTGGAGTCAGGATTGGCATCATGCTCGTAGTCTCCGGCTTGAAGCATCCAGTTCTCTTCGAAAGTATCGACCGAGGTCGACGCGCGATCGTCAAAGGTGCGTACCACTTGCTCAATACTCAAATCAAAAAAACCGAGATGCGCATCAATACTAGCGGTGACTTCTTCAGTGACCCGGTCGATATCCTGAGTGCGGCTTTGCAGGTGGCAACTGGTGCAACTATCGTTTGCATAGCGAAGTTGTTTCTTGCCCTTTTTTTCCCATCTCCAGTATTTGATATTAATATGGGCTGGGTAGTCGGGAACTTTCACTCGGGTAGAGACCTCGGATTGATCGATGCGAATGCCGTAATCGGTGCCTGGATCCTGGTCAAAATAGTCGATGCGTGTGGTCCCGTTGAAAACCCCGTCGGGGCGAGCTTCCTGCTCGCTGGCCTGGTCGTAGGGGATATGATCCAGGTTATGAAACATGCGTTCTTTCAGAATGTTAATGCGAAGCCCGGCCTTTAAATTGAAATCGTTTTCAAAATAGAAGTCGTCTTCATTGATAAAATTGAGGTCCAGATTCAAGTTGTTGCTTTCGTTCGCCCCTTCGTAAGAAAGTTTAAACGTCGGGCTGGACAGCAGACTGTCGTATTCTCTTGCCCGAGCGGAGGTTCCATGCTCACTCACACTGCGATACCCGATGGAAGTTTCGAACTTCTCAGTGTTTTTTGACTCTGAAGTCGTGTCTATGGTGTCTGCATGAAGCTGGTTGGTAGGCATAATAAAGAAGAAACTCAGAACCCCGAGGAAAAATAAATTTCGAAAGATCACGGCACTCTCCTGTGTTGTTTTGCGATACATATTCGGTAACTTAACGAGCTATAAAGGTGCCGCGCCCGTGGGAAGAGGGAATATCGGTCCCGTGGATGGCTGAATGGCAATCGGTGCAACGACTGTAAAAGGCTTGTTTCATCGAAGAGTTGTCGAGTGACCCCTGGGGGCTTTGCTCCCCAAAATGGCCTGAGTGGCACTGCATACAGAGAAAGGGCTCGGATACTTGCAGTAGGCCATCGTTGGGGGAACCGTGTGACTCATGGCAATTGATGCAGTCTTCAGTCACATCGGCGTGTTCATAAACAAAGGGTCCCTGATATTCCATATGGCAGCGGGTGCAGGTGTCTTTGACAGTATTTCCTAAAAGTGATTTATCCTGAGTCGTACCGTGTGGATTATGGCAATCGGTGCACATTACTTTTTGATTAAGCGGATGATGGGAAAATTGGGAATACTCCATGCGGATGTCCTGGTGGCATTTGAAACATATTTGATCCTGCTCGTGACGAGCGACTTTTTGTTGTGAACCTTTGTGCAATTCATGACAATCGAAGCAACTGATGCCGCTATTGGCGTGAGTACTGCCTGCCCAGTTGTGGAGAACAGGGTCTGACGCCGCGGAGTGACACTTCAGGCAAAGCAAAGATTTTGCCTCGGCGGGCAACTCTTTCAGCTGTAATAAGGTGTCGAATTTACAGGTACTCTTTTCGGTAAGGCCGGCGACGGCCATGCTGCCTGGGCCATGACAGGATTCGCAATTGACCAGGGGTAAGCCGGTGTCCTCGGAGATCTGGTCTCCATGCACCGAGTGCGAAAAATCCTTAGCAATCTGATCATGGGTATGGCAGCTTTTCAGGCAGCTTTCATCGCCAATGTAGTCAGCTTCCAGGTTGCCGACCATTAAAGCTTCATAGGCCCGAACCGGAGCAATCGGGTGGGCAGAACGCAGTGTGGTCAGGTCGGTGCAGGCGACGACAAGGAGGCAAGACAGGCACATAACGATTGGAATTACGATTCTCAAGGCCAAATCTCCTGTGATTTTATGGGTTGAGGTTTTGATCCTTACTGTAAGGGCATAGACAAGCGAGTTGTCGTATTAAGGTTTGGCTATCAAATCCCCTTTCAGAAGGGACTTGATCAGGCCTTGGCAGCATAGAGATTGAAGGGGGATATTTAGCTTGTGCTGTCACCCCTTAACGTTGGAAAAAACAACTAAGACTCTGAATGTAAGTTTTAATCTGTAATGATGGAGGTGCGTTTACTGGTCATGGGAATCGTCTTATTTGAAGTCTTCATGGTCAAACCTTTGACATAAAAGAGTCAAAAAGCCGCCATAATCTTTCTTTCTTTGTGGTCTACAGACGTAAAAAATTACTCTTATGCTACATATCGACACATTAGAGTGAATTCATTGCATAACGCTAGCCAAAGTGCGGATGTTTTGGCTTAATTCTTGGAAGATGCCAATCTGTCAGGGATTTTTTCCATGGGGTGACTTTTTTACGGATGGTGTTTGAGGTCGCATCGATGTCATGCGAGAGGGGTATCTCCCCCTTAAAACCAATAGGGCCGAATAAAAAAACGCCACCCGTTTGCTCATGGATGGCGTTTTTTATATTGTAGATGGAGAATTAGGGAGAGCAGTGCAGGAGTTATTCCTGTTGAAGCGCCAACTTAGGCAACTTGTACAGGGTCGCAGGTGTCAGGTCGACCCATGGACACCCTGAAATCCCGGTGCCTAGAAGCCGTGATCGGTGATTGTAACCCTGGTACCAATCTGCTGACCTCAACAACCTTCCTCTGAAAAAAATGAAAGTAAGCTCGTCGCAGCAGTCATTTTTCAGGCCAGGGGCGATGAACCGGTAAAAATCTGCTGCAGGCCCTCCTCCAGTGAAACAGGGGTGATGCCGAGGGCCTCGCTCCAGGGTTGTGGGTCACATTCGTTGCCTTCGATCAGCATGGTTAACTGGCTCGAGGTGATGGGGAAGGCTGGAATCGATTCGAACAGGGAGACGAGCGGTTTCATCAGGACCAGGGGTTGGTGGATTTTGCAGACTTTTTTCTTGCCGAGGGCCCGGCCGAAGGCATCGAGCATCTCGTCGTACGAATAACTCTTCGCGCCGCCGCAGTGGTAAGTCTGACCGATGGATTCGGTTTTCTGCAGGGCGGCGACGAAGCCTTTGGCTACATCTATTACCGACACCGGGGTCATACGATAGCGCCCGTCGCCGAAGACCGGCACCACCGGCAGCTTGCGGATCAGGTCTGCGATCATGGTGACAAATTCGCCGCCTTTGCCGAAAATCAGCGACGGGCGAAAGATGGTCCAGTCGAGACCG
>JBFHFM010000075.1:0-12430 GCA_041583595.1 Trichloromonas sp. | reverse complement strand
GCCCCGGGCGTGCGCTCTGGCCAAATCCTGGGGCCAGAATACGCATCCGGAAATACCCGGATGAGATTTCATGGTTAGATAAAATAATGGTTTTGAAGTTTTTCATGCGTCGTGATTTTCTCCTTGAAGGGATAAAAAAATCGGTTTGGATCGATCAATATCCAGTTCCATCAGCAAGGCATCTTCGCCGTCGGAATAATATTTCTTGCGCACCACCACATCAACAAAGCCGAACGATCGATAGAGGGCAATCGCCCCGGCATTGCCGACCCGGACCTCGAGAAGGACCTTTTCCAGTCCTGCAGCAGGGCATCGGTCAATCACATATCGTATCAACCGGGCTGCTACCCCCCGGCGGCGAAACGCGGGCAGCGTCGCGACATTATGAATGTGCAATTCCCCACAGATCAACCAGGAACAAAGATAACCCGCAAGTTGCTCATTAATAAAAAGAAGGTCTATGGTAGAGAGCGGATTATCGAGTTCCTGCCGAAACAGTTCGGCAGACCAGGGATAAGGATAACAGAGACGTTCAGCGCCAACGACCGCATCCAGATCCTTTTTTTCCATAAGACGAATGTTATACTGTAGACTATTGTCTGCATTGCTAGCCAAATCGTGTTCTTGCCTCATAAATTTGATGCTTTCGCCAACAAGTCTTATCGCCACACCAGACTCAGGATTAAAGGCGCTCGCCATGTAAAAAAAGGCCTGAAAAATGTAGCAGCAGCAAGGAGCACTAATTGCCACGCCATTAAAACGATCAGCACCCGCAAAGAAAAATACGGGCTCAACCGGTTCAGCGCCAATCACTCCCTGAACATAAAGGCTTAGCATCATAAAATACAGGTCTTTTGTCTGTAAAGAAATTATTCGTTTTGAATTACTGCCTCCGGGGGACTTTGGCGTTGACAAATATGAGCGAAATGATTTAAAAAATAGCCACTTTTTCAAATGAGGAGCTAAACCATTGAGCAAGCAGGACACGACAACCTACAAGGACGCCGGCGTTGACATTGATGCCGGTAACCGCTTCGTACAAATGATCAAACCCCTGGTCAAGGCAACCTCCCGGCCCGAGGTTCTGACTGACATTGGCGGTTTCGGCGGCCTTTTTTCCCTGAATTCAGACAAATACAAAAAGCCAACCCTGGTCGCTTCGACCGACGGCGTCGGCACCAAGCTGAAACTGGCCTTCATGACCGACAAACACGACACGGTCGGCATTGACCTGGTCGCCATGTGCGTTAATGACATCGTGGTGCAGGGGGCTGAACCCCTGTTTTTTCTCGATTACCTGGCCACCGGCAAGTTGTCTCCAGAAAAAGCGACAGAAATCGTCAAGGGCATTTCCGAAGGTTGCGTGCAAGCAGGATGCGCCTTGATTGGCGGTGAAACCGCCGAAATGCCCGGCATGTACGGGGATGGCGAATATGACCTGGCCGGCTTCACTGTCGGGGTGGTTGATAACAGCCGGATTATCGACGGTTCCAGTATCACCGTCGGCGACAAGATCGTCGGTATCGCATCAAGTGGTCTGCATTCCAACGGCTTTTCCCTGGCCCGCAAAGTCTTCTTCGAAAAGATGGGCCTGACCGTCGACAGCGTTCTGCCTGAACTTGACAATCCACTCGGCATAGAACTGCTGACACCGACCAAAATTTATGTCAAAACGATCCTGAACCTGCTGCGGGATTTTCAAATCAAGGGCATGGCTCACATTACCGGTGGCGGCCTCACAGAAAATATTCCACGGGTTCTTCCCCGCAACTGCCAGGCGGTCATAGAAAAAAGCAGCTGGCCGAAACAACCCATTTTCGAACTGTTGCGTGAAGGTGGAAACATCCCCGAAAATGAGATGTACCGCACCTTCAACTACGGCATCGGCATGGCGCTCGTAGTTTCCGAAGAAGAAGCCGATGATATCATGGTCCGCCTGTCAGGCCTCAAGGAACAATCGTTTCTGATCGGAGAAATTGCCAAGTGCGGAGCCGACGACGAAGGTGTCGTACTGGTATAAGCGAGGAGATCCCGTGAGCAAAAAGTTGCGTATCGGCGCCCTCGCTTCCGGCGGCGGAACCAACCTGCAGGCGATCATCGACCGCTGCCAGGACGGATCACTACCGGCTGAAATCGTTTTGATCATCAGCAACAATCAGGATGCCGGGGCCTTAGAGCGAGCGTTTAAGGCCGGCATCCCGGCACTTTGCATCGATCACCGCAGTTATGCCAGTCGCGAGGAATTCGACCGCAAGATAGTAGGTGCCCTGCAAGACGCCAAGGTCGATCTGGTTGTTCTGGCCGGATTCATGAGGCTTATCTCCGAGATCTTTGTTGAGGCGTTTCCCAATCGCATCATGAATATCCATCCGGCACTGCTTCCGGCATTTCCTGGGCTGCACGTACAGCGCAAGGCCCTTGAATATGGAGTCCGCTTTTCCGGATGCACCGTTCATTTTGTCGATACCGGAACCGACACCGGACCGATCATTATCCAGGCCGTTGTGCCGGTGCTCGACTCCGATACCGAAGCGACACTATCTGCCCGAATTCTTAAGCAGGAGCACCAGATCTATCCCCGTGCCATCAAGCTTTTTGCCGAAGGTCGCCTGCGGGTTAAATCCCGGCGGGTTCTTATCGACCCGCCTGATGACTACTGTCCACAATCCCTGACGAACCCTTCCTTAGGTTGATAGTTACCGGACACTTAGCTTAAACCGAGAGAGAGACATGCCCCAGCCCATCCTGGTCAGCGCCTGCCTGCTCGGCATTCAGACTCGCTATGATGGACAAGCCAAGCGCAATGAAAAAGTATTGGCTTACCTTAAAAGCAACGATCTGATACCGATCCCCGTCTGCCCTGAACAACTTTCTGGCCAACCAACCCCGCGGCAGTCAACCCGATTCGCCAATGGCAATGGGGAGAAGGTTCTTGACGGGGTCGGCACCGTTGTCAACATCAGCGGCAGCGACATGAGCGATATCTTCATCCACGGTGCGCAGGAAACCCTGAAAATTGCAAATCTTTGCGGTTGCGAGCAAGCCCTGTTCAAGGAACGGAGTCCCTCCTGCGGGGTTCATCAGATTCACCTTAATGACCGCATAATCGAAGGACAAGGGGTTTGCTCCGCCCTGCTCAGACGGGAAGGGCTGCGTGTCCGCAGCGAAGAAGACCTGTAACCACACAGCCCCATTTTTGGGACAACGGCTATCGTGCATCAACATCACTACGACATCATTGTTCTCGGCGAGAGCCTGGCATCACGCCTGGCAGCAACGCTTCTGGCCAAGGCCGGAAAAAAAGTGCTGACCTTCAGCCTGCACCCCCCCCCCTTTTCCCCCTGGCTGTTTAACTCCGTCCACCTGGACCAGATCCTGGATCAACTGGGAGGACGCAACTGCCTCACCTCAGCGCGCAAACTACAGATTATTACCCGACTGAGTCGGGTGGAACTTCATGGCAACCAACCGCTTGGCGAGGAATTGCGTCGTGAATTTGCCTCCTGCCACATCCAGGTAGAGGTGCTACTCGAAACCCTCGAGGCCCAGGGCCACAGGCTCGAATCCCAGCTTCTGACCAACGGCGGCCTCCCTCTATTCGACCTGGCAGGCCGCCTGCGCTTTCGCAAAAAATTACTATTGAGTCGATACGGGTTCCACAGTCTCCTTAAACCATTATCCAGCCTTTTCGATGTCATCACCAATCCGGCGGCGCGCACCTTCCTGGAGGCGCTTTTTTGCGGATTGGCCATGGCACCTCTGGATCGGCTGACAATCGCCGAAGGAGCCCTGCTCTGGAGCAGTGCCTGCCAGCCCCAGGGGATTTCACGATCCGCCCTTGATGATTTGCTGTTGCGCCGCTACGAACAATTTCACGGCGGCAGAGAACCATTGGATACCATCCAAACGATCGACAACAATGGACTGATTCAACTGAAAAACGCCTGGTCCTGCTCAGCCGAAACCTTGGTTGTCGGCTGCCCCACAGCCGTCAGTTATCTTCCGGAGAGCGAGCAAAAACTATTCAGATGTCACACCCCCCCCAGTCGATGGAAAACCTCCCCGATCCTTACCGGGATGTCTCCAATTCTGGCACCTCGGATCATCCTTGCCGAACCACAACCGCTTCGCATAACCCTGACGTCAACGCCAACGGGAACGGTTGGTACCGCAGAAACCCAGGCGAAAACGCTATCTGAAGAAGAATTACGTTCACAACTGGCCGAAATCCTGCCCTTTGCTTCATTCGGACTCAGCCCTCTGCCCCCCCCTGAAGCAACTGCTGATGAAGTCCGCTGGCCACGCAGCAGTGCCTTTCCAGGCACGACACAGCGCCTCAAACTCAAAAAAAACCTGTTATTCTGCAATGGCGCTGGAGCAGTACCCCATCTGGGCAGCACCGGCGAAGTCATGACCGGAGTCGCATTAGCACGATATCTGTTGCGAACCGCTAAAAAACAACCTTAAATCACCTGTCAAGGCATATATTTTTTACAAAAAAAGTTGCAATACTGACACACCCATGGTAAATAATTGCGTTCCAAACTACCAGGAGGATATTGAGATGGCTAGAATTTGTGAGATTTGTGGTAAGAAACCGACGACTGGCAACAACGTCAGTCATGCACATAACAAAACCCGCAAGGTATGGTACCCTAACCTGCAAAAGGTTAAAGCAATAAGCAACGGTACTGTGCGTTCCATCAAGGTCTGCACCCGCTGCATCCGTGCCGGCGCCGTGACCAAGGCTCTGTAAAACAAAAAAAGGGGAGCCAATCTGGCTCCCCTTTTTTTTGTTTTACGTTCGACGTTGAAAACCCTGTTCGACGTTGAAAACCCTGTTCGACGTTCTGTGTTAAAAACCCATGTTCAACGTTCCGAACTCCGAACTCCGAACTCCGAACTCCGAACTCCGAACTCCGAACTCCGAACTCCGAACTCCGAACTCCGAACTCCGAACTCCGAACATCGAACTCCGAACTTGCCCCTTGGAACATCGAACCTGGAACTTCGAACTTGCCCCCCGCCCTACCCGCAGTACGCCACCCACTCAATCTCTACGGAAACGCCTTTCGGTAAGGCCGCGACCTGTATTGTTGCTCGCGCCGGGTAGACTCCTTCGAAGCAGCTTCCGTAAATCTCGTTGACTACCGCGAAATCATTCAAATCGGTCAAATAGATCGTGGTCTTAACTACCTGCGCAAAGGACAAGCCAGCGGCCTCCAGCGCCGCCTCCATGTTCTTCATGACCCGTTCAGCCTGGGCCTCGATACCACCAGGAACGACCTCTCCGGTCTCAGGATCAAGTGGAATCTGACCGGAAAAAAAGACATACTCTCCTGCCCGCACCCCCTGTGAATAGGGCCCGATTGCAGCAGGTGCGGCAGTAGTTTCAATCTTCTCAATCGACATGATTTTCTCCAGAGAGTCTGTTGTCTTTACGATTAATGGCGCATCCGCTCGACATTATAAACACCTTTGATTTTCCGGATGGCATTAATGACGGTGGTCAGGTGTTCGAGATCCTGAACATCGACTTCAAAAATATTGATCCCACGATCATCGGGGGTCGACTGAACCTGGGCACTGGTAATATTGGCTTCACAGTTAGTGATGGCCCCGGTAATCCCGGCCAGAATTCCCTTCTGATTTACACAGTGGACCCGGATCTTGGCCGACCGGGTCGCTTTTTTCTTAAGATCCCATTCCACCTCAACCCGCCGCTCAGGATCAAGTTCGCGAACATGGGGACAATCAATAGCATGAACCGTTACCCCACGTCCGCGGGTGATAAATCCAATCACCGGATCTCCAGGTAGCGGGCTGCAGCACTTGGCAAACCGCATCAGGATATCCTCCACTCCATCAATTTTAATCGCACTGGAGGGCTTTTTGCGGATTTTCGCGATAACCTTGCCAAGCTTACCAACTTTGGGGCGTTCGGCCTTTAGCTTTTCCTGCGGAATCACCCGATTGACGACCTGCCCCAAAGGAACCTTGCCGTAGCCAATTGAAGCAATCAAGTCATCGGTAGATCGAAAACCGAGATCATCGGCCGCCGCAGTCAGCAGATTGGAAGCCAGCACCCGCTTAAGGCTGTAATCATACTTGCGGAGTTCCTTCTCCAACAGCCCCCGCCCAAGTTCGACGCTTTTCTCACGCAGCTCTTTCTGAACCCAACTGCGGATCTTGTTTCGAGCCTTGGATGTGCGAACAAAAGCCAGCCAATCCTTACTCGGCGTCTGATTCGGTGAAGTGGTAACCTCGACACGGTCACCATTTTTCAGGGTGGTCTTCAAGGGGACAAGTTTGCCGTTGACCTTGGCTCCAACACAACGGCTACCGACATCTGTATGAATACTGTAGGCGAAATCGATCGGCGTAGACCCCTTGGGCAGTTCCTTGACCTCGCCGGTGGGGGTAAACACATAAACCTCTTCAGGAAACAGGTCAATCTTGACCGAATCCATAAATTCTCGAGAGTCTTTTACTTCCTGCTGCCACTCGAGCAACTGCCGTAACCAGCGGAAATGTTTATCATCCCGGCCAGAGACACCAGAGATTCCCTTGCCTTCCTTGTATTTCCAGTGGGCGGCGATGCCCTCTTCGGCAATCCGATGCATCTCCTCGGTACGGATCTGCACTTCCATGCGGTCGCCGTGGGGTCCGATGACCGTCGTATGCAAGGACTGGTACATGTTCGCCTTGGGCATGGCAATGTAGTCTTTAAATCGGCCGGGGATCGGCTTCCAGACCGAATGGATAATACCCAGAACGCCGTAGCACTCGCGAATCGAATCGACCAGCACACGAAAGGCAATCAGGTCATAGATCTGATCCAGATCTCCCCCCTGCCGCTCCATTTTTTTGTGTATCGAATAGAGATGCTTAGCGCGTCCCGAGACGTCTCCCTTAATACCATTTTCCTGGAGTTGTTGAGAGATGATGCCCTTAACTTCTTCGATATACCCGCCACGGGCCTTTTCCTTTTCGCTGACCTGGCTCTGCAAGTCGGCAAAGGCCGCCGGCTCAAGGTAACTGAACGCCAGGTCCTCAAGCTCCCCCTTAATCCAGCTTATCCCCATACGATTGGCTAAGGGTGCATAGATGTCGAGAGTCTCCCGAGCAATTTTTTGCTGTCTGGCCTCAGGCTGAAACCCCAGGGTCCGCATGTTGTGCAGACGATCCGCCAACTTGATGAGAATGACCCGGATGTCTCTCGCCATGGCCAGCAGCATCTTGCGAAAACTCTCTGCCTGCCGTTCTTCACGGGTGCGAAAGGTCATTTTACTGAGTTTGGTCACGCCATCGGCAAGCTCAACCACTTCGTCACCAAAAATACTGCGCAGTTCCTCGGTGGTCGTCAGGGTGTCTTCGATGGTATCGTGCAGCAGACCGGTAACGATAGTCGGCACATCCATTTTGAGCTGAGCCAGAATATACGCCACTTCCATCGGATGAGTCAGATAAGGCTCACCGGACAGACGCACCTGCCCCTGATGAACCTTGGCACTGAAGACATAGGCCTTACGTACCGCATCCAGGTCGGCTGCGGCATTATAGGAGAGGATTTTTTCAAGGATATCGTCGAGTCGAATCAAGGTATTTTACCCGGAGGCAGCGACAAAAATGATTGCCGGCAGAAATCCGCCGGCAATCATTAGAAGTCTTTGGGACAGAGCAGCATACAGACTGATGCCTTCAAGGAGAGAAGAAAGCCCCCCTACTTTTTAAAAGCCTTACTGATGGTTAAGCAAAAAAATCGTCATACAAGGCCTGGTGCTTTTATTGGGAGTGAAGCCATTCGTCTGTTATGTCGAAGTCCTGAAAAACCGCTGTAACGCAGCAAGGCGGACTTTTTGCGACGCCATCATTTTTTACGGGTAGGAATTTCGTACTCGATCTTCCCGGCTGCCACTTCCCGCAAAGCCAGAACGATCTTCTTATTGTTGGCTTTGTTTTCAATCAGCGGCGCTCCGCCCTTATACAATTGCTTGGCTCGCTTGGCTGCAACCATGGCCAGCTGAAAACGATTAGGAATTTGGCGCAGACAATCTTCAACGGTAATACGTGCCATTCTGTTGGCTCCTTTAATAAATTACTTTAGGTATTTCTGGTCGTATTCGACAGACCAAATTCAGCAGCAACCAGGCCGAGCATGGGAACTGTACGGCATGTTTCAGCAATAACAATGGCCTTGAACTGCTCCACCGCTACAGCAAAGTCATCATTGACCAGAAGATAATCATACCAGATCGATTCCTGGATTTCTCCCCGTGCATTATCGATGCGCCGGGCAATTACATCGGCAGAGTCGGTACCACGCCCCTCAAGACGCCGCTTCAACTCAGCAAAATCAGGCGGCAGGATAAAGACAAAGGCCCCCTGCCGATAATTCTTTTTGATCTGCGCAGCCCCCTGACAATCGATTTCGAGCAGGATATCGTACCCGGCAACCTGAGCGTCTTGCAGGGTCTTTATCGCCGTCCCGTAACAATTGCCATGAACCCTGGCCCACTCAGCAAAAGCCCCCTCGGCAATCATACGGTCAAAAACTTCATTTGACACGAAATGATAATCCTGGCCATCGATTTCACCGTTGCGGGGACAACGTGTAGTGTACGAGACAGAATGCCGCAACCCCGGAAAAAAGTCAATAATCGCCTTACACAAGGTCGTTTTACCTGCCCCCGAAGGAGCCGAAACGACAAAGAGCAAGCCCGCCCGTCGGGGAAAGCCAGCGTTCGCTGTTGAGGTGTTAGATACGTTGGTCAATGTAAAGTCCCTAGAAAGCTGGTTCGATGTTCGATGTTGGAAACCTGGTTCGACGTTCTACGCTCGGAGTTCCATGTTAAAATCTTGTTCGACGTTCTGAGTTCAGCGTTCCGAACGTCGAACCCCGCCCTTAACTCAAGTTTTTCGTTCGGTGTTTTTCAGGTAACGGATAAAACCATTCAAGAGACCGCTGATTTTATCACACCTTTTGCCGATGGCTCCAAATTGCACGGTATCTAGATAACCAATATCCAGAGCCGCGTAATTCAAGCTCTTCACCTCAGAAAGTGACCCACGAGAAATGGTCAGAAAGTAAACACACTCTTTATTACCCCCGCGGTCAAATCCCTCGGCAATGTTAGACATAATCGACAAGGCCGCGCGTTGAATCTGATCTTTAAATCCAAAATCCCTGCATTCCTTGAAAATTTTATAAATATCTTGCACCAGAAGACGCGATTCCTTCCAAGACTCAATATCCTCAAAACAAGTAATCTTCATAACACATCAACCTGAACTTAGAACAAGCTGTTCAACTCAGAACATCGAACTCAGAACTGGTTTTCAACGCCGAACGCCGAACCAGGGCTTCAACGTTTTTTCAACGTCGAACTTAGTACTGGTTTTCAACGTCGAACTTAGAACATCGAACTTGGAACTGGTTTTTCAACGTCGAACCCCGAACGTGGAACTCGCCGTTACTCGATGTTCTGGACCTGCTCACGTATCTTCTCGAGTTCGGCCTTCATAGTAACCACAACCCGAGTCAGGTCAGCATCGTTAGACTTGGAACCCATGGTATTAACCTCCCGATTCAGCTCCTGAACCAGAAAATCCATCTGCCGTCCAACCGGTTCAGCCTGCACGAACAACGCGCGGAACTGCACCAGGTGACTCTTGAAGCGGGTGATTTCTTCGCTGATATCACAACGGTCCGCAAAAATGGCAATTTCCTGAGCCACCCTCTGCGGATCATAGTCAAAATCCTTCAGCAGCTTGGCCAGTCGCGTTTCCAGCTTTTCACGCCATTCAGAAGCTACCTGCGGTGCCCGCGATTCCACCCCGCAAAGCATCTCTTCCAGCAGGTCAATCCGGGCCCGCATGTCCAACAGGGTCGCCTCTCCTTCAGCTATACGCATCTGACGTACCGCATCCAGCGCCTGCCCCAGAGCCTGTTGCAGACAACTCAGCAGAGCCGATTCATCCAGCTCCCCTTCTCTAATGGTGATGACGTCTTTCTGCGTTGCCAGCAGCGACACCGGGATTTCGCCGCTCAACCCAAAGGCACCGCGCATTTCCTCAAAAACTTCCACATAAGCCGCAGCCAGAGGACGATTCAAAGCGGGAACCATGCCCTTCTCAGAAGAAGCATCTTGACTCACGAAGACATCAATTTTACCGCGCTTAAGCAACTCGGCGATACGTTTTTTGATGTCGCTTTCGTAGGGAAAGAGAAATCTTGGACTTTTCACCGTCACATCACCATACCGATGGTTGACAGTCTTTATTTCAACAGAAAGGGCAATGCCCTCAACTTCGGCCTGCCCTTTGCCGTACCCGGTCATGCTTGCGATCATCATTGGTCCGTTCAGTTAAAGTTCAACCGTTGCCGGATGAAACTGTGGAGACTGTCAGACTTCACATAAACCGGCAGCACAATCGACTGATGGCCCATATTTCCGACGATTTTTGACAAATAACTCTACTATTCGATCTCAAATCATCGAAAATCTGGTCTCGACCATCCAGTTTTTCGCTTCAGTCAGTCAAGCCCTACAGTCTCCTAGTGGTAAGAAGGAGACACGAGAGAATTCTCTAGAATTACTTTACGTGGAACATCAGGTACAATTTCAGTACACCCATCATACACGCTGTTAGCTGCCGGGTGATATTCTGGCACAATTTCCTGCAACTTGGCAACAACTCCGGGAAGATCCATCACGCGAGCCAGAAGATAGAGCTCCTCAACCAAACGATTAAGCAAGACCTCATCACAGACAGCCGCCTTGGCCACCATGATTTTTTCGTGTTTGGTCGGTACAACCCCTTCCCCCTTCAACAATAGTTCCTCGTATAATTTTTCCCCGGGACGAAGACCCGTAAAAACAATATCGATGTCTTCATAGGGCTGGTAACCAGAGAGCCGAATCAGCTCCTCGGCCAGATGGACGATCTTTACAGACTCTCCCATATCGAGAAGAAAAATATCCCCACCCTTCCCCATCGAACCGGCCTGCAAAACCAGTTGGCTCGCCTCAGGAATCGTCATGAAAAACCGAGTCACCTCAGGGTCGGTCACCTTTACCGGCCCGCCTTGAGCGATCTGCTCCTTGAATATCGGGATCACACTACCGTTACTTCCCAAAACATTACCGAATCGAACCGTAACAAAATGCGTCCGACTCCGCCGGGACAAAGCCTGAACATAAAGTTCAGCTGCCCGCTTGGTTGCCCCCATAACATTCGTCGGATTCACGGCCTTGTCCGTTGAAATCATCACAAAATTCTTAACGCCAAAAGTGTGAGCAGCATCCACCAATATTTTGGTACCCCGCACATTGTTATTCGCAGCCTCAGCCGGGTTGAATTCCATCATCGGCACATGCTTGTAAGCGGCCGCATGAAAGACAACCTCCGGCATAAACTCATCAAAGATAGCGTCAACTCTGGCTTTAAAACGGATATCCCCCACAATCGGGATGATCGGGATATCCGGAAACTTCTGACTCAGGTCTTGTTCAATAGTAAAAAGGGCCGTTTCCCCATTCTCAAAAAGAATGATCTTGCTTGGCTGAAAGCGCGCTACCTGCCGGCAGATTTCGCTGCCGATAGAGCCACCTGCCCCAGTCACCAACACCCGCTTGCCTTTCAGGTAAGCCTGTATCTGCTCAATATCAAGACGGGCCGGCTCTCGTCCCAAAAGATCTTCAAAGCTGACATCACGGACACTCTGAATGGAAACACTGCCATCAATAAGTTCACCAACACCCGGCAGTGTCTTAAATTTCACCCCGATCTGCTGACATTTTTCGACAATAGTGCGAATCTGTTTACCACTAGCCGAAGGAATAGCAATGACAATTTCATCCACCCCATTCTCCTGGCAAATCCGTGCGATCCGCTTCAATTTGCCAAGGACTGGAAACCCCTGAAATTTAAGTTTGTGTTTATTCGGATCATCATCAACGAAACCCACAAGCTCCAAATTAAGAGATGGATTCATGCGGATTTCACGGGCAATGGATTGCCCTGCGTCCCCAGCCCCTACCACCAAAATCCGGGAACGCGCCATCCGGCTTCGAGTGGTCATAGGGAAATAATTTTCACGAAAAGCCCGAGTGACAAACCGCACCCCGCCCATCAGCAAAAAACAAAAAACCCAATCGAGAACCAGCACAGTGCGGGGCATATTTGCACCGCGATAGGTCATAAAAGAATATAGAAGAAAAAGCAGCGAAGCAAAAATATTGGCCTTAACGATTACCAGCAGATCGGCCATAGAAACATAGCGCCACCACCCCTGAAACAGCCTCATCCACCAGAAAACCCCCAGTTTGATGAGCAAAAGAGCGGGAATGAAGTGATAAAAACGATCAAGCTGACCCGGCGGGATATTAAAATCAAAGCGAACGGAAAAGGCCGCCCACAGGGAGAG
>JBFHFM010000074.1:0-12736 GCA_041583595.1 Trichloromonas sp. | reverse complement strand
CGGTGCCATGGGCTTCAATCAGGCCAATGGATTGCGGCTCGACATTGGCGTCCTGATAGGCTCTGCGCACGGCTTTTTCCTGCCCGGCCGCGCTCGGTTCATAAATGGCCGAACCACGACCGTCGCTCGAGGTGCCAATCCCCTTAACCACGGCGTAGATCTTGTCACCATCCCGTTCTGCATCTGCCAGGCGTTTCATTACCAGGATGCCAAGCCCTTCGCCGAGGGTCGTGCCATCGCCATCGGCATCAAAGGGGCGGGCATGGCCGGATGGAGAGAGGGCCGGCGTCTTGCTGAAACAGGAGTACATGAAAACGTCGTTGAAGGTGTCGATCCCGCCGGTGACCACCATGTCCGCCTTGCCCGTGGCCAGTTCCAGTGCCGCCAGATTGAGGGCGCTCAGGGAGCTGCCGCAGGCCGCATCGCAGACGCAGTTGGTCCCACCGAGATTGAAATGCTTGCTGATACGTCCGGCGACGACGTTGCCGAGTAATCCGGGGAAGGAGTTCTCCTGCCAGGGGACGTATGAGTCAGAAATCCGCTTGACGGCGTCATCGACAGTAGCCTCGTCGATGCCGGCTTCTTTCATAGCCGACCGCCAGATGGGATGGCCAAGACGAGCGCCGAGAGGGATGACCAGTTCGAGGGTCCCGGTGACGCCGAGAATGACGCTGACCTTCTCTCGATCGTAATCTCTCTCCGGGCCGTAGCCAGCATCTTTCAGGGCTTGCCCAACGGCTATCAGTCCGAGCAGCTGAGAGGTGTCGACGGCTTCCAGGGCATTGGGCAGAATGCCGTACTCCATGGGATTGAAATCTATCGGCGAGAGAAACCCGCCATGCTTGGCATAGACATGATCCGGCGTTTTCGGATCCTTGTCAAAATAGTCTTCCGCACGCCAGTGACTCTCGGGAACCTCGGTAATGGCATCCACGCCGTTCTTGATATTGGACCAGAACTCACTGACGTTATCGGCCTTCGGAAACATGCAGCCAATTCCGACGATCGCCAGGGGCGAAGTGTGGGATGAATACTGTTGGTTCTTTTTGGCACTATCAGTTTTCAACGGAGATACTCCTTTATGGTCTCGATCTCAAGGGGTGCAAAGGACATGGCCTCAGCGTCGAGGCGAACCCCCTGGATGGTCAATTGATTGGCACGCAGCAGGTAAGCCGCTCCCAGTAACAGGTTGAGAGCGACGGTAACGACCTGCCGGTTCGACGGAACTTCAAGGAAGCTTCCTCTTGTCCATTCGTTAAAGGCGCCCATGGCCGGTCCGCACCAAATCTGGTAATCGATTTTCCGGCTCGTCTCGCCCTGGTTGGCCCAGACGGGCGATTGGCCCAGGTACCAGCGAAAGACCAGGGCCATTTTGTGTTTGGGGTCACGGGTGGCTTTTTCGACCTGTCGGGGGTCGCGTACGCTGAAGTAGGCTCGTGTCTGCTCCCAGATGGATTCCAGCGTAGCGCGGAAAAAGGTTTTTTCCAGTTTTTGCCGTTCGGCTTCAGGAAGTTCATCGATGCTGCCATAGCAACGATACAGCTCATAGAGGCGCGCTGCACGCATGGAGAACATGGTGCCGCGCTTGAGAACCTGGACGTTGACCCCCATCTCGAACATATCGGCCGACGGAGCCATGGTGATATCCGCTTGACGGGTTTCGGCGAGCATCTGCCGCACCTCATCGCAGGTTCCCGATTCGACACAAGCCTGATTGACCGTGCCAGTAACCAGATAAGCTGCCCCCATGGTAAAGGCGGCTGCCGCTGAAGCCGGGGTGGCGATGCCGCCGCCAAGGCCTACTCGCAACTCTTGCTGGTAGCGATACTGGGTCTGGAATTTGTCCTTCAGAGCCAAAATCGATGGAAACAGAGAGATGGCCGGGCGGTTGTCGGTATGGCCTCCGGAATCCGCCTCAACGGTCACATCCTGGGCCATGGGAACCTGGGCGGCCCATTGCGCCTGCTCGGGAGTGAGGACCTTGCTGCTGACAAGCTCTCTCAGCAAACGCTCAGGTGGCGGGGCGAAGAACTTGGCAGCGATTTCCTCCCGTGAAATCTTGGCGATAATGCGGTTGGGAGTGATAATCTTTCCTGTAGCGTCGCGATGGATTCCCTGAGTTCGGTAACGGACTACGGGCAGGGTCAGGTCGAGAAAGGCCGAGGCTTCAATAAGATGAACACCACGGCTCAGGTACAGTTCAACCAGGGCATGTTCCAGATCCGGTTCATTGGGACTGTGGATCAAATTAATGCCAAAAGGGAAGTTTTTGCCTGAGGCCTGTAACTCATCAATAGCCGCGGTGACTTCTTCCAGCGGAAGTCCGGCTGCGCCGTAGCACCCAAGCATCCCGGCCGCACCGAGAGCTTGGGTCAGAGCGACAGAGCTTATTCCCTTGGCCATGGAGCCACCAATATAAGGGTAACGCAAACCATGATCGCGACAGAAGTCACGGCTTCCCAGTTGCTCGGGAGGGCAGGGCGCGACCATGCCGACAAAGGGCATTGAAGTGGTAGCGGCGGTAGAGAGTTGCCCAACCCTGATTGCCAGGGCATCGTTTTCGCTGGTAATGAACAGCGGACGGTCGATTTGAAGCAAAGCCGTTTTTACAGGCGCAGAGTCGCTGGCTTCAGGGCAAAAAGTACCCAGGGGCTGAGGGGAACCTGGTCTAAAGCTGTTCAAAAAGGACTCCTTGAATCACCGAATTGAGTGTGCTTGATCTACGCAAGACATGTCATTCATCATCTGCAAGGCACAAATTCAAATATCTTTATTTCAAATCAGTTAATATGCCATTTTGAAAGGACAATGGCAAAGCCTTTATGTTATTCAGCCGTAAATGCCTGGATTAAATGAAAATAATAGAAGCTCATTCTGGCAGGAAATGGGGATTTGTATGGAAATGCCTGAAAATGAAAAGCGCAGCAGGAAAAATCCCGCTGCGCTGCAGAGTTGACGCTCTGGGTAACCTCACTCGTCTTCGGATATCTTAAAAACCTGCTGTACGCCTGGCCGTTGCTGCAGCTCATCGAGAGTTAACCGGTTGGTGTCACCGATAACACCGATAATAATACGGTTAGCCCCGGTCGACTGGTGAAAGTCGAAATCCCGCTCAATCAGATATTCTTTAATCTGCTGCAACAGGTCTTCAGTGACGTTTTTTTTCATGACAATGAGCATGTTATAAACCTTTCGTGCGAATACGTTCAAGGCGACGGGATTCGTCGATAACGCGTTCGTACATGCGGACAATGGCGTCGTCATCGAGTGGACCAGGATTCGCTGCTTTCATCGCCTCGAAAATACGTTTTTCTCTCGACGGGTCATATACCGGTAATCCTTTTTCTTTTTTAATTTCGCCAATCTGCAAAGCCAGCGCAGCACGTTCGTTGAAAATTTTCAACAATTGTCGATCGAGTTCATCGATTCGTATGCGAATTTCGTCAATGGTCAAGCCCGGTCTCCTCTCTGGCGTCAAAACTTTTTCTGTAACAGGGTATCGCGTTTCCAGTGAATGTCGTCAGTTTCGGGAAAGTCGATAGTGAAATGTAAGCCGCGGCTTTCTTCGCGCTGAAGGGCGCATCGGACAATCAATTCGGACACCGTTGCTATGTTGCGAAGCTCGACTAGATCCGAGGTAATGTGGAAGTCCCAATAGTAATCAGTGATCTCTTCCTGAATCATCTGGATGCGCCGCAGGGCACGAACCAGGCGCTTGCTGGAGCGGACAATGCCGACATAATTCCACATACAGCGACGGATCTCGTCCCAGTTATGAGCTACAACGACCTCTTCATCACTGTTGGTCGCCGTGCCACTATCCCACCGTTCGATGGAGGGGAAACTATTGGGGAGGTTTGTAAAACGTTCCAACGTACGCTGGGCGGCCCGGTTTCCGTAGACAATGCCTTCAAGCAGGCTGTTGCTGGCCAGGCGGTTGGCCCCATGCAGTCCAGTGCAGGAAGATTCGCCGATGGCGAACAAATTCTGAATATCCGACTCACCCCATTCATCAACCCGAACCCCTCCGCAAAGGTAATGGGCTGCAGGAACCACCGGGATGGGTTCGACGGTCATGTCGATACCGTAGGAAAGGCAGGTTTCGTAGATATTAGGAAAACGCTCCTTGATGTACTCAGCACCTTCGTGAGTGATGTCAAGGAAGACGCAGTCATCACCGTGTATCTTCATCTCGTTGTCAATGGCCCGGGCGACAATATCGCGAGGGGCGAGATCTTTCAACTCATGATACTTACTCATAAATGCTGTGCCATCGCGACGCTTGAGGATAGCTCCTTCACCGCGAACCGCTTCGGAAATCAAAAATGATTTGGCATGAGGGTGAAACAGGGTGGTAGGGTGAAACTGCATGAATTCCATATTGGCGATAGTGGCCCCGGCCCGATAGGCCATAGCGACACCATCTCCGGTCGCCACATCAGGATTGCAGGTATACAGATAAGCCTTGCCGGCCCCACCGGTGGCCAAAACCGTAACCCGGGCGCCAAACGTTATGACATTCTGGCTTTCGATATTGAGTACATATGCACCGAGGCAGTTATTGGGAGTGATCCGGCGGTGAGCCAGTTTGGCCTCGGTAATCAGATCGATGGCAATGTGATTTTCATAGACGGTAATATTGGGGTGCTGCCTGACGGAGGCCACCAGTGCCCGCTCAATTTCTCGACCGGTAACATCCTGAGCATGCAGGATGCGCCGGTGACTATGACCACCTTCGCGGGTCAGGTCGTAGGAATCGTCATCTTTTCTAGAAAATTCAACCCCCCAATCAATCAGGTCGTGAATCGCCCCTGGGCCAGATTCGACAACCATTCTGACAGTGTCTTCATTTGGCAACTGGGCTCCCGCCACCATAGTGTCCCGAATGTGGTCATCAAAAGAATCTTCGTCAGAGAAAACCGAGGCAATCCCCCCTTGAGCCAGATTGGTGGCCGTTTCAGCAATGTCCCGCTTGGTAACAATAGCGACGGAGCCCTTGTTGGCGACTTTAAGCGCATAGGAAAGACCTGCAATCCCACTACCGATGACCAAAAAATCAGATGTAATCTTCATAGCGAGCCTCATTAGGCTAAGAATGGACCAGCAATTGCATATTGTCAGTCAACTCAAGGGTTATTGAAATGGCCATGAATGGTCGACGAGACTGAGTACAATAATTAGAACGAGGTATTATCAGGCTCCAAATCCAGCTTGTCAAGGTTTTTGCCCCACCTAAACAGGTTGAAATACAGTATTTTTTCGTTTATATTACGGTCTAATTTAACATGAGGGGCCATGAGACGCTCATCGACATACCGATACTCTTTGTTTTTCCTTGCCCTGCTCGTTTTAATGCCTCCCTCGGCAGGGTATGGTGCCATCTATCGGTATGTCGATGCCAATGGCGTTGTTCAATTTACCGACACGCCTACCAGTGGGCAATATAAATTTTTCATGAAAGAAAAAAAAGAAGGCGGCTCGAAAAGTTCCGTCTCCGATCTAATCAAGCACTACTCATCGGTTTTCAACCTTGAAGATTCCCTGGTGCGCGCGGTCATTAAAGTTGAAAGCGACTATAATCCTAATGCTCTTTCCAACAAAGGGGCACAGGGGTTGATGCAGTTGATCCCTGAAACCGCTCGGGATATGAAGGTAACCGACCCTTTCAACCCTGAAGATAATATTCGCGGAGGCAGCCGGTATCTGCGATTAATGCTCGACCAATTTAACGGCAGCATAGAGCTTGCTTTGGCTGCGTACAATGCCGGCCCGTCTGCCGTCCGTCGTCATGGCGGGATTCCCCCCTATGAAGAAACCCAAAATTACGTAGAAAAAGTAAAAAAATACCTCCGTCATTATCGACAGAGCGCAGAAAACTATTTGTAAAATTCGGGGCAGGGGGGCTGTCTCTGCTCCGTCCCGTTGGCACGGACCTCTGGGTCGTTAATTGATCGCCCTGTCCGAGTTGCTCATGGAGTATTCTTCGATGGCACTATTTGCATAATTTTTTATTGACTTGGAAAATCGCTTTTGCTATTAATAGGCCCGCTCGCAAGGGCAAACACTAAGACGCGGGAATAACTCAGTGGTAGAGTGCAACCTTGCCAAGGTTGAAGTCGCGAGTTCGAATCTCGTTTCCCGCTCCAAAATAAAAATCAAGCCCAGCCACTCGGCTGGGCTTTTTTTGTAATCTTTCCATCCTTTTAGAATTCACACATTGTTGATTCCGCTCACGCCCTCGCCACAGACCTAACTCCAGTTTTTCAGGCAAAATCCAACTGTGCCCAAAATGTGCCCTGACAGTGCCATGGTCGAAACCACCACCCAATATTTCTTCGTTCTCAGTGAATTCAACCTTTTTATGTCACATGATTGCGATATGACCATTCACGGGAGCTATGGTATGTCTTCATAGTCGGGAGGGCAATGGGGGGATCAATTATGCAGGGATTTCAAGAATATGCTCTTTGTCAGATGCAACATCTCCTGATATTGAGTGGAGCAACCGCTGTGACGTTTTTGACTGATCGGCAGATTTGGGTGATTTACCGGTTTTGTAATCATCTACGCCCCATCTTTTCTCCTCTACAACGTTGATTCTTTATTCCACTGTGACACTCTTAGCCAGATTCCTGGGCTGATCAACATCTGTCCCCTTGAGTACGGCGATGTGGTAGGCGAGTAGCTGCAGCGGCACAGAGGTCAGAATCGGCATCAGGTCATCGATTATTTTCGGTACCACCAACAAGGCATCAGCACTGTCGCAAGGTTGTTCACCGCCAGCATTGGTGACCGCAATTACCTTACCGGCCCGGGCCTGTACTTCCTTCATGTTGGAAATGACCTTTTCACTGGTCGCATTTTCCGGCACAAGCACGACGACCGGCATCTGCTCGTCGATCAGAGCGATAGGGCCGTGTTTTAGCTCACCCGCAGGATAACCTTCGGCATGAATGTACGAAATTTCCTTGAGCTTGAGGGCCCCTTCAAGGGCTGCAGGGTATTGGTTGCCACGTCCGAGGTAGAGAAAATCACGGGCACCCATAAATTCTCGGGCAATCCCTTCAATCTGTTTATCCAGCTCAAGAGCAGCTTCAATTTTTCGAGGCAAGGTCAACAGCTCTTTAGCCAACTCTCGGCAGCACTCGGTCGAAATGCTGTTGCGAGACCGGCCAAGTCGCATGGTCAAAAGAGTCAGGGCAACCAGTTGAGTGGTAAAAGCCTTGGTCGAGGCAACGCCGATTTCCGGACCGGCATGGGTGTAGATGACGCCGTTGCATTCGCGTGGGATAGAGGATTCAACCACGTTGCAGATCGAGACTACCTTTCCTCCTTTGCCTTTCGCTTCCCGCAACGCTGCCAGGGTGTCGGCAGTTTCGCCGCTCTGGCTGAGCAACAGGGTCAGGGTGTTCGCTCCGATAATCGGGTCGCGATAGCGGAATTCGCTGGCGATATCGACATCAACCGGGATGCGACAGTGTTTTTCGAGCAGAAACTTGCCAACCAAGGCGGCATGCCAGGAAGTTCCACAGGCGACAATGAAGATTTTATCAAACGATTGTATCTCCAGATCGGTGAGATTAAGGCTTTCAAGGTAAACATCTCCCTCATCCCCGATCAAACGGCCTGCCAGGGTATCGGCGATGGCTCGCGGCTGCTCAAAAATCTCCTTGAGCATGAAATGCTTGTAGCCACCTTTTTCGGCCATGATCGGATCCCAGGTAATGGTTTTCGGAGTCTTCTCGATCAGGTTCCCGGCAAGATCCGTCACTTCCATTGTTTCGCGCGTAAAAACCACCATCTCGCCATCTTCCAGGAAGGTAATCTCGCGGGTGTGGGAAAGCATGGCCGGGATGTCTGAGGCGACAAAGTGCTCACCGTTGCCCTGACCGACCACCAGCGGCGAGCCAAGTTTGGCAGCGACCATTATGTTCGGATCATGCTCGCAGAGGATAGCAACTGCATAAGCACCACGCACCTCTGCCAACGCCTTGCGTACCGCTCCGACAAAATCATTGTCAGCCTTGTAGTAGTCTTCGACCAGGTGGGCGATGATTTCGGTGTCTGTCTCTGAATTGAAGGTGTGGCCTTTACCGCGCAGGATCTCTTTCAGCTCCAGATAATTTTCGATGATGCCGTTGTGCACCACCACAATGCCGCCGGCGTAGTGGGGGTGAGCATTGGTTTCAGAAGGCCGACCGTGGGTGGCCCATCGGGTGTGACCTATGCCGCACTTCCCTTGAACGGGGCGCTGGGCAAGAACTTTCTCCAAATTGGCCAATTTCCCCTCGGCACGCCGGATTTCAATGATCCCGTTTTGATGCGTTGCGACTCCGGCAGAGTCGTATCCTCGGTATTCAAGACGTCTAAGGCCATCAAGGACAATGTTTGTTGCTTCCTGAGAACCGATATAACCAACAATTCCGCACATATATTTTATTTCCTTGAGCAGGGTTTAAGTTTCCTGTGTCGTTTATTTTTCAGCACCGCAAGATTGACGAACGATTAATCTAGTATTAAGCACAACTTCACGCGTCGATCGAGTTGGGTCCTTGATTCTTTTGACCAGCAAACCGGCGGCTGTGTGGCCGATTTCGTAAGTCGGTTGTTCGATCACTGTTATCGGCGGGTCAACAAGTGCCGCCCAACGGGTTTCATCAAAACTGGCAAAAGCGATTTCTTCGGGAATCGAAACCTTCCTTTCCTTTAGCGCCCGCAGCACACCTGCCGCCAGCAAACTGTTACTGGTAAAGATGGCATCGGGCCGTTCCGGCAACTGCAACAACTTCATGGTGGCAGCAAAACCGTCTTCTTCTTTCGGGTTGGCAAACTGAACAAGTTCGGATGAAGCTTTGAGGTTATTTTCCTTCAGCGCCCGCAGGTAACCTTCCCGCCGTTCACGGCCGGTCGTACTGCCTGCGCCGAAAACAGCACCGATCCGGCGATGGCCCTGCTTGATCAAGTGGTTGACAATGGTGTAAGCGGATTGCTGGTTGTCGGTGACAACATTGTCGTACCCGCCCCCCTTGATCCGTCGATCGATAATCACCATCGGCATATTAAGAGCAGAGATCGAGCTGAAATCCTCTGTTGCTTGACGGGTGGGGGATAGGATAACGCCTGCGGCGTTCTCATCGTAAAGCAGCTGCAGGTACATCATCTCCTTTTCCGGCTTTTCGTCGGTATTGCAAAGAACCACGCTGTAACCCTGTTCGAGCGCAGCATCTTCGACAGCGCGGCTGACCTGCTGGAAAAATGGATTTTCTATATCGGAAACGATCAGGCCGATAATGTTCGATTGGTTCGAGCGAAGACTCCGGGCCACTCGGTTCGGGCGGTACCCCAGCTTGCGAACCGCGGCCATGACCCGCGTCTTTACTTCCGGGCGAACGTTCGGCTTGTTCGCTAACACGCGCGATACGGTGGCGGTTGATACCTCGGCAGCATCAGCAACGTCTTTAATTTTAACCATAATGCTTCCTGATTCTCCCCAAAAAAACAGGGCTGGTGGGTATCTAGTTGCAACTAATGTAATCGTTTTCATTCTGTTGGTCAATTCTATTTTTTAGAGTTTTCCATTATCTCTCTTTTCAATATAGGGAAAAGGATAATATCACGATCAAAATCAATATCTTAATTAGTTAATTCGCGCTCTTTGAAAGGCAAAGTCAAGTGGATGCAATCCAAGAAAAACGGTACGCTTAACACAGATTTCAACTAATGCCGCCGAAAACATTTTCAGCTGCAGCCCAAAAATACATTTATCACTATCGTGATAAATTAATAAAAACCAAACCCTTACAAAGGTTTCTCCGGACAAGTCGAGGCCAGAATAATTTATTTTCAAAATATCGGTTGACATTATTTTGTAATCGATTACATTTGATGTGCCAACGTATACGAAAGCGTTTCGATGGGAGGTCTGTTTATGTCCGGCAACGCATTTAAGGTAGGTGTCCAATCATTTGGAAGATTTTTAAGTGGCATGGTGATGCCCAATATTGGTGCATTTATCGCGTGGGGCCTGATTACGGCATTGTTTATCCCGACCGGCTGGTGGCCGAATGAAAGTTTGGCATCACTGGTTGGGCCTATGATCACTTATCTGCTGCCGCTGCTGATCGGCTTCGCGGGCGGCAAGATTGTCGGTGGCGACCGTGGTGCGGTCGCCGGAGCTGTGACGACCATGGGCGTCATTGTCGGTAGCGACATCCCGATGTTCATGGGCGCCATGATTGTCGGTCCACTGGGAGGATTGGCTATTACCAAATTCGATCAGCGCGTCCACGGCAAGATCAAGCCCGGCTTTGAAATGCTGGTCAATAATTTCTCTATCGGCATCATCTCCATGCTGGTGGCCATGATCGCCTATTTCGTCATTGGCCCGGTCGTCGCTACTTTGACCAAGACTCTGGCGGCTGGAGTCGGCTGGATTGTCGAAATGTCCTTGCTGCCGCTGGTCTCGATTATCGTCGAGCCGGCAAAAATTCTGTTCTTGAATAATGCGATAAACCACGGCGTTTTCACTCCTCTCGGGGCGGACCAGGCGGCGAAGGTCGGCTCTTCCATCTATTACCTGATCGAAACCAACCCTGGTCCTGGCCTGGGGGTCCTGCTAGCGTATATGGTGGCTGGTAAGGGAACTGCACAAAAATCAGCCTACGGTGCGATGATCATCCATTTCCTCGGCGGTATCCACGAGATCTATTTCCCGTACATCCTCATGAAACCGAGATTGATCCTTGCCGCGATCGTCGGTGGTATGGCGGGTGTTGGTTTCAATATGATGACTGGTAATGCCCTGGTTGGTCCTCCTTCCCCAGGTTCTGTGTTTGCGCTGACCCTTATGTCGACAAAAGGCATGGGGATCTTCCTGACCCTGGGTTCGATTGCGATTTCTGCTGCCGTATCATTTGCCATTGGCGCCGTCATTGTTCGCCGGGACGCATCTGAAGAAGACGATCTGGAAGCGGCCCAGGAAGCTGTCGCCGCCAGTAAGGCTCAGGCCAAAGGGCAGGTGGTATCTGCCGCAGCTGTTACGGCCGGGAATGTCCGTCTGATTGTTGTGGCCTGCGATGCCGGAATGGGATCTTCAGCCATGGGTGCCACGATCCTGCGTGGGAAGATCAAGGATGCCGGTCTGAATATCGAAGTCACCAACCAGGCGATTAACGATCTGAAGGACGCGGACATCGTCATTACCCAGAATGAGCTGACGCCGCGTGCGCAGGCAAAGCTGCCTTCCGCCCAGCATTTGAGCATCGATAACTTCATGGATGCAGGCTTCTACGATGACCTGGTGGATAAACTGACATCTGCAGACGGAGGCCTGGAAGCTGTTCCTGAGGCGAGCTCTGCAGCTGCTAAAGGAACCCTGACGGTCAGTTCGCAGCAGATATTCCTGCATAGCCAGGTCACAACGAAAGGTGATGCCCTGGCTCTTGTTGCCGAAAAGATGTCTTCCTTGGGTCTCGTCAGCGGTGACTATCTGGGACCATTGACGGCGCGTGAAGAAACCGTCAGCACCTATCTCATTAATGGGGTGGCAATTCCTCACGGTACCAACGAAGCCAAGGGACAGGTACTGAAAACCGGTGTCTGTATCGTCCAGGTGCCTCAAGGTATCGTCTGGAATGATAACGGGGATGTCGCCCGGTTGATCGTCGGGATTGCCGCTAAAGGAACGGACCATTTAGGTTTGTTGCAGAGTCTGACCGAGGTGGTCATGGATGAAGATCTGGCCGATCAGTTGGCGACCACGACTGATAAAGCCGACATCCTGCGGGCGTTGAATGGAGCGGAACAGGCCCAAGCGGAGCAACTGGAAGATTATCCGGTGACGGCAGAAGCCAAGGTCGTAGATAGCCAGGGGATGCACGCGCGTCCTGCCAGTTTGCTGGCAGAGCGGGCCGCAACCTTCTCCGAAACCGATATTCGCACGCGTAATGCGCAGAAGACCGCCAATGCCAAGTCGATGGCCTCACTGTTGTCCATGGGCGCCATTCAGGGCGATATCCTGACAATATCCGCGCAAGGCGCCGAAGCGGAACAGGCTGTTCAAGTTCTGGCTGGAATGATCAATCAGGGGTTGGACAATGAGGAGGAGCAGGATAATGCCTCCTATCAACCGCTGACCGTTTTATCCGCTTTGCCCGATCCCCAGTGCCGTACGACCTTAAGCGGTTCCGCGGCCTCACCGGGGATCACAATGGCACCTGCATTTCGCTTGCAGGCAGGAAAAATAAAGTTTGAAGAGAATGCCGAGGATGCCGAGAAGGAAGCCAACCTTTTCCGTACAGCTCTGGCTGAGGCAGGTCGGCAACTTGATGAACTGGAAGCCGACCTGCAAAGCAAGGCACCGAATGAAGCCGCCATTCTGCATGCACAGAAACAACTGCTGCAGGATGAACTGGTCCTGGCCGACAGTAAAAAAATGCTCGCCGCTGGCAAGACCGCTGCCTGGTCGTTTCATCAGGCCATCGGGACACAGGTGGCGGCGCTGAATAAAGTGGCAAACGAGCGGCTGAGAGCCAGGATCGCAGACTTTATCGATGTCCGTGACCGGGTATTGGCCCTGATGGTGCCGGCGGCTTCAGCCGTCGAGTATCCACAAACCGATTTCATCCTGATGGCAAAAGACCTGACGCCTTCCCAGACAGCAGGATTGCAAGGTCTACCGGTTCGCGGCATCTGTACCGAGCTTGGCGGTCCCAACAGCCATATGGCAATTCTGGCT
>JBFHFM010000073.1:0-12757 GCA_041583595.1 Trichloromonas sp. | reverse complement strand
CCCTTGGGGGGGGGTGGTCTGGTGTTGCCGTGACAGGCAGCGAACCGGGTAGTCTTCGCTCAGTAGTTTTTTGACCAGCCTTTGGCCGATGAAACCGGTGGCTCCGGTGACGAGAATTTTCGGTTTTATTGGCATTGGTTCTCTCCTGGTCTGCTGATCGCTTTTGTTACCCTTCAAATACAGCCTGCCTCAAATGTCACCTCAGGTAAACTCCCCAATCAGTTTCCCCAACTCTGACATATCTACCTGTCGTTGGTACAGTGGTCTTTTATCTGTCTTGTAGCCTTCCAGTTGTTCTTCGAAGACCGGCTTTTCCTTGCGGTAGAAGATTCCGAGCCGCAGGGGATCTTCTTCGATAGCTCGGGCGAAGGCCTGAGTGCGGTCGCCAGGGTCATGGTCGGAGTCGAGGTAGTGGGTATGGGCCTCGAACCACTGGTAGGTGTTGAGTTTATTAAAGGTCACGCAGGGCTGCAGCAGGTCGACCAGGGCATAACCGCGATGGCGGATGGCCTGCTGCAGAATGTCGAGGGTCTGCTCCTTGTGACCGATGAAGGCACGGGCGACAAAGCTGGCATCCAGTGAGATGGCCACGGCCAGCGGGTTGAATGGTTCGAGGATGACCCCGGCAGGCTGCAGCGGGGTTTCGAAGCCGCGCTGGCTGGTGGGGGAGGCCTGGCCCTTGGTCAGCCCGTAGACCATGTTGTTGTGGACGATGTTGGTCAGATTCGGATTGCGGCGGATGCAGTGGATGAAATGGTTGCCGCCTTCTCCGTACATGTCGCCGTCGCCGCTTTCGGCGATGACGGTCAGTCCCGGGTTGCTTGCCTTGATGGCGGTTGCCGCCGGCAGGGCGCGGCCGTGCAGGCCGTTGAAAAAGTGGCTCTGCAGGTACTGGGGGATCTTGGCGGCCTGGCCGATCCCCGAGACCAGCACGGTCTGTTGCGGGTCGAGTTTCAGCGCAGCGAGCGTTTCGCTCATCAGCTTGAGGATGGCGTAATTGCCGCAGCCAGGGCACCAGGCGATATCGCAGCCTTCGCGGATAAAGGGATTGGCGTTCATAGGGTCACCTCCTGACGCAGCCGGGTTTCGAGGTTCTCGACGCTGAAAGGCATGCCGTCGTACTGTAGCCAGTCGGCGTCGGCCCGGCGGCCGGTTTCCCGCTGGATCAGGCGGGCGAATTGGGCCGTGGCGTTGTTTTCGATCACGATCAGCCTCTGCGCAGCCAGTAACAGCTTTTGCACTGCGTCGGTCAGCGGGTAGACCTGGGGGCAGTAGAGAAAGGCTGTTTTGGGATCGGCGACCTGGGCCAGCGCTTCTTCGATGGCCGGACGGGTCGAGCCCCAGCCGACCAGCAGGCGTTGGAATTTCGTCGGTCCGAACAATTGATGGGGCACCGCCAGTTCGCCGCGCAGCAGCGCGAGTTTCTTCAGCCGCTTGTCGACCATGGCGACCCGCACTTTAGAGCGCTCGGTGATGAAGCCGGCCTCGTCGTGTTCGTCGCTATCAAGGCAGACCAGCCCCTGGCCGAAGCCGGGGATGCCCCGTGGCGACAGGCCGTTTTCGGTGAGAGCGTAGCGGCGGTAGTCGGCGGCGGTTTCGATAATCCGGTGTTCAGGTGGGGCGGCGGGAATCGGCAATTGGGGAACATTGTAGCTGCTGTCGAGCAGGTACTGGTCGGTGAGGATAATGACCGGCGACTGGCTGGCATCGGCCAGGGCAAAGGCTTGTCGGGCGCAGTCAAAAGCGTCTTCGAGAGTGCCGGGGGCGAGGATCGCTCGGGGAAATTCGCCGTGGCCCGCGTACAGAGCCAGATCGAGGTCGCCTTGCTCGGTGCGGGTGGGCAGACCAGTGGCCGGTCCGGGTCGCTGGGCGAGGTGGACGACCATCGGCGATTCCATGCCGCCGGCCAGGCTGAGCCCTTCGCCCATCAGGGCAAAGCCGCCGCCAGAGGTGCTGACCATGGCCCGACCCCCGGCGTACCAGCTGCCGAGGCCCATGTTGATGGCGCTGATCTCGTCTTCGGCCTGTTCGACGACGATGCCGAAGCGCTCGGCGCTAGCGGCCAGAAACTGCAACACCCCGGTGGAGGGCGACATCGGGTAGGAACCGATAAAATTGCAGCCGCCGGCGATGGCTCCGAGTCCCACGGCCTGGGAGCCGTTCAGATAGAGCTGGCCGGCCACCTCGGTAACCGCTTTGCTGTGACAGCTCAGCTGTTTCTGTCTGGCCGCACTCTCGCCCCGTTCATGGCCTAATTTCGCGGCGTGCAGATTCTTTTCCAGCCTTTCCCGGTTGTTGCCAAACAACTGCTGAAGGGTGTTTTCCAACGTTTCCTGTTCCAGGCCGAGAAGTGCTGCGACAAAGCCGCAGGCCACGGAATTGGCGTAGATTTTTCCGCCCACCTGCTGAGCCAGTTCGGCCAAGGGGAGGGGCAGTAGCCCGGGAAGGTCTTCGAAAACCACCGGATCCCCAATCACCAGAGTGTCCGCGGTGATCCGTGGTTGCAACCAGGCATGGGCGTCGTAGTCGAGCAGCACGCAGAGATCGGCTCGTTCAGCATAGGCTCGCACCGGCCTGTCCGCCATCCGGATACTGGTTGAATTGCTGCCCCCACGGATTCTCGACATGAACTCCTTAGTGGCAAAGACGTTCAGGCCGCTGGCTTTCAGGGTACGGGTCAAAATCGTTTCAATGGTCTGAATGCCCTGGCCGGCCTCGCCGCCGAGAACAATACTGACCTCTTTGTTGAATGTCGGTTGCGCTTGCACGGCTGGTTCTCCTTTCTGGCTGATGTTGGCCTTTCGGTTGTTTCTCCTCCATTATAGACGCCGTGTCTGGATTTGCTTGGTTGGCGGCCGATGATCCTGGGGGATTTGTCGCGGGTATTGCACCCCAAGGGCTCGGATGTGGTAAAATGCAACTATAAGACAAGCAGAAAGGAGTCTTTATGAAAAGGGATAGATTTGAACATCACTGTCAGGAAGTCGAATCCGGAAGAGATGCCTTTGTAGCTCATCCCAACAGTGGCGAAGAAGGCCTGGTTATCGAATGTAGCCTGAATGCTGGTCACCTCGTGGTGCAAACTTCCGACAACCAGAAACGTTGCTGGGACTTTAACGAGTGTGAGGATCTGAACCATCCTAAGTCCGGACCGATGGTCTGGTAATGATTAAATTTAATAGCAATGAGAAAAGGCGCCTGAGGCGCCTTTTTTATTTTTCCGTATCTGTCCGATTTTACTTTTAAATCATCACCTTGACAGGCTGCTCTTGCTCGCTAGACTTTTATTCCTGAAAACAATTTTCGTCCCTCCGGGGATAAAACCAAGGATATAGGGAGGCCTGAATGAATGTTTATGATTTCGCCATGAAAATGGAGCTGGACGGAAAGTCGTATTACCAGAAGTTGGCGGAAAAAACCAAGATGCCTGGCTTGAAAAATATCTTTCTGCAACTGGCTGAGGATGAGCAGAAACATTACGACATATTCAAGGGCTTGAAAGAGAAAGCTCCATCGGCCATGGCGGCGACGACAGTCCTTGAAAAGGCGAAAAATGTTTTTGAACAACTGATCGCTGAAAAACCATCTACTGCCGAGATTGAGGGGGATGTCGATGGATATCGGTATGCTATGAAACTTGAGGCCGATAGTTTTCGTTTTTACGAAGACGCCGCAAGTCGAGAGCAGGACTCCAAGGTCAAGGAACTTCTGCTCAAGATTGCCGGGGAAGAGCAGAAGCATTTTAATATACTGGAAAACGTCTACGACTTTGTCAACGCGCCGAACCAGTACCTGGCCTGGGCCGAGTTCAGCAATCTGGACGAATTCAGAAACTTCGGCCGGGGATAACCGTTTAACTAGTTTTCATCCGGAATCTGTGGATGGAACGAGGAGGCATGGCCATGCCCCGGAACCTCACGCAAAAAATCTTGACCGAGCACTTGGTCGACGGGCGTTTGACTCCAGGTGAGGAAATTGGCTTGGTGATCGATCATACCCTGCTGCAGGACGCCACCGGAACTATGGCCATGCTCGAGTTTGAGGCCCTTGGTCTGGATCGGGTCAAGGCGCAGCTGGCGGCTCAGTACGTTGACCACAACCTGTTGCAGACCGACTTTAAAAACGCTGACGATCACCGCTATCTGCAGACAGCCTGTGCCCGTTACGGCATTCATTTCAGCCGGCCGGGCAACGGCATTTCCCACCAGGTGCACATGGAACGTTTCGGCCGTCCGGGGCTGACCATGCTTGGAGCTGACAGCCACACGCCAGGCGCTGCGGGTGTGTCGATGCTGGCGATCGGCGCCGGCGGCCTCGATGTGGCCATGGCGATGGCCGGGATGCCCTATTATCTTCCCTGCCCTCTGGTTTTGGGGGTTCACCTGACCGGTCAGCTGCCGGACTGGGTCAGTGCCAAGGACGTCATCCTCGAGCTGCTTCGCCACTACGACGTTAAAGGCTGCGTCGGCAAGGTAATTGAATATTACGGTCCCGGCGTCGCCACCCTTTCGGCTACCGACCGTGAAACGATTGGAAACATGGGGACCGAGCTCGGTGCCACCAGCAGCATCTTTCCCTCGGACGGTCGGACCCGGGAATATCTCCATGCCCAGAAGCGCGGTAACGCCTGGCGTGAGCTCAAGGCTGCTGACGGCTGCGATTACGACGAACACCTTGAGCTCGATCTGACTAAAATCGAGCCGCTGATTGCCTGCCCTTCGTCGCCCGGCAACGTCAAAAGGGTAGAGGAAATCGCCGGGCTTAAAGTCGACCAGGTGATCATTGGTTCTTCAGTCAACTCTTCATATCGGGACTTGATGGTAACCGCTCGAATTATCGAAGGACGCCACGCCCATCCCGATACTTCCCTGCACATCAATCCCGGTAGCCGTCAGGTTCTGGAAAATGTTGCCGACAGCGGCGGTGTCATGGCCCTGCTGCTGGCTGGCGCCCGTATTCACCAGAGCGGCTGCCTGGGCTGCATCGGCATGGGGCAGGCGCCGGGAACAGGCGAAATCTCGCTGCGCACCTTCCCCCGCAATTTTCCCGGCCGCTCAGGCACCAAGGGCGACCAGGTATATCTCTGCTCGCCGGAGACCGGTGTTGCTGCGGCTATCAAGGGGGTAATCACCGACCCCCGCGACCTGGGGCAGGAGATGGACTATCCCCGCATCAAAGATCCCGAAGTCTATGTGGTCGATGAATCCTCCATTATTTTTCCCACCGAGACGCTCCGCCAGACTGAGGTCAAGCGTGGGCCCAACATCCAGCCGTTCCCCGAGTTCGACGCCCTGCCCGAAGCAATTGAAGCGACCGTGGCGATCAAGGTTGGCGATAACATCTCCACCGACGGCATTATGCCAGCCGGCAGCGAAATTCTCCCACTGCGCTCAAATATCGCTGCTATCAGCGAGTATGTCTTTCACCAGGTCGACCCGGATTTCGTTGGCCGCATCAAGCCGTTGGATCAGGCCGTGGTGATCGGCGGCGACAACTACGGCCAAGGCTCCAGTCGCGAGCACGCGGCCCTGGCGCCGCGCTACCTCGGGGTGCGGGTAAAGATCGCCAAGAGTTTCGCCCGCATTCACAAGGCCAACCTGTGCAACTTCGGCATTGTACCGCTCACTTTTATTAATCCGCAGGACTACGATGCCATTCAGCTTGGCGACCAGCTGGTTTTTGATGATCTGCGCAAGCGTCTGGAGCGTGGCGACAACGAGATCCCGGTACGGATTGGCAGCCGGAAAATTTCGACGCAGTTGGTTGTTTCCGATCGCCAGCGGCAGCACCTGCTGGCCGGCGGAACCCTTGGCTATATCAAGATGGAATTGGCCAATCGTTAGCGGTACTTCAGCCCAACAACAATCAGAGAAAGGATTTCACTATGGGAACCCACCACATTATTGATGGTTGCATCAATTGCGGGGCCTGTGCGGCGGTCTGCCCGGTCGATGCCATTGCCGACACGGGTGAAGTGCATGTGATTGACAAGGAAGTGTGTATCGACTGCGGCGCCTGCGACGAGGTCTGCCCGGTTGATGTCATCCAGTGGGAAACCACCGCCTGAACCCCGTGCGGACAACCGGTCTCCCTGGTGGATGGGAGGCCGGTCTTTCGTTTAAAGATCAATTGTTCGAATTCGAACGAGGCCAAGGACGGCGTTATTCCCAGATCCAGCCCGGATTGATTCCCTTCAGATCACCATTGCGTCGTATATTTCTTGCGTCTGGCCAGCAAATGTGGGATTTACTGTGACAATCTTTTTTACCTCACCCGCATCCTGCTATTTGCGAGAGATATATCCATGACTTCCTGGGAACTGATCGATACGGCACAGATACCTGGTGCCGGCGGCGAACTTCAGCTTTACAAGCGCGACTCCGAATTCTCAATCAGCGTTGAGGGGGACGGTGTGCTGATGAGCACCTGGGCGCATCAGTCCGAGGATGCCCTGGCCGAAATTGCCTGCACCAAGCTCGCCGACCGTCCTTCGCCCCGGGTGCTGATTGGCGGCCTCGGCATGGGATTCACTCTGGCTGCTGCCCTGCGCCATCTAGGCGCCGACGCGGAGGTGGTGGTCGCTGAGCTGATTCCGGCCGTGGTGGCGTGGAATCGGGGCCCGCTTGGCGAGCATGCAGGCCATCCGCTGCAGGATCCACGGACTAAAGTTCGCGAAGGGGATGTCGCCAAAATTTTGAGGTTGGAACGCAAGGCTTATGACGCGATTCTGCTCGATGTCGATAATGGCCCCGAGGGTTTCACCCGCCAGAAAAATAACTGGCTCTATTCATTCGAGGGATTGACGGCCTCCTACGAAGCACTGCGGCCCATGGGTTTGCTGGCCGTCTGGTCCGCTGGCCCCTCGCGTAACTTTCGGGAGCGTCTGCGCAAGGTTGGTTTTAAAGTGAAGCAGTCCCGGGTGTGGGAGCAGGATGATAAAGGCGATCTGCATACGGTCTGGCTTGCCGAGCGGGGACCGTAAGGACCTCAGATATGATTTAATGATGGCCGATGTGGATGCTTTCGCAAAAAATCTTGAAATGGCTAAGTAAAAAGGTCGCCCTAGCTGGGGTGGCCTTTTTGCTTTTGGGTGGGAAATAATCTACGCGTGGCCCGCTCGGCAAATCCTGTCCTTTAATTCTGTCCCTTTGCCTCGCTGTCCGCGTTGTGCTTCTTTGTCTTAACGCAGGCCAGGCCTGCATCGGCACGCCTGGACAGCATGGAAAATGACTCAGAATAATGCGTCACGATTAACCAGACGGGTCGCTAATCGGTCAAAGCCTTTACCTTGGCGCACATCTCGCACAGGATATGGATCAGCGACTGGTCGCCCCAACCGGAAACCCGCCTGACTAGAGGGAGGTCACGCTCCACCGCATGGTCGAGGCACAGCCCTTTCCCGCATATTGAACAGACGGCGACCGCTTCGCTTTTGGTTTTCTTTTTAGCGCAGGTGTAGCATTCCATAGGGTTTCCCTTCTTCTGGCTGCGAGCCGATGGTTTTGTTTCGCTTTCATATTATAATTCTAGTGATCGGTTGAAATCCGTCAAGCATCCCCATTTACCTCATGTTCCTCACGTTCTATAGATTGTCTTTGTTTTCGTTTTTGAACATTTTGTTGAGTGGGAGGATGGTGTGGTTGGGTTCTTTAAGTTTTTGAGTTGGCAGGGTTTTTCTTTGGTCTTGTATGTTTTAGGCATGTTCTTAGATGTTTGAGTGAGCAGGGTGGTTGGCAGTATTTTTTTTCGCTTGCAAACATTTATGCCTCTGGCTATTATTGAAAGTGAACATGGCGGTTGGTTGATTCGAACATTTTGCCGTCCGGCAGGTGAACCCAGCTTCCTTTCATCGAAGAGGTGGATATGACAAGACAAGAGACTCTGGCAGCCCTGAAACAGGATGAATTATTTGACCTTCTGATTGTTGGTGGCGGCGCCACTGGTTGCGGTATTGCGGTTGATGCGGCGCTTCGTGGCCTCAAGGTGGCCCTGGTCGAGAAGAATGATCTCGCCGAGGGGACCAGTAGTCGCAGCACCAAGTTGGTTCATGGTGGTGTGCGTTATCTGGAGAAGGCGGTTAAGCGCCTCGACAAGGCACAGTATGACCTGGTCAAGGAAGGGCTTCATGAGCGGGGCGTCTTGCTGAAAAACGCACCTCACCTGTCGAATCCGCTTCCCTTTATTACCCCCTTGTATAAATGGATCGACGTTCCCATGGTCCTGGCCGGTCTGAAGCTTTACGACCTTTTGGCGGGCAAGATGGGGCTCGGCCATAGCCGGTTTTTGAGCCGAGCTGAATCCCTCCGGCGTTTCCCGATGATCAAGGCAGAAGGTCTCAAGGCCGGTATCCTCTATTACGATGGCCAGTTTAACGACGCCCGGATGGCAGTGACTCTCGCCATGACCGCCAGGGAACACGGAGCGGTGGTGGCCAACCACGTTGAGGTCGCTGGTCTCTACAAGGAAAACGGCAAGGTCGCCGGAGCCCAGGTTAAAGATAGTCTGACTGGCGACGAATGGACCGTGCGCGCCAGGGGTGTGATTAACGCTACCGGACCCTTCGGCGATCGTCTGCGGCAGATGGATGACCCCGCCGCCGCGCCGATCATTACCGTTAGTTCGGGGATTCATATTGTGCTCGACAAGCGCTTCGCCCCTCCCGCGACCGGACTGATGATCCCCAAGACCGAGGACGGCCGGGTGCTCTTTGTTATCCCCTGGCAGGGGCATGCCTTGGTCGGCACCACCGATGATCCCGCAGAAATTTCCGAACACCCCAGGTCGACGGAAAAGGAAATCGAATATCTGCTGCGTCACGTTCGCGAATATTTCGACCTCAGCGTGACTAAAGACGACATCAAGGCCACCTGGTCAGGTTTACGTCCCCTGGTCGCCGATCCGGATGCTGCGGATACCTCCAACCTGGTCCGCGACCATGTCATTTCGATGAGCAACGCCGGCCTGCTGACCATCGTCGGCGGCAAGTGGACCAGTTATCGCAGGATGGCCGAGGACACCGTCGACCAGGCAATTAAAGGCTACGCCCTGGCACCGGCGCGCAGTTGCCAGACTAATCAGACCCCGGTGGTTGGCGGTGCCCACTACCGGCCGGATGGCGATGCCCGGTTGGTCAAAGAACAGGGGCTTCCAGTTGACGTGGCCGCCAATCTCAATCACGCCTACGGTGACCGCGCCGAAGCTGTTGCAACGCTGGCGGCCGCCGGGCAGGGCGCTCGGCTCCATCCCGACCACCCCTACATCGAGGCCGAGGTCGTCTACGCGGTGCGCCACGAATTTGCTCAGCGCGCAATCGATGTACTGACCCGGCGCCTGCCGCTGGCCCTGATCGATAAGGCCGCGACGCAAGCCGCCGCCGGGCGGGTTGTCGAGCTGATGGCCGAAGAGCTGGGCTGGGATGATGCGCGAGTCCAGGCGGAATTGGAACTGGTGACCGAGCGTCTTGATATCGCTCTGTAGTACGGTTTCTGCTCGTTTCCCATATGAAAACAGCGCTCGTTCCATCCATAGATTCCGGATGGAAGCTATTTAATTTTTAGGGGTAGTCTTCAAAAGGAATTTTTTTCGATTGGAATCCATTCGACAACGCCCACGGAAGGGCATTCATCCATCTGTTGGTATGGAGGGTCCCCTGGGGATGCACAGGGCCCTGGCGTCGATCAGAAGTGGGATGGGCTATTGGAGAAGTGCCTGCTCCCGGGAAGGACGCAAACAGTCCTTGCCCGGGGTGCGAAATTCGGGGCTAAACCCAAACGAAGTAAAGAAGATCTTCGGCTGCCGAGAAATTTCACAGCTAAGGTGTGGGTTTATTTTGTGTTTTCTTCAATAGGCCGAGAGGGGCTAACAAAGGCACGCCCTTGGCTCCCAACCATGACACATTCAATAATAGGGGCATTCACCTCTTTGGTGGCGAGCCAGCGGATAATGAAATTGGCACCGACTCCTCCCTCTTGATCACGATCAGAGAGGTAGATGTAGGTGGTTTCAAGCGGAGCCAATTTTACCGGTTTGGCATAAAATTTCTGGATAAGGGCCCCTTTCGTATCATAGTAGTCCGCTAGCAACACTTCAATTTCATTGTGGATGTCTGTATTTCTGATAATCAGAGTGTTGGAGAGATGGACGGGGATTTCTCTAGGACCGGCAATGACATTGGAATAGACCGGAACATAAACGGTCTGCCCTTTGGAAAGGATGATCTCTGAGGCCTCAAGCCAACTCGGATGAAAGTTAGCGAAGAAAAGGGTTAAGGAGATCATGGTGATCCATGGAATCAAACGTTTCTGTACCTTCATTGATAACTCCCAAAGCCACAGAATCCCAGGGACAGGCATTTGTTGTGGGCTTTTTAACGGGTGAAAGTTTTATTTGCTCATTATTGGTGTGATATCGCCTGAACGGGGCAACCAATTTCTGCCGATAAGGCGCCTTCCTGAAATTGGTCGGGAACGGGGTTCAGTTTTACTTGCGATTTGTCATCAACCAACTCAAACACCTCGGGGCAGGTGGATTCACAGGCCCCGCAGCCGATGCATGCGTCTTGATCTACCTTGAAAACCATATTTCCTCCTTTTAGCCATCTCAAGATTTTTTGCGAGAGCACCATAAACGGCGAATTATTTTTTCTCGAAAAGGTTTGGGCACTCGCCCTGCTTTTTAATCGTACGAATAAAACATATCACCAAAAGACTCCAAATGTCATTATCGCCGTTCTCATAATGATTCAGCAGTGTCCGTTAGCCCCCTCCCTGACCGCCGTTCGGGTACGGTCCCGGTCGATAGTGTCGCATTGTTTCAGGCGATGGGGGATGGGGCTCAACAGGTGGAGACATTTCTGTTGAGCCTCTTCAGTGTACCCCCATGCCGGTGGGAAAAGGTAATTTTCGGGAATTGATGCAGGTCAATGTGGCGTGCCGTCAGGCTCTGTATATTTGAAACACATCGACGCTGAAGGGAACGAAAATTGTCGGGAGTTAAACCAGCACAGCAATCACATTACGAGGAGAAATCATGAATAATTCAGCCAATAAATTAACGATTGCCGGAGCCGACCCCCAGAATCTTGTGGAAATGACCACCTATCAGCAGGGCTCAGTCGTCAGCCGCACATTGCTGCAGAACGAAAGTGGGACTCTTACGGTTTTCAGTTTCGATGAAGGGCAAGCCCTATCTGAGCACACCGTACCGTTCAATGCCTTTATTCAAATTCTGGACGGGCAGGCTGAAATTACCATCGGTGGCAAACCTTGCCTGGTGAACGCCGGGGACATTGTGCTGATGCCCGGAGGAATACCCCACAAAGTGCATGCCATCAAACGCTTTAAAATGCTATTGACCATGTTTAAGACCAAAGTTGCCTGATGGTTAGCCGATTCGGTGTTTTCTCATCGAATAGGCAAGACCATTGTCTGGAAGGCTTTCAATCCAACGATTACAAAAAAATCTTTCCCCGGGTAGAAATGACCATGTTTAAACAAGCCTTGATCAGCCTGATGCTCCTTTTGATTCTCCCTCTTTCGGCCATGGCCCTGCCGGCGATCACCTGTCATTGCTTCACCGATCGCGCGTACGACCCGACTCACCCCGAGGCGGCCGACTCATATTTTTTGGCCACGACCCAAAACACATTTTTTGCCACCGTCTTTTCCACTGAGAAAAAAATGATCGTCAAAAAGAAGCAACAGGGAACCTTGATGGATGACCTCTGGATCGCCTATTGGGCGGCCGAAAAGTCAGACTCATCACCGGAATCGTTACTTCAGGCCAGAGGGGCCAAGAAAAACTGGTCAGAAGTTTTTGGGCAGCTCGGCCTCTCCCGGGAAATACTGGGTGCGAACGTCTCAAGCGCCGTCAAGAGTCAGGCCCCTGACGAGCGATTGGCCCAGTTAGTCGTCGATGACCTGTTTACCCGTTTCCGGTTGTTGCCCGAAGTTGAACGGGCAGATCTCCGAATGCAAGGGGTCTCAAATCCAGAAATGATTTTGGCCACCCTTGTTGCCGCTAAGACAAAACAATCGGCGGGACAGATTTACCTGGAGGTGACCGGTGGGCTTAAAACTTGGGGGGCAAAAATCGATGAGGCCAAGATTGATATGAGTGAAATCCAGAAAGAAATTTCTGCTCTTTTGAACATTTAACAACGAAGTCAGCCGCGAGTACGTCGAGGCCTATGTGACCTGCGTACATTACGTCGAAGGGATCGCCCAAGTCGTTCATGGCGCCCCCCATCGGGTCGAGGTGCCTCAGTCTCCTCATAATCACTGACAGGAACTAAATCGAGCGGGCCTTCCTGAAGAAGTGCCCGCTCGTTTATTTTTTAGAATCAGATGATCCCCCATCTTACAGATATGCCTTAAGTGTAACGGCATTGTTGTGCTTTTCGTCACTGGCGGCAAATACCAAGGTTACCTGGCCAACAGCTCGTTGATCCATCCCTCATGACGATTCAACTCTTCACCGTACTGACGCCTGAATTCATCCAACTTTTATATTGCTTGCAAAAGGGGGAATGGCCTGATAAAGGATTATTGTATGTATATAATTGGTAATCATAAACCCAAGGAGGATAAACATGAATTTTTCCGTTTTTGCGTCACGCTGGAACCCCTATCTGGCCGGGGCGCTGGTTGGTGTCCTGGCGGTGCTGTCGGTGGTGGTGACGACGTTGGTGATCGACCAGCCAAAATACCTCGGAGCCTCGACCACTTTCGTGCGGGCCGCCGGCCTGATCGAACAGGTG
>JBFHFM010000072.1:0-12757 GCA_041583595.1 Trichloromonas sp. | reverse complement strand
GGAAATACGCAAAAAGGTGCAGGCCGGCACCATGCAATCGAGCGACCTTATGGTTTTTCTAGAACCGGCTGCAGAGCTCTCCATCTCCATTGAATCGACGGTAAAGCGCCAGTTCGAGCATTTGATCCGGCAGCGGATCGAGGCGGTTCTATCCCGCTTCAACGTCACTGCCGGCGCGGTGCGCGTCATCGATCGCGGCGCCCTTGATTACGCCATAGAGGCACGCCTGGAAGCGGCTCTGCAGCGCACCATGGAGGGATAAGATGGACGGCATCTGGTATAAAGAATACGTACAGGGGCGACGTTTCATTATCAAGATCAGTCCCGGACAGCGGATTTGCGAACAACTGGTGCGATTCGCCAACGAAACCGGACTAAAAAACGCGGTAATTATTTCAGCGGTCGGCTCACTGAAGAATGTGTGTTTCCGTGGCATTAAAACCGGCGCCAAGCGACCCATCACCCCGCCACGAATGCAGGTCCACGAAATAGAGGGACCGCTGGAGCTCTGTGGCCTGGAGGGCAACCTCTTTCCCGACGAAAGCGGCAACGTCGACAGCCACCTGCACATCATGGTCAGCAAATCTTCAGGGGAAGTGCTCGGCGGACATCTCTTCGATGCCGAGGTCTTTGCCACCTGCGAAATCATCCTGACCGAAGTCATGGTCGAAGGGATAGAACGCCACACATCGAAGAGCGGCGGCGTTGCGACTATTTACATCGACGAGGAGTCATTGCCATGACCGAATTCCGCCTGCGCCGAACCCTGCTCTATGTTCCGGGAAACATGCCATCGATGCTGCAGAATATCCCGATGTTCGATTGCGACAGCGTTATCATCGACCTCGAAGACGCTGTTCCCTACAGCGAAAAAGACGCCGCCCGGGTGTTGGTTCGACGCTTCCTTGAAGGCTGGCAACAGCGCAATAAAGAAGTCATTATCCGCATCAACCCCCTCGACAGCAAATGGGCACTGCTCGACCTCAAAGAGGTGCTGCCAGCCCTCCCCGATGGTATCCGACTGCCGAAAGCCGACACCCCGGAGATCGTCGAGCGTCTCGACACCCTGCTGACCGAATTCGAAGAAGAATTGGACGTGGAGATCGGTCGCTTCAAGATTCTGCCTTCGATCGAAAGCGCCGCCGGAGTCATCAACTCGGTAAAAATCGCCCGCTGCTCCAAACGCATCATCGCCCTGGCCTTCGGCGCTGAGGACTACACAGCCAATCTGGAAATCGAACGAACCAAGACCGGCGAGGAGCTTTTCCACGCCCGCACGCGGGTTATCTGGGCCGCCAAGGCCACGGGGATCCAGGCCATCGACAGCATCTTTGCCGATGTCTCCGACATGGAAGGGCTGCGCCGCGAGACCCAGCTGATCAAGACCCTCGGCTACACCGGCAAGTCACTGGTCAACCCGCGACAGATCGACGTCGTTCACGAAGTCTTCGCCCCCAAGCAGGCGGAGGTCGACTACGCCCTGGAGGTGGTCGACGCGATCCAGCGCGCCCGCAGCATGGGCACCGGGGTCATCTCCTTAAACGGCAAGATGGTCGATGCGCCGGTGGTCAAGCGGGCGATGCGCGTCCTTAAAACGGCCAAGGCTCACGGCCTGATCGATATCGATTTCGACGAAGAGGTGATCTATGGTGAAAAATAGCCTGGGCCGGCTCATCCCCACCCAGTTCAACGGCAAGGACCTGACCCCCTATCGCGACCCCTTTTCACTGGTGCCGCAAGGACATGTCGCACCACGCCCCTTGCGCCGGGTCAACCCGGGACAGCGCAAACTCCTCGCTTCCCTCCGCGAAGCGATGGAAGCCGCCGGATTGCGCGACGGCATGACCATCGCCACCCACCATCATCTGCGCAACGGCGATGTTCTGCTCGGCATGGTAGTGCGGGAACTTGACGCCATGGGCCTGCGAGATATCCGCATCGCCTCAAGCTCGGTGCATCCGGTGCATGCAGAAATCATCCCCTTTATCGAAAAAGGAGTGATCACTGCGCTGGAATGCGGCGTCAACGGCCCGATTGGTGAGCTTGTCTCAAAAGGCGAGCTGGATTGCCCGATCATCGTACGCACCCACGGCGGCCGCGCCCGCTCCATCATCAGCGGCGAAGTGCCAGTGGATGTCGCCTTTATCGCCGCGCCCTGCTGCGACGAGTACGGCAACATGAACGGCTTCTTCGGCCCCTCGGCCTGCGGCAGCCTCGGTTACGCCCATACCGACGCCGAGCATGCCCGCTGCGTCATCGCCGTGACCGACAATCTGGTCCCCTATCCCGCCAGCCCGATCTCCATCCCCCAGACTCTGATCGACTATGTCGTCACCATCGACAGCCTTGGCGACCCGAAAAAGATCGTCTCAACCACCACCCGGGTCACCAGCGACCCGGTCGGACTGTTGATCGCCAAGTACGCCGCCCAGGTCATCGACGCCTCAGGGCTGTTACGCGATGGCTTTTCCTTTCAAACCGGCAGCGGCGGCATCTCTCTTGCGGTGGCCGATCACGTGCGACGGATGATGCGTGACCAGAAAATAAAAGGGAGCTTTGGCTGCGGAGGCATCACCGGCTATTTCGTCGACATGCTTGAAGAAGGGCTCTTTCAGAGCCTCTTCGATGTACAGTGCTTCGACCTCAAAGCGGTCGAATCGATGGGACGCAATCGCAACCACATGGAAATTTCGGCGGACATGTACGCCAACCCCTTCAACGCCGGAGCGGTGGTCAACCGACTCGACACCGTCATTCTCGGCGCCACCGAGGTCGACGTGAATTTCAACGTCAACGTCAACACCGAAAGCAACGGCTACCTGCTGCATAACACCGGCGGCCACTCGGACACCGCCGCCGGGGCCAAGCTGGCGATCATCGTCGCGCCATCGATCCGCGGCCGGCTGCCGATCGTCAAGGACGAAGTCACCACCATCACCACCCCTGGAGAAACGGTAGACATCGTCGTGACCGAGCGCGGCATCGCCGTCAACGACAAACACACCGAACTCAAACAGGAACTGCTGCGACGCAAGGTACCGGTAAAAGACATCCGTGAGTTGCAGCAGGAAATCTACCAGATCACCGGCCGCCCCCGTCCTCTGGAATTCGAGGACAAGGTGGTGGCGTTAATCGAATATCGCGACGGGACAATCATCGATGTGGTACGCCGAGTTAAAGACTGACCTCCTCGCCGCCCGCGATGCCCGTCAGGTGGCCCTGGAACAGGCCCTCTCCCTGGAGAAGACTGCGACCCTGCTCCTCTCCCTCGGCATCCCCGGCGACAACAAGTGCCCCCCGGGAGCCCAGCGGCTCTTTCGCTGGGCCCACCGGAGCCTGCTGGTGGCCTATCCGGAACTGAGCGAAACGGCTACCGGAGAGGATATTCTGGGCCCCTACGCCATTTTCACCGGCCCGGTCGACCCCGATCTGCTCAAACGCGGCTGCATCGAGCTGGAGACCTCGTTCCCCGTCTCGCGCCTGCTCGACGCCGATGTCTATAACGCCATCGGCACAGCCGTCGACCGCGAAGCCCTGCAGCTAGAACAACGCCGCTGTCTGATCTGCGACGCTCCGGCCAAAGAATGCATTCGCCTGACTCGCCATCCCCATATCGAACTGGTAAACAAAGCCCATGAACTGCTGCGCCAATTCAGCTACTGAAGCCCTCGCCGCAGCCCTGCTGCAGGGGCTGACGGCCGAGCTTTACCTCACCCCCAAACCGGGGTTAGTCGATCTTTGGGACAGTGGCTCCCACGCCGACCTCTCACTGCCCAAAATGGTCGCCTCCATCGAGTTGATAGGAATCTATTTCGAAGAACTGACCTGCGCCCTGGCCGCAGGGGCAACCAGCTTCGAGTTGATTTCCCTCGGCCGTAGTGCGGAAGAGCGCATGCTGAGCCGCCTCGCGACCAACACCCACAAGGGGGTGATCTTTCTCGGCGGTCTGCTGCTCACGGCGCGCGCGCGCGCAACCGACGGAAAGCTTGAATCCCTGCGCATCGCAGTGGCCGCGGTAGCCGCAGAAATCATCGCCCTGCAAGCCCCGGCGGCCAGTAACGGCGCAACGGCCCGGCAAAACTACCGGGTCGGCGGCATTCTGGCCGAAGCCCTGGCCGGCCTCCCCGGCCTCTTCGATATCGCCCTGCCGGCCTGGCATGCCAGCATCGCCCGCTGGAGCGATCCACTGCGGGCCGCATTTGCCATGCTCGCGGCGCTGATGCAGCATGTCGAAGATACCACCGCCCTGCACCGCTGTGGACAACCGGGCCTGGAGCGCCTGCGCCGCGATGGCCAAAGAATTGAGCTGCTGCTTGCACAAGGCAAAGATCCGGTGCCACTGCTGCAGCAACTGAACAACGAATATCGTTGCAGCAACCTCACCATGGGCGGCGTAGCCGACCTGCTCGGACTGGCCTTCGGCTACCTCAACTATCTTGGCGAACCGGTTCAGGTCGCCGCCGAACCGGTTGCCATGACCAACGATTACTATTCTTGAAACTGCACCGCGTCAAACTCAAGCACCAGACAAACAAAGGGCGGCCAAACTGGCCGCCCTTTGAATTTAGAAATCGATCCAGGGATTTCCAGGAAACAGATAAACGCATGTCCCCCTCTTCATATTCTTTCCTTTTTATTACCGGCAGATACAGAAATAGGGGAGTGTCCCTATTTTTGCCCTTTCTTCCCCTTGCTGCCCAGAAACCAGGTCAGCGCCGCGATGACCAAAGCGATGCCCGCGCCAAAGCCAAAGAGATCGCGCACGCCGTCCCAGGTCACCACCTGGCCTAAAAAGGTGACCGCGAGCACGACGATTACCACCCCGACAAGCTTATTCTTCAGCCCGTCCAGGTCGTGGATCTCCAGCCAATGCGGCAGAGCCAGGGTGTCGTCAATAAAAAGCTCATAGAGACCGAGGGCGACAATGTAGAAAACTGTGCCGAGTAAAAAGAGGTCAACCACCTCGATGAAGGCCAGCGCCAAAGCCTTCGCCCCCTTCTGCGAGATTTCGCCGTAGGTGATCGCCTGCTTGATCAGGACGATGACTTCGATGCCGCCGTAGACCAGCAGGGCAGTAGCCGCGAGGAAGGCGCCGGCGACAGCGATGAGGATGAGGTAGCGGCTTCGGCCGAGGATATTCTTGACCATGGGGGGGGTACTCCTTGAGAAGTTATTATTTTTCGGGCGGCGGGATTATAACGACGCGGCAGGGATAAGGCAAATGTATACCGCTTGGTTGCTCTGCTACCTCTTGCGACAAACGTCCCCCAACTCAAGAAAACTTGAAACGAAAACCCGCAGGACACGGGTCTCCGCTCCATTTCTTGTCCCTGAAAAATAAGAAATAGGGGAGTGTCCCTATTTTTATGGCTCAGAGGGTGACCTTGATCGATTCGGAGGCGCGGACCGCTTTTTGACGGGCCTTTTCGATGCTTTCGTCGCGAGCGACCACAACCCCCATGCGCCGCTGTCCCTTGACGAAGGGTTTTCCGAACAGGCGCAGATCGGTATCGGGTTCGGCCAGCACCGCTTCGAGGCCCGCGAAGGAAGCCTGCTGCGATTCCCCTTTTACCAGGATAACGCTCGAAGCCGAGGGGCCATGCTGACGGATAGCCGGCACCGGCAAGCCGAGGATGGCCCGGGCGTGCAGGGCGAACTCGGAAAGATCCTGGGAGATCAAGGTGACCAGGCCAGTATCGTGGGGTCGAGGGGAGACTTCGCTGAAATAAACCGTATCTCCCTTGATGAAGAGTTCCACGCCGAAGATTCCGCGGCCGCCGAGAGCCTCAGTGATGGCGGCCGCAATTTTCTGCGACTCGGCCAGGGCGATTTCGCTCATCGGTTGGGGCTGCCACGATTCACGGTAGTCGCCGTCGACCTGCAGATGCCCGATAGGCTGGCAAAAGGAGGTTCCGCCTTTGTGACGCACGGTCAGCAGGGTGATTTCGTAGTCAAAATCAACAAACCCTTCGACGATCACTTTTCCTTTGCCGGCTCTTCCGCCTTCCTGGGCGTATTGCCAGGATTTTTCCATATCGCTTTCGCTTCTAACGACACTTTGCCCCTTGCCTGAGCTGCTCATGATGGGTTTGACCACGCAGGGGACGCCGATGACTTCTACAGCAGACTTGAACTCCTCAAAGGTTTCAGCAAAGCGGTAGGGGGAAGTTTTCAGGCCCAGCTCCTCGGCGGCAAGGCGGCGGATTCCTTCGCGGTTCATGGTCAGCCTGGTGGCGCGAGCGGTCGGAATGATAGTAAAGCCTTCGTTTTCGAGGGCAACCAGGGTATCGGTGGCAATCGCCTCGACCTCAGGAACAATGTAATCGGGCTTTTCCTTTTCGATAATTTCACGCAGAGCCGCGCCGTCAAGCATAGAGGCAACGTAGCTGCGGTGAGCGACCTGCATGGCAGGAGCATTGGGATACTGGTCGACGGCGATTACTTCGACCCCAAGGCGCTGGAGCTCTATGACGACTTCCTTGCCCAGCTCACCTGAGCCACAAAGCAGGACTTTGGTTGCCGTTGGGGAAAGGGGGGTGCCGATACGTGTCATGCGTGCCTCTTTTATTATCTGGGTTGTCGAAAAAATTGATCCCGTTTCAGGGCTGTTATCAGGTCAGAAAATTCTTTTTCCCGAAGGGAATTCAGAGAAGTCCTCAGTTACTTCTCTCAGGCAACCAGTCTCATTTCCGCCACCACGCGGCCCCATGCCGCCAGGATAAGGCAGTCGGGATTTGCAGGGTTATGCAGGAAAGCGGAAAAGAATCTCCTATTGCCAAGCATGCCCCCTTATCGGCGTCCCCAAGATCGTTGAGATTCACACCAATCATCCAGGTCTGAGGGACAAATACAAACCCCGTCGATTTATGGCGGTATTTATATTTGTCCGATTCGCTATTGCGCGCCGACCTAGGCCGCCGTCCAGTAACAACGTTTGGGCGAAACAATCTTCTCCTCTTTCTTCAGCTGAGCCATCGCCTTGTCAACCTCTTTGCGATCGAGCCCGCCAAGTTCGGCGATCTTCCCGGCATTAAGCGGTTCGCCTGCCTTACGCATGATGTCCAGAACCTTTTCCGCAACACTCATTGATATCCTCCTTGTGGTTTAAGGTAACGGAAGAAATATACAACTAATTCAATCACAAATCGAGCAACATCTTTGATCTCACCCCTTGCAACCTGACCGGCACCAAGAATAAAAGAGGGACACTCCCCAGTTATTCAATTAAACAACTTCTCCGATTGAGATCTCACACAATCAGGTCAAAGCCTGACATGCGGGAGCTCGATGGCCATCGCCAGAATAAAAGAGGGACACTCCCCAGTTATTCAATTAAACAACTTCTCCGATTGAGATCTCACACAATCAGGTCAAAGCCTGACATGCGGGAGCTCGATGGCCATCGCCAGGAGCCGCTCAGCATTCCCCTTGAGCTTTTCGATCAGATCCTGGGCAAAATCCATCTCATCTCCGGTCCGAACATCACCCAACGGCAGACTCCCCATACGCCCCAGAGTCGCCGTGCAGAGATTTTTCAGACAGGTTGCAACCTGGCGTAGCGGCAGCTTGGTTGCTTCACTGAATTCCGCCAGGTCATACGGCATAACCTTTTCGGCGACAAACTCGTCTCCGATCGCCAGAGCCAAATCCCGCTCAAACTCATCCCCATAGATGTCGATGTTCAGCAGATCGTAGCTCGGCGCGACGTCGATCCCCGCCTTGCCGACAAAGAACGAGATGTTCTTTCCGTGCGCATCGCTGTTGCCGATCAGAAGCTGGAAGAGCGTCCAGTTCAGCAGATCTCTGAGGGCCATGGCCGGAATACGGCAGTTGCGGCTTGCGGCAAAGAGCTTCGGCAGGCTGACCCCGGTCCTGATGCGGGCACCTTCGCCTGACGTGCCGAAAGGACGCTCATATTTGTAGGTGGGTGGCAGATCGAGCATCTGGCAGCCATCGATCAGATGCAACCTATCGACCTTATCCTCGAGCCGGCGTCGATCAAAACGCTCGACGACCAGAACCGGTTCCCCGAAGCGCTGCAATGAAACCTTGGCAACCGGCAACTTGACCAACTCCGCCAGTTTCATGCAGATGAACTCATTGATCACCATGTGCATATCCGGTCGACGGCCAAACTTCAGAATATGCGTCGAAGCCAGATTCCCTTCGCCGAACCCCATTGCGCCGTCGGGTCTGATCATGATCGGCAGCTTGTCTTGAACGCCAGTGACCGAAAGCCTTGGTTTACCGTCCCAGGTGGCTATGGAGATCCTTTGGCGCTGCGCAATCCGATCCGTCAATTCCCCTGCGCCGACCTCACGGAACGCGGTTGGTCGAGGTTCCTGATCCGTGCCGTCATATTGAAAGGTCAGCGCTCCGGTCGTCTCCCCACCGATCAATGCAATCAGGCCAAAGATATTGCTCTTCGAAATCTGGTGATCGACCGAAAGTTCTTCAAGCCATTTCCCTTCCGGAAGGAGGTTGGAGAGAAAGCGCTTCACCACCTCGGATGCGCACTCACCGGGCTGGAGATGGGGCGAGATGGCATACCCCCGGCCTTCGAGCCATGACCCGACATACTCCAAACCGTAGCGATCGTCCTCGCCCACAAGAGTGAGCCAACCGAGGGGTTCGCGATTCAGGAAAACTGACAGGGTCTCCGCCATTACTCCTCCCATGACTCAACGGTAAGATGGATACCAAGCATGCGACAAACCCTCAGGATGCTGGAGAGCTTAACGTCTCCTCTTGCCGTCTCGATCTTAGTCAGGGTATCGACTGCGACCCCGCAAAAGGCTGCCGCTTCATGCATCCCCAGCCCTGATTGGGTCCGGCGGGCACGAATGAACTTCCCCACAGTCTCGGCATCGAGGGGACCGCTCTGCACCGGCGTTGGCATTGGCTTGATGGTTTTAGGCATTTCTCTCTCCGCATAGATACGTTTAGACAGTATCTATATCAGAAAAAAGCCCTCGTCAACTATAATACTGCCAAGGCAGTACATAATAGCCAGAAGGCTTCAAAAGACACAAAATACCAGCACGGCAGTATTTTACCCAAGAATGGATAGAGCGAGGCGAACATAGAGTGTGCACCGCCAAGCTCTCCTGTCCTAACATCATGGCCAAGTAAACGTTCCCCGCTACGACCGGGAGCGCGGTGACCCGCATGGGAAGGAAGATCCGCTGCAAAACAGCAATGAGCGACCACCAGGCCACCCATTGCTGTTTTGTAGAGAGAGAATGTTGCTCTACGCCAATTTGTCCACGGCCACGCGATATCGGGGATCTTCGATGACATTCACTTCGATCATGCTGCCTGCTTTATCTAGCAACTCCCGACACTCGGCGCTGAGGTGCTTGAGGCGCAATTTTTTCCCCTGTGCCAGGTAACGCTCGGTAAGACTATTCACCGCCTCAAGCCCCGAGTGGTCGCAGACCCGCGAGCCGCGGAAATCGATCACCACCTCGTCAGGATCTTCGGCGGGAGAGAACTGATCGTGAAAGGAGCGCACCGAACCGAAAAAGAGGGGTCCGTGCAGTCGGTAGGTTTTGGTCCCATTCGTATCGACAGAGATTTCAGAATAGATCCGCCGGGCGTTCTGCCAGGCAAAGACCAGCGCCGAGACAATGACGCCGACGCCGACGGCAATGGCCAGATCGGTGAAGACAGTCACCGCAGAGACCAGCACCAGCACCAGGGCGTCACTAAGGGGGATCTTATGCAAAATGCGCAAGGTCGACCAGGCGAAGGTGCCAACCACCACCATAAACATCACGCCGGTCAGCGCCGCCAACGGAATCATCTCAATCAGGCTTGATGCAAAGACGATGAAGCCAAGCAGGCAAAGGGCCGCGGTGATCCCGGAGAGGCGGCCGCGACCGCCGGAGTTGATATTGATGATGCTCTGCCCGATCATGGCGCAGCCGCCCATACCGCCGAAGAAGCCGGTGACGACGTTGGCAACCCCCTGGCCGATGCACTCGCGATTGCCGCGACCACGCGTCTCGGTGATTTCATCGATCAGGGACAGGGTCATCAACGACTCGATCAGACCGATAGCGGCAAGAATAACCGCATAGGGAAGAATAATCCGAAGATTTTCCAGGTTAAAGTCCATCATGGGAATATGGAAAGACGGCAGACCACCGGAAACCGAAGCCAGATCGCCAACGGTACGGGTGTCGAGATTGAGACCGTGAACCAGGGCGGTGACCACCAGAATCGCGGCCAAGGCCGAGGGGAATGCCGTCGTCAGCTTAGGCAGGAAGTACATGATGGCCATGGTCAGCGCCACCAGCCCAAGCATCATGAAGAGGGCCGGCCCCTGCATCCACTGCATCGCCCCTTCGGCATCGGCAATCTTGAACTGCCCAAGCTGGGCGAGAAAGATAATGATCGCCAGTCCGTTAACGAAGCCGAGCATCACCGGGTGGGGAATCAGGCGAATAAACTTGCCCAGGCGCAGCACCCCTGCGCCGATCTGGATCGCTCCCATCAGCACCACTGTAGCAAAGAGGTATTCGACGCCATGCTCGGCAACCAAGGTCACCATAACCACCGCCAATGCGCCGGTGGCGCCGGAGATCATTCCGGGACGACCACCGATAGCGGCAGTGATCAGACCAACCATAAATGCTGCATAAAGGCCAACCAGCGGCTCGACGCCGGCCACAAAGGCGAAGGCGACCGCCTCGGGAACCAGGGCCAGGGCCACGGTCAGGCCGGAGAGAATATCGGCCTTGCAGGAAGTGCTTTTTCTAACAATAAATTCGAACATACTTTACCTTTAAATCATTGGATCCGCGTGGAAATCACACGGCAAAAGACGCGGACTATAACCTCTCAGGGCGTACGAAACAAGTTAAAAACCTGCCATATTTGAGTGGGGGATTGATTCGGACAGGGGACAGCCATCGAAGTGACCGGGAGTCAGGTTGCCAGTGTGCCGAAAGGATATGAAACGTTTTCCAGAGTCCCGGGCAGTTAATTCGCAACACGAGAAACCCTAAGGAAGATCTGTACTTCAGAGAGAGACCGTCCCCCCTTAGAGGGATTTCTGAACTACCGGGCGCACCGGCTGACCTCGCGAAAACTGACCAGCCTCCCCTGCTCCTCATCCCAAAGATTCAGACGCAGCGACTTCAGGCTCTCACCCAGCCCCAGAGGCTTTACTGCCCGCAGTTCCGCAACCCCCTCGTGACATTGCTGCAGCCGGTAATTCGGAATGCCGGGTCGCGCATGGTGGACATGATGGAAACCAATATTTCCAGAACACCACTGCAGAAACTTCGGCAACCGGTAGTACGAACACCCTTCCAGAGGCACCCGCCAGGGATCCCACAACTTGTGCCTGGCCCAATAAACCCCCTGGAACTGGTGCTGAACATAGAAAAGCCAGATACCAGCGGTCGCGGCCAACACCAGAACCGGCAACTGCACCAGCAGATAGGTTTGCAGGCCAATGGTCAAGCTCGCTACCACGGCAATGGCCAGCAGGGCGAGGTCGATGCCGATGACACTGAGAACTTCCTTCTTTTTCGCCACGTTGGAAGGATAGCGATTGCGCAGCAGAAAATAGTAGGTGGGTCCGAAACCAAGAGTAACCAGGGGATGACGGTACAGCCGATAGCCGAGCCGCCGCCAGAACGGAGCGGCCCGATACTCGGCGACGGTCAGGGTCCAGATATCGCCGACACCGCGGCGGTCCAGGTCCCCGGCGGAAATATGATGACCGGCATGGCTGCGCCGCCAGTCGTGAAAGGCGGTAAAGGTGAGCAAACCGCACAAATACCCGACATTACGATTCCACCGAGGGCTCGGAAGAAAAGCTCCGTGGGTGCAATCATGAAAAAAAATAAAGATCCGCAGGAGCAGGACGGAAGCAACCAGGGCCAGCGCCAACGTGACGAAGTAGGGATACCCGCGGCGCACGGTCTGAACCATCAGGGCCAGAAGCAAAAAATAGGGAATGAGTGTGGCTGCGAGCTGCCAAAGGGCCATGCGCAGACAGGGCTGTGCATAGGACGCGGTCAATAAATACCACGCCGGCTTTTCGGCTCTGGTGGCGATAACGACGGGATTAAATTGCATAAAAACACCCACAGGAGTCAGGTGAAAGCAGTCTATGTTCTAAATATTTAGCAAAAAATAGTAAATCTGCAACCGGCATGCATACTCAACGGCGTGCCCCCCCTCGCTCTTAGGAATCAACCGGAAGGCCCCAATTCCCACGGTCCGAAACAACGACCCCTCAAAATAAGGCTAATAAGTATTGTTTTTCAGCTACTTAGTTGACAGAACACAAATCGACGATATATGTAAGAAAACCAATCTTGATTAACTATCAACCATTATCAGCTGCCCGTGAACAGGGCGCAGAATAGAAGCCGATGGCCTTCGAAGGCAAAAAGGGCAAAAAAGGAGATCGTGCGGAGAGGCCTGAACGTTTAAATTTTAAATTAATTCCCGAAGCAAATAGCCCCCCCCATAGAAACCTGAAAACAAGCAACCCGATCACTTCGTTAATAGCCAACAGGGATGGAGAACTTCATGAAAAGAATCGTTCGAAAAGCACTATTTTGGATGCTAGCGACTTCACTGATCCTGGCGACCCATTCCATCGCTGCTGGGAAAGGTTCGACGGGTTCGACGGGTTCGACGGGTTCGACGGGTTCGACGGGTTCGACGGGTTCGACGGGTTCGACGGGTTCGACGGGTTCGACGGGTTCGACGGGTTCGACGGGTTCGACGGGTT
>JBFHFM010000071.1:0-12935 GCA_041583595.1 Trichloromonas sp. | reverse complement strand
CATGGAACACCTCCGTAACAGGCAACACTCGGGGACAACCGATCAAAACGGAAGCCGACACGGCACATAGGTTATCAGTTTCTTGCATCGGTTCGGGGTTCGGAGTTCTAAGTTCTAAGTTCTAAGTTCTAAGTTCTAAGTTCGAAGTTCTAAGTTCTAAGTTCGGGGTAAGGGGGCAGAAAGTCCCTGTTTTGCTTGTTCACTCCTCACTCCTCACTCCTCACTCCTCACTCCTCACTCCTCACTCCTCACTCCTCACTCCTCACTCCTCACTCCTCACTCCTCACTCCTCACTCCCTCACGCCCTCAGTCCAGTGACACCTGCGTCACCCCCCGCAGCGGATGGCCGAGGAACGCGCCACCGACGCGGATAAAACGGGTCGGGATATCGGTCACAAAAAAACGCGGCTGCCCCGGGGAACTCTGTCGCGGCAGCTTACGCCCGTTCAGCATGGCCTCCACGGTACGGGAGGTTTCTTCGGCCGAGTCGACCAGCGCCACCCCATCCCCCAGTACCTGACGCAGAGTATTCTTCAACAACGGATAATGGGTGCAACCGAGAACCAGGGTGTCTATACTTTTTTCCATCAGAGGAGCCAGATATTCCCGTGCGGTCAACAAGGCCACCGGGTGTTCTGCCCAACCTTCCTCGGCCAGGGGCACAAAGAGTGGGCAGGGGACGGAAAATACCTCAATGGACGGATCCAGGGCCTGAAGGGCTCGGGTATAAGCACCGCTGGCAATCGTTCCCTCGGTGCCGATCACGCCGATTCGGCGATTGCGAGTCACCGCCACCGCCTTGCGCGCTCCTGGCTCGATCACCCCCACCACCGGCAGACTGAAACGCTCTTCCAGTTCGGCCAGGGCGACCGATGAAGCGGTATTGCAAGCGACCACCAGCATCTTGACCCGCTGTTCGACCAGAAAAGCCGCCGCTTCCAGAGCATAGCGCAACACCGTCCCCGGGCTCTTGGTGCCGTAGGGAACACGAGCGGTATCCCCCAGATAAACCAATTCTTCACCGGGCAGCAGACGCACCATCTCTTTGAGAACGGTCAGTCCGCCAACCCCGGAATCAAATACTCCAATCGCACGTTCAGACAAGGCTTTAATCTTCTTTCCAGGTAATTAGAAACAAGTTTTTGATAGTAGTTAAGACCCCGGTGAAAGTCAAGGCCAGGCTGGGTTTTTGGGCTTTGCCTTTAGACAAAAAAGCTGGTATGTTTTGACGATGCGGTAAAGAAAGATTAAAATCTCAGACCAGCGGGGTTTTTCATGAACTATTCTCAGATTATAGAATTCTTGCAGCGCTTCGAAACCGCCAAGGTTATTGATTACCTGAGGAACCTCGACCTGACCAACCTGCTGCAAAACCCCTGGCTGCTAGGGGGCATCGGCCTGCTGGCGGTGGTGGCCCTGCTCCTGCGCTGGCGCATGTTGCTGGTCACACTGTTTTCCGTTTCGGCCCTGACCGGTCTGATTGTCTATACCCTGGACCACGAAAAAACCACCGGCGCCTTCAGCGTCGACTCCATTGTTCTTTTCGTCACAATCGGAGCTACAATTGTATTGCTCACCATTTATTTTTTGTTCATCAAAACCGAATAATTACAGTTTTTTTCAGATTTAAATTCTAGCAAGAGTTACAATCACCCTCCCCTGCGCCTACCTTTACGAACAGGCCCCGGAAACCCTGGCCCACCAATTCGGCCAAGAGGCTGACCAGTCCGGCGGCCGCAGCGAGCCAGGCGAGGAGGGTTGGATGCACCCGAAACACCGAAGCCTGAGAAACGCTCACCAACCAACATGAGGCAACCATGTCATTAAAAAAACGCGATTTAACCTTTCTGGCTATTGTCGCAGCCGTCTTCGGTGTTTTTTACCTGATTTCGGGCGACATCAAAACCGCCCGGATTCCTTACGACGACAACCACAAGCAATACCTTGCCGTGGTCCAGAGTGACGGGAAAATGGCCGCTGAAAAGTTCTGCGGCGAATGCCACAAACCCGAGGGCCCGGCCCCCCTCCCAAAAGACCAGAATCACAGCGCAATCGCCCGCTGCCTGATCTGCCACAAATGGCCGGATCAATAATTTCGACATAAAAGGATTATCTCCCAAAGTCGATTTCTCGACCGCATCGGGCCCCTTGAGGCGAGACCTCTGCCGCCGCATCCCCGAACCGTCCCGCATCAATCCGGATCGACTGCTCTTTTCCATGGCCCGCTCCCGGGCCATGGGAACACAGGGAGCCTATGCCCGCATTGCGCCGCTGTGCTTTGCCAACGGCTCTTGGCGAAAAGCCGAGGACCGAAAAAAAAAAGAACTGGTCGACCACTAATCTGGCCAGTCCTCCTTCCAAAATATTTCTGGCCTTTCCACTGCAGAACGAAAACCGCTGGAACCACCAGCAACTTCGCACCGGCGACATGCTCGCGCCCGTCCCCTGCGCCCGCCTGGTGACTACTTCTCCCGACTACCCCCTCCCCAAGGTCCGCACCAAACAACTGATTTAATTAGTGTTTTATTTATTTTAATTTTACAACTGACTTGACATACCCTCTGCCAAAATTAGACTTCTTCAATTGCTGGCGGTAGATAACCATACCTTAATCAGATCATCGAACCATACCTCCAAAACAACGCTGAAAACGGGCAATAGTCTTTTATTGCAGCGCACAAAGGCACCCATCAAAACGTCGGTGGTCATTGATTCGATGCCGCAGGAAGGGGGTGAGTCCATCCAGGAAACAACGGTTACCCGCCAGGCCCGTAACCGATTCGCTAAAATGAACAGTGAGGAGAAAAAAAATGAAGAAGATCAGCCTTGTCTTGACCATGGTATTTCTGTCACTTGCCGGAACCGCAATAGCGGACGTCCCCCCACCCCCGGCCAACCAGGCCCTGGGACTTTTTGACGCGACCATCGACTTCACCACACCTGACGTTGATCGTGAATTTTGCCAGCAATGCCATGTCGGCAGCCAGGTCGAACGACACCATGCCCTGGTTACCCCCACCTTCGGTTGTTTCGAATGTCACTCCATTACCGATGGTACCTTCGATGAGTTCCGCGAGTGCACCGCTTGCCACGAAAGTTCCCCCCATCACACCACGGCTGCCGCCTTGGCCCGCCACTGTTCTGACTGCCACGGAAGTTTTGTGGCCGACTTTGACGACGGCCACTATATCCCCAGCTATACGCCCACGTCCTTCACTCCGCTCCCCGGCGGCGTCGAGCTCGACCCGGTCAACAACCCGGACCGTTTCGCTGGCGGCTGCAAGTCCTGCCACATGGCCGACGAAGCTCAGGGTATCGCCGGCAACGCGGACACACACCATGGCACCGGCCTTACCGGTTGCACCTGGTGTCACGATTTCACCCTGGAAGGTAACCAGATGATCCGCAAATGTGAAGATTGCCATGATGTCGGATCTCTGCACAATATCCAGGCCGATTCCAACAATGACGGGGTCATCACTCCCGGCACCGAACTGAGCGGCTACGGTCACATTGGCAACAACCCCGACTGCTACGGCTGTCATGTGAGCACCTTCTTCGCCTTTCAGAGCACCACCGTTGCAGAACCCACCATCCCCTCTGTAACCAGCTTGAGTGCTTCGGTCCTGCTGGCCGGGCAACCCGCAACCCTCAAAGTCACCGGGGACAGTTTCGTCAATACCTCTGCAGGTGAAACGTTCACCCCGGTGGTCGAAATCACCCGGGGAGATGACGTGGTCATTCTCTATCCCGAACCGTCATTTACGGCCAAAGAGCTGATGCTCCCCATCCCCTCCACCCTCGAGACAGGAAACTATGAGCTGCGGGTTAAAAAGAATGAGTTTTTAAGCAACAAAATGACCCTGACGGTGGCTGCACCCATTCAGATCAATTCGGCCCAAATAGATAAAAACCACGTCGTCGTAACCGGTTCCGAGTTTGGTAGCCAACCCGGCGAAGCTTTGTTAGGCATCACTCCCGGCAAGATCCTGTCCTGGTCAGACAGTCAGGTTGTTACTTCGATGCCTGAGGCTTCTGCTGGCCAGAGCCTAACCCTGGTAACTGCGACTGGAGCTGTCGCAAACACTGAAATCACAGCGGATATGGATAAGATTAAAAGTAAAGACAAAACCAAGGACTGCATCAATGACACATCCAGTGACTGCGATAAAGACCGCATTAAGGACCAGACCAAGGACAAACTCATCCGCAATGACCGGCTAAACAAGAAGATTAAATAGGAAGGAGAGGCCAGTCGAATTATTGATCATTCGACCCGGCGCAGGGGAGAGTTTCCCTGCGCCACCTCCATTCAGAAGGCATGAATTTAAAAGCTGTCGAGAAAGGAAGACTGCTTATGAGAGGCAACCTGGCTCTGGCCATAATCGTGTTGCTGCTATGTTCCGGAAGCCCCTTTACAGCCAAAGCTGCGACTGTTGAAAAAAAGATACTTATCGGCTTTCACCAGTCAACAGGAGAGGCTGAAGAGAACCTGGTCCGCGAAAAAAAGGGGAAAGTCCGCCGGCACTTCAAAAAATTAAACATATTGGCGGTCACTCTTCCTGAAACTGAGATCATCAAGCTCAAAAACGACCCCAGGGTCGCATATATCGAAAGCGATGCGGTAGTACAGGCCGTCGAGCCATTTATCGGGGCCGAATACAATGTAGCCTGGGGCGTCCGCCAGATCGGGGGAGAAATCAGCCACGAAGAGGGTTTCGTGGGCTCCACAGTCAAGATTGCCCTATTAGACACCGGAATAGATTACCTTCATCCCGAGCTTACCAACAACTTCCAGGGCGGGATCGACCTGGTTTACAACGATAACGACCCGATGGACGACAGCGTCAATGGCCATGGCACTCATCTGGCCGGCATCATTGCCGCCGAATTAAACGGAACCGGCGTCGTAGGTGCGGCTCCACAGGCCTCACTTTATGCCGTCAAGGTCCTTGACGGCGGAGGTATGGGGTCTCTCAGCGATGTGATTGCCGGCATTGATTGGGCGATTGATAACGGCATGGAGATTATCAACCTGAGCCTCGGCATTAACGAAGACTTCACCAGCCTGCGCCAAGCCTGTGACCGAGCTTACCAGGAAGAAGGCATTCTGCTGATTGCGGCAGCGGGAAATACAAGTGGTAATCCGGCCACCTTTCCAGCGGCCTACGACTCCGTGATCGCGGTCAACGGAACCGACGAAAATGACAATCCGGGCTGGTTTGCTGCCAACGACCAAGCAATCGAACTGGCAGCACCCGGGGTTTCCATCGTTTCCACCACGACCGATAATGGTTACAGCTCCCTTGATGGCACGTCGCAGGCCGCCGCTCACGTCACCGGGGCAGCCGCCCTGCTGATTGGTGCGGGAGCGGTGGATACAAACGCCGATGGACGGATCGCCGATGATATTCGCCTGCAACTACAAACCAGCGCCGTGGACCTTGGCGCTCCTGGCCATGACAATATCTACGGATTTGGCCGGGTGGATGTTGCCAAAGCACTCGGTGTAACCGAAACCGATCCATTGCCGGAAGCTGAGGAAGATGTCAACACGGATCCAATCCCCGTCCCTGAAGATATTGTCGAGACCGAACCCGCTGCCGACCCCGACGATAGTGTCAACACGAACCCTGATTCCATTCCCGAGGACGTTGTCGACACCGAGCCCGCTCCCGAACCTGACGATAGTGTCGAAACTGATCCCATCCCGGAGCCCGACACTCCCGTCATAGATATCCAACACGGTAAAGGACACAGGAAAAACAACCTGGTCCACTTCCCCCTCAAAGACGAAAGCGACCAGCTCGACAACAAAAAGATCAATCTAAAGGGGAAGAAATTCAGCTTCTTTGACAAACATGGGCGAGACTTAAAAACCGGCAAAAACATCCTTTTGAAAAATTTCGACCAACAAAAGATGAATCTGATGGTTGACACTTACGAGCAGGCCGGCGCCTGATTGAAGTTTCCGAAAGAAACACCTGAAAGTTCAACTCATATCTACCTGGCGCCAATGAGTTAAAGTCCCAGCCTTGGAAGCAATAAGATTATTTGTCTACCACCTATGAAAAAAGCAGGCTCCCCCTTAGAGGAGGAGCCTGCTTTTTTCATAGGTGGATCGTTGGCCCGGCCCAAATTAAAATGACGTTAACCCGCAGGGGACTCTAAACCAATCGCGAACGTTTTTTAAGCAACCATCCGATGGCCGCCACCAGCAGCAGGGTCGCAAGACCACCGACCAGGCCAGAGAGACTGGTACCCGAATCAACCGCCGGCCAGCCAGAATCTCCAACGGAGGCATCCTCTGACGAATTTCGGTAGCCATAGTCGGGCAGAAGCGTGATTTGTTGCTGTACTTCGGATAGAGTTTCATGCACCCCACCGGCGGGAGACTGAAGCTCCTCGTGCCCGGTCACTCTTTCAATCGCCCATTCAAGGCCATCAGGGTGTTCCGAGGCAAACCATGAAAGTCCGCCACCGGTGACGATAGCCACGGCCACCAACACAGCCAACACCCGTTTCAAGGGCATCTGCCCAGGAATAGCCACAGAGGCGCCGCCAAGGATTTCGGGACGAGCCCGCCAGATGAAGGTAACGACCACGGCTGTGACCATCCCCTCGACCAGCCCTATGGCCAGGTGAATCGGTTGCATCATCAGCAGGAAAGCGCCCAACGGCAAATCGGACACCCCGGACCCGACGGTTTCAAGCACGACAGCAAAAGCGCCCAACTGCAACCCGACGACAGCAGACACTACAGCGGCGACAGTAATCCGTCCCAAGGTTGGCTGCCGGCCAGCCAAAGGCTTATAAAGAAAAGGATAGGCAATAAAGCATGGGAAGACACCAAGATTGAAAATGTTACAGCCCAGAGCGAGCAACCCCCCATCGGCAAAAAACAGCGATTGCACGATCAAGACCGAAGCCATGGTCAGAAAAGCGGCCCAGGGGCCGAGCAATATTGCCAGAATCATCCCGCCCCCCAGATGTCCACTCGAACCGGTTGCCGGAATGGTGAAATTGATCATCTGAACGGCAAAGATAAAAGCCCCCAAAACCCCCATCAACGGGATCTTGCTATCGTCAAGCTCTTTTTTTAACCGGTATGAGGCATAAAATATGGTGCCGGCGGTGGCAGCCCACAGGGTACCGCCAACTTCAGGGGAAAGCAAAGCGTCGGCCATGTGCATGAATCAATCTCCAAGATCAGCGATGTTGTTATTTTTTGAAGTTTCGTAACACGAACAACAGGCTAGCTCCAAACGGGCAAAGTGTCAAACCCTATTTGTTACCGAATGCAATTTCGTAGCACTCAGGCATAAAGGCCTTTGATAGCTCTTGTCAGAGGGACTCTCGTTCCTTAAAAAAAGGCCGTGACAATCGTCGCGGCCTTGAATACGGAATGGCTTCCCCTATAATCCCCGAATCGATACCTGCTCAGCGTATGGCCCGGCGATTTCGGCGAAAGATCGAATCTGCTCTGGAGAATGAGGGGACAAAGCATGCAGGGATTCGTCCATGGCATGACTGGCCACAAATTGCTGCAAAACCCAGCTACGGGCTCCGCGAATAGCCTGTCCCATGATGGACAGGTCAGCCGCTTCGACCAACCCGGGAACGCAGGTCGTACGAATTTCATAATCGACACAGCCATCCAGGAGCAATCGAATCGTCTTTCGCAGCGCAGTCGTATCGACCGGCCCTGTGTGGAGTTCGCCATAACGTTCAATGGCGGTCTTTAAGTCAAGAGCGACGTAATCGAGCAACCCTTCGGCAAAAGCCTGCTCCAAAACAGCCGGCGCCAACCCGTTAGTATCGAGTTTAACTTCCAGGCCCAAGCCCTTAACCTCCCGCAGTAATGGCAAAAGCCCCTTGGCAATAGTCGGTTCGCCACCAGATACCACCACCCCGTCAATAAAAGAGCGACGCTCCTGAAGCTCTTCCAGAAGCGCCGTCAACGGATAATCAGGATACTGTTCGGGATCGAGCACCAGAGAAGGATTATGACAAAAAGGACAGCGGAGGTTGCAACCGCCAAAATAGACCAGGGAGGCGATTCGGCCCGGAAAATCAAGCAAGCTCGTCCCTTGGAATCCTTTTATATTCATAAAATCAATCTTGTTTTTTACTGGTTCCTAGAACAAATTCGGTGCGCTCCTTAAACTCTTCCTTTTTTCCCCGATTCCACTGCTGAACCGGCCGAAAAAAACCACATACCCTTGAATAAACTTCGGTTTTGCCGTCACACTTGGTAGCCATTGCACAAACTCCCTGAGTAATAAAAATGAATTTAAAAGCGCCTCACGCCTCACGCCTCACGAATTTCAAGCCGCCTGATGATGGGGGCAGGCGAAATGCTCGCCAGCTATATAGCCGTGCACCGGGCAGATAGTGAAGGTTGGACTGATGGTGAAATAGGGCAGGTGAAAATTTTCGGCGATCCGTTTCACCAACAACCGGGCACTGCGCCAATCCTCAATTCGCTCGCCGAGAAAACCATGAAAAACGGTGCCGCCAGTATACTGGGTCTGCAAACCGTCCTGATGGGACAGGGCCTGGAAAATGTCTTCGGTGCTCCCCACCGGCAGCTGGGTCGAATTGGTATAATAAGGGTCGTCGCTACCTGCGGTAATGATATCGGAAAACATCTTACGATCCCGCTGGGCCAGCCGAAAACTGGTTCCCTCCGCCGGGGTGGCCTCCAAATTGAACAGGTGCCCCGTTTCCTCTTGGTAGGCTTCGAGCTGGCCACGCATAAAGCGCAAGGTGCGAACAGCCAGGTTCTTGCCTTCCACGGTGTCGATGCCGCTGCCGACCAGATTGAGACAGGCCTCGTTCATGCCGAGCAGCCCGATGGTGGAGAAATGATTGTCCCAGAAATGGCCGGTGCGCTCGCGAATACCAGCCAGGTAGTAGCGACTGTAAGGATAGAGGCCCTCCTCGGTGAAACGCTCAAGCTGCTTGCGCTTGATCTCGAGGGATTCGTAAGCCAATCGCATCAGGTCGGATATGCGGGTAAAAAAGGCCGCTTCACTGTCAGCCAGATAGGCCGCCCGAGGCAGATTGAGGGTAACCACCCCGATCGAACCGGTCAGAGGATTGGACCCGAACAACCCGCCTCCGCGCCGCCGCAGCTCACGATTATCGAGACGCAGCCGACAGCACATGGAGCGTGCGTCCTCGGGGTCCATATCTGAATTGATGAAGTTACTGAAATAGGGGATGCCATACTTGGCCGTCATTTCCCAGATCGGCTTGAAACGGGGGCTTTCCCAATCGAAGCCGGCGGTAATGTTGTAGGTCGGAATCGGAAAGGAAAAAATTCTTCCCGAACTGTCGCCAGCCATCATCACCTCGCAGAAAGCCTGGTTAAACATGTCCATCTCGGCCTGGAATTCACCGTAGGTGGCATCTCTCAGTTCGCCACCAATGATGACCGCCTCACTCGCCATATTCTTCGGCGGGGTCATGTCCATGGTGATGTTGGTAAAGGGAGTCTGAAAACCGACCCGGGTCGGCACGTTCATGTTGAAGATGAATTCCTGCATCGCCTGTTTGACATCGGCATAACTCAGATTATCGTAACGGATAAACGGTGCCAGCAGGGTGTCGAAATTGGCGAAAGCCTGGGCCCCGGCCGCCTCCCCTTGCAGGGTATAGAAAAAATTCACTGACTGACCAAGGGCGGTACGGAAATGGGCCGCCGGGCCACTCTGGACCTTGCCGTAAGCGCCAGTAAATCCCTTCAACAACAGGTCGCGCAAATCCCAACCGCAGCAGTATACCGACAGCATCCCCAAGTCATGAATATGAAATGATCCTTCGCGATGGGCGTCGGCGATATACGCGGGGTAAATTTTGTTAAGCCAGTAATTGCTGGTGATGTTAGCCGCGATGTGGTTGTTGAGACCCTGCAGCGAGTAGCCCATATTGGCGTTCTCGTTGACTCGCCAGTCTTCCTGGGTGAGATAGGAATCGATCGACTCGATCGATTGTTTCATGAACTCCCGGGTTTGCCGCAGCGTATCATGCTGCTTGCGGTACAGGATGTAGTTCTTGGCGACCTTGGCGTGGCCATTTTCGATCAGAATCTTTTCAACCAGATCCTGAACATTTTCGACCGTCGGCACTCGTTCGTCTTTGTAGATGACTTCGAGAATGCCCACAACTTGCCGGGCAATCTGCCCCGCCTTGTCCATGTCGGTACCGCCGACAGCGCGTACCGCTTTCTGAATCGCACCGGCGATTTTCTTTTCTTCAAAAGGAACCAACCGGCCGTCCCGCTTGCGAATGAACTCGAGCATTTCCCCCCCTCTTTCAGCGAATGTGGTCAACGTCAGAACCTTAGCACAGGACCACCCGCAGTCAAGGCAAAAAACCCAACATCTGGACAAAATTTATTTGCACAGCTACAAGATCTTGTGAGCACCCGGTGGACAGCCTGTGGATTACCGGTGGATGAACTGCGCTACCAAAGCAATATCCTTGACCCTTCGTCAGGGGGCGTGCTAAAGACACAAGGACTAACCGATCCTCCCGGAGGTTTACATGACCGATCTTGCCCGCTTTGGCATATCTATCGACGACCGTTTGCTCAAACGGTTTGATGACCTGATCTTGGAAAAAGGCTACGGCAATCGCTCTGAAGCGATTCGTGACCTGATCCGCAACGCCCTGGTCGATGATCAATGGGCCCGTGGAGATGAAGAAACCGTTGGCACCGTGACCCTGGTTTACAATCACCATACCCGCGACCTGTCTGACAAACTCACAGAACATCAGCACAGCCATCATGATGCTATTATTTCAACCTTGCATGTTCATCTCGACGCCCACAATTGCCTCGAAGTCGTAGTCGTCAAAGGCAAAGCCAAAGAGGTCAAGCGCATGGCCGACGAACTGATCGGTACCAAGGGAGTCAAACATGGTAAACTAGTCACTTCAACCACCGGCGAAGACCTGACTTAGGAGATGGCTAAAGCCTGGCCAGAAAAGATCCGGCACCCGATAGCACGAAATATCCAATCGTATGACACAAATCCGCCATTCGCATCGGTTGCGAAAACCCTAAAAGGCGGGATCCCGTCTGCCCGACCCCGTCCAGACCGAATCTCGAACTGAATCACATGGCACTTTTCTTGAATCTACTGGAACCTTTACACAGACTGATCCCCCAAAAACCGCAATACAACGGCAGACGACTATGGCCAAAATAGAATCCTCCCTATTCGACCTGGGGGCCCTTGACACCCTTGCCTGCGGACAGTCGGCCATCCACCGCCTCGACCCCCGCGCCAAACTGATTACCACGCTGGTCTTCGTCTGCACCGTCGTTTCCTTCGACAAGTACGAGATTTCGGCCCTGCTACCATTTGTTCTATTTCCCCTTTCACTGGTACTGGCCGCCGACCTGCCTGCCGGCATGCTGCTTAAAAAACTATTACTGGCCGCGCCCTTCGCCTTTTTTATCGGTGTTTTCAACCCGCTACTCGACCGCCAGATTTTATTACAGATCGGCTCACTGGAAATCAGCGGCGGCTGGATCTCTTTCTCTTCGATCCTGCTACGTTTTGGATTGACGGTCTTTGCCGCTTTGATCCTGATCGCCACGACCAGCTTCACCGGGGTCTGCATGGCCATGGAACGCCTTGGGGCGCCACGCATATTCGCCCTGCAGATGCTCTTTCTCTACCGTTACCTCTTTGTGTTGATCGATGAAGCGGTGCGTATGGTCCGAGCCCGGGCACTCCGCTCTTTTCACGGCCATGGCATGGGGATGAAGGTGACCGGAAACATGGCGGGACAACTGCTGCTGCGCACCCTCGATCGCGCTCAGCGGATCCACCAGGCCATGCTTTGCCGCGGGTTCGACGGCGAGATCCGTATGCTCCGGCCGCTGCATATAGGCCGCCGGGAACTCTTTTTCACCCTCGGCTGGTCGACACTTTTTCTGCTGCTGCGCACTGTGCACCTACCCCAATTGTTCGGCAGTTTTCTCACGGAGCTAATTCGATGAGTCATCACATCGTTGAGGTCAAAGACCTTGAATATGACTATCCCGACGGCACCTCGGCCGTACGCGGAATGTCTTTCTGCATCCACCACGGTGAATCGGTCGCCATTGTCGGCGCTAACGGAGCCGGCAAATCGACCCTGCTGCGCCATCTAAACGGCTATCTCACGCCAGACCGAGGTCTGGTACGCATCGGCGACTTTCCGCTGACCAAGAGCACCCTACAGGACGTGCGCCGAACTGTCGGCATGGTCTTTCAGGATCCCGACGATCAACTGTTTATGCCGACGGTGTTCGATGACGTCGCCTTCGGCCCGCTCAACCTTGGCCTGTCAGACCAGCAAGTTGAAAAGCGGGTCATGCATGCCCTCGCCCAGGTCGAGGCCGAACACCTGCGAAACCGCCCCCCCTACAAACTTTCCGGTGGTGAAAAACGTGCCGTGGCCATCGCCTCCGTCCTTTCCATGTCTCCCGACATTCTGGTCATGGATGAACCGACCACCGGACTCGATCCCCGCGCGAGACGTCGCCTGATTAACCTGCTGCGCAGCTTTCACCACACCAAGATTATCGCCACCCACGATCTCGACCTGGTGCTTGACCTGTGCGAAAGGACCATCGTTATTCATAACGGACAGGTCACCGCCGACGGGCCAACCCTGGAAATCTTCCACAACGATGCCCTTCTCGAAGAAAGCCACCTTGAAAAACCTCTGCGCATGCAGGGCTGTCCAACCTGCAGCCGCAAGACTGAACTACCCATCTGAATCGAAACCCCATCCCCACCTACGCAAACCGGCCGTTTCCCTGAGGGAAACGGCCGGACTGTCTTCTGTCTTCTGTCTTCTGTCTTCTGTCTTCTGTCTTCTGTCTTCTGTCTTCTGTCTTCTGTCTTCTGTCTTCTGTCTTCTGTCTTCTG
>JBFHFM010000070.1:0-12997 GCA_041583595.1 Trichloromonas sp. | reverse complement strand
TTGATGCAGAACTACGAACCCTTTTCGGTCTGTACCAGTCAGGCTCTTGATTACGCCTGCGAATTCTACAAGACGCCGCTGACCCGGGAACAGAAAAATGACCTGTTGGCGATTTACCGGGAGCTTCCGGCCTTTGATGACGTTAAGGAAGGGCTTACTGAACTAAAGGAAGCTGGTTTTCGCCTTTTTGCTTTTTCCAATGGCGAGGTTGCTGCTCTTGAAAGGCTGTTGAGCGCGGCAAAGATCAGGGAACTGTTTCTTGACCTCGTCAGTGTCGACAGTCTCAAGACATTCAAGCCCAGCACCGCTGTCTATGCTCATTTCCTAAGGCAATCGCAGTCCTCCGGAGAATGCGCCTGGCTGATATCGAGTAACCCCTTTGATGTCATAGGGGCGATTTCTGCGGGGATGAAAGCTGCTTGGGTGAAACGTTCCCTTGAGGGGGTCTTTGATCCCTGGGGGATCGAGCCGACCATTACAGTGGGAAGCCTTATCGAGCTTAAGGAGCGGTTGACATAATAAATATGGTTCTGACATGAGACCGTTTCTGCTACAATCTGCTCCGAAGCATCATCTCTTTGCTGGAATTAGGTTGTTGGACGATAACCTGTGTCACTACAGTGGATGGTGCTTCTATCTATTTTGAGATAGTGATTGGAGTCTACTATGGCTAAATCAGACGAAAATACCGACCCAAAATTCGCTAACCACAAAGCCACCATGAAAATGCGAAAGGAAGCCATCGACGCCAAGGTTGAACGCGCCACAGAAGAACGCGGTGTCGCGATTTTGCTGACTGGTAATGGCAAAGGAAAATCCAGCTCGGCCTTTGGTATGGCGATTCGCAGTCTGGGATACGGTTATAAAGTCGGCATCGTGCAGTTTATTAAAGGCACGCAGCTTTCTGGGGAAGAAATTTTTATTCGTGACAACCATCCGGAAGTCTATTTTCATCAAATGAGCACCGGCTTCACCTGGGACACTCAAGATCGAAAAAGCGATATCGCAGCTGCAGAAGCTGCCTGGGCACATGCGGAAAAATTGTTACAGGATGACAGCTATCACTTAGTGATTCTTGATGAACTCACTTATATGCTTGGTTATAAATATCTAGATGAAGACAAGGTCCTCAACGCCTTGCGCAATCGCCCTGCAGAACAGACGGTTGTTGTGACTGGCCGTGGCGGAGGTGAAGCTCTTCGCGAGATGGTTGACACGGTTTCAGAAATTCAAGATATCAAACATGCATTTCGTGCGGGAGTGAAAGCTCGCAGGGGCGTGGATTTTTAATCTGGATAATAACTGGCGCGGTAGACGAGGATATTCCTGTCGCCTTTAGTACTTGTAGGTAGCTGAAATTATATAAGTTTTGGCCTTACGCTAAATCAATCTCAAGGAGGATGAAATGGCAAAGATCAGCCAGAAAATCCTTAAGATCGTCAATAAACCCGGTCGCATAGGCACTTTGGGAACGGCAGATAAACAGGGGCAACCCAATGTCGCTTATTTTGGCAGTCCTCAGCTTTCGGAAGATGGGAGTATTTTGATGGGTTTGGGCCGCAATCAGACCCTGAAAAATTTAGAGGAAAATCCCCTTGCTGTCTTTTTCTGTGTCGATGAAAGCCCGGTGACTTTTATGACCCCTGGCTACCGTCTCTATTTGAAAGTTCGCGAGATTCAGAAAACGGGTCCGGTTATTGATGCTGTTAAAAAAGCCATCGCTGATGTTGCTGGACCAGATGCAGCGAAAATGATTGTCGCCGGGGTGGTCTTTGATGTGACCGAGATTCGACCCCTTATGGCGATGGGATAAGAATTAATTCTTATGGAAAAATGATAGTATTGGCTGATTGGGACATATACTTAATCACCAAAAAGGAGAATATGCATGAAAGTTATTGCGTTTAATGGCAGCCCCAATAAAAAAGGCAATACTGCTTCTTCATTGAAGATGGTTCTTGATGAACTGGAAAATGCTGGGATTGAAACGGAAATGATCCATGTCGGCCAAGAAAAAATACAGGGCTGCATTGCCTGTTATGGCTGCGTAAAAAGTCAAAATGAAACGTGTTCGCTAAAAGGCGATCCGGTTAATGGATGGATTCAGAAAATGAAGGAGGCCGACGGCATCCTGCTTGGTTCACCCGTCCATTTTTCCAGTGTTGCCGGTACAATAAAATCCTTCCTGGACAGAGCCTTTTTTGTTTCTTCGGTGAACGGCAACCTGTTTCGACACAAAGTCGGCGCCGCAGTGGCTGCTGTCAGGCGATCCGGAGGAATTCCCACGGTGGATACCCTGAATAAATACATCAACTACTGCGAGATGATCATGCCATCTTCAAACTATTGGAATGTGGCTCATGGCCTCAAGCCTGGGGAAGTGGAGCAGGATGGTGAAGGTAAGCAGATCATGGAGGTCTTAGGCAAAAATATGGCCTGGATCATGAAGGTTATCGAACACGGGAAAGAGAAATACCCCGCGCCTGAGCCGGTGGCCAAAACCATGACTAACTTTATCAGGTAGCTTCAATCGGTTTCTATTGTCCGAGCGATTCGGCGGGGTTCAACTGTTTCAGTAGGATGGAGGTGTGTAAGGGGTTTTTCCCAGGCAACCCGTTGGCTCCGCAATCCAGAGTATCCCTTCAACGGCCAGCTCAGTCTATTGAGCTGGCCGTTTTTTCATTGCCGACAGATCAATTGAAGGTCTCCATCCAGGCGGTTAAATTTCATCTAAAACGAGGATGGTCGACAAATGTGAGTTATTTCCCCTGTCTGTGGTTTGGTTCCCGATCCAAGTGGTGAACGGACTTTCTTTCGATATCCTGTCGTGCTAAGATTTCGCCCCTTTAAAACTAAAGACCTCTCGCGGCCGCTCCTTGCCGTCGCTAAGGACCGCAGAATTATGGAATCTGTCGAAGTCTGATAATCTGTATTCTCTCTGCATCTGTTGAGTGAGCGCAGGGAAAGGGCGAGAGGTCGGTTTATGCTTTTTGATTTATGGTCTTCACAGAAAAGGAATCACCCATGGCACTGACCGATCAGCAGCTTTCTCGCATTCTCGGCTACCTGGTCGAAGAGACCGGGCTTAAAGCCGTTCAGGTTAACAATACCGTCGAACTCTTTCACGAAGGCGCGACCGTTCCCTTTATCGCTCGTTACCGTAAGGAGCGTACCGGTGAACTGGACGAGGTGCAGATTCGTACCCTCGAAGAGCGGCTCTCTTATTTCTCCGAACTGGAGGAGCGTAAGGTTACAGTTCTCAAATCGATCGAAGAGCAGGGCAAGCTGACCGCCGAGCTCAAGGCCCGCATTGAGCTGACCCGGCAGAAGACCGAACTCGAAGATCTATACCTTCCGTACAAGCCGAAACGGCGCACCAAGGCAACCATTGCTCGCGAGCGGGGTCTGGAGCCATTGGCTGACCTGATCGCAGCTCAACAGCTTCAGAGCGGCACCCCGGAAGAGGCGGCTGCCCCCTTTGTCGATTCGGCTAAAGAGGTTCACGATGCGGCGGCTGCCTTGGCCGGGGCAGGGCACATTCTGGCCGAGGGGTTGAGTGAAGACGCCGACGCTCGCGCTCTGGTGCGTCAGTTGACCTGGGAGCAGGGGATCTTCTGTTCGCAGGTGCCCGCTGATAAGGCCTCTGTGGTGACCAAATTTGAAATGTATTATGACTATCAGGAACCGCTGAAGGAAATCCCGTCGCACCGCATGTTGGCTATGCGTCGCGGCGAAAAGGAAGAGGTCCTTCGCCTTTCCATTACCGCACCGGAAGAGGAGATTCTGCTGCGCCTCAAGGCCAGGTTGCTTAAAGGGGCGAGCATCTTCAGGCCGCTCTTGGAGCTGGTGGCCGAGGACGCCTACCGGCGGCTGATTGCTCCTTCGATTGAGGTCGAGCTGCGCCTGGAGGCGAAAAAGAAAGCCGACGAGGCGGCCATCGAGATCTTTGCGCAAAACCTCAAAAACCTGTTGCTGTTGCCGCCGGCCGGCAGCAAACGGGTGCTTGGCGTCGATCCGGGAATGCGTACCGGCTCTAAGCTGGCGGCGGTGGATGATACCGGCAAGTTTCTCGAGCACGTTACCATCTATCCCCATACCGGTGAAGCGCGGGTGCCGCAGGCCAAAAAGGATCTGCTGCGGATGGTTCAGACCCATGCCATCGAGATGGTCGCCATCGGTAACGGCACCGGCAGCCGTGAAATGGATCGTTTTATTCGCGATACGTTCAAGGAGGCGGGGCTGCATGTCGCCACCGTGGTGGTCAATGAGGCCGGGGCCAGCATTTATTCGGCGTCGGACATCGCTCGCGACGAATTTCCCGATCTTGACCTGACCATTCGCGGCGCTATCTCCATTGCCCGCCGGTTGCAGGATCCGTTGGCTGAACTAGTCAAAATCGATGCCAAAAGTATCGGTGTCGGCCAGTACCAGCACGACGTCAACCAGGGTGCCCTCAAGAAGGCTCTCGACGCCACAGTAGAGAGCTGCGTTAACTTTGTCGGCGTTGATCTTAACACCGCTTCCTGGGCACTCCTGTCCTACGTTTCGGGGATCGGCGAGTCGCTGGCCAGGAGCATCGTCCGCCATCGTGACGAGCAGGGCTCCTTCGACGCCCGCAAGGGCTTGCTTAAGGTTCCTCGTTTCGGGGCTAAGGCCTTTGAGCAGGCAGCCGGCTTTTTGCGCATCCGCGGTGGTGTGAATCCTCTCGACAACACCGCCGTTCATCCCGAAAATTACAAACTGGTTGAAACCATGGCGGCCGATCTCGGTGTGGCGCTGGCGCAACTGGCCAGCGACGCGACTCTGGCCGGAAAAATCGACCTCAACCGCTATGTTAGCGAGACGGTTGGCCTGCCGACCTTGCGTGATATCATTGAAGAGCTCAAGAAGCCGGGCCGCGACCCGCGCGCCGCTTTTGAGGCGGTGGCCTTTCGTGACGATGTGCAGGAAATTTCCGATCTTCAGGAGGGGATGGTTTTGCAGGGGACGGTAACCAACGTCGCCGCTTTTGGCGCTTTTGTCGATATAGGTGTGCATCAGGATGGCCTGGTCCATGTTAGCCATCTCTCAGATCGTTTCATCAAGGATCCCAACGAGGCCGTAAAAGTCGGCGAAATCGTCAAGGTCAAGGTCTTGTCTGTCGATGTGCAGCGTAAGCGCATATCCCTGTCGATCAAAGAAGCGATGACGGGAACCGGTACCAAGAAAGCGGCCAGCCCTGCGGATAAAAAGAAGCCGGTGGAGAAAAAGAAATCTGCGGTTGATGACCGTGGTGCTTGGGAGAAGGCGGGATTTCGGGTAAAAAAGCGGTGATTTTGTAGGACCGAATCTTGTATTCTCCCTGAATTTTAGCGCGTTCGCGATCAAGGGCGAATACGAGGTTCGCCCCTACGGTTAGATTTTGTTTTTTAATCATCGCGGAGTAAACTCAACCGGACCTGGCGCAGCAAGCGGTGGTCTTAAAGAGCCATTCCACCTTTTAAAGGATTTTTGATGACTCCAAAACTGGTAGATCTACACCTTCATTCGACCTGTTCAGACGGAATTTTTGCTCCCGCTGAGGTGGTGCGGATGGCGGCGAAGGCTGGGCTTGCTGCGATGGCGCTGGCCGATCATGACAACATTGACGGCATTGATGCGGCGATGGCCGAAGGTCGTATGCAGGGAATCGAGGTGATTTCGGCGGTCGAATTGTCGGTGGTCTGGGAGTCGCTGCAGGACATCCATCTGCTCGGCTATGGTTTCGATCATCATGACGCCGAGCTGCAGGAGGCGCTGAAATCTTTTCGCCTGTTTCGCGAAACACGCAACGAGCAGATTGTCGTGCGGGTCAACGAAAAGCTGACGTCTGAAGGGCGAAAACCTATTGACCTTGTGGCGGTGAAGCAGAAGGCCGGTGGCACCATCGGCCGTCCACATATCGCCATGGCTTTGCTCGAAGCTGGCCACGTCAGTGACAAGAACGATGCCTTTAACCGCTACCTGGTCCCCTGCAATGTTGAAAAACATTTCTTTCCCATTGCCGAGGCTATTGAGCTGATTCATCGGGCCGGAGGGGTGGCGGTGCTGGCCCATCCGCCCTTCATCCCGGTTGATCGTGCTGAGTTTCAGCGTTTGCTTGATACCTTTGTCGACCTTGGTCTCGATGGTGTTGAGGCTTACAATACCGGGGCGACTAATGACGACATTGACTGGTACATTACCCAGACCCGGCGGCGTGGATTAATCGTTACGGGTGGCAGTGATTTCCATGGCATTGAGGGGGGCGATATCGTCATCGGCGGTGGCCGCGGCAACCTGAAAATACCATATGCTTGCGTTGAGGATATTCGCTTGGCTATCGCCAGTGGTCAGGCTTGATTTGCTCAAAAGCCGCTGGTCATGTTAGAGTGGAAACTCGCGGCCATGCTTTCGGTGAATCAGGTTCACCGGTTCGTCCAAGCGCCCATGGCATGGCCACCGGTTCGACAATATACGTACAAGGAGCAGCAATGTCTCAGGTAAAAGATGGCGATACCGTCAAAGTCCATTACACCGGAACCCTGGAAGATGGTAGCGTTTTCGACAGTTCGGAAGGACGCGACCCTCTCGAATTCACCCTCGGTCAAGGGCAACTGATTGCCGGCTTTGAAAAGACCGTGCTCGGCATGACTGCCGGCGAATCTCGGACGGTGAAGATTCCTGCGGAAGAAGCTTATGGCCCTTATCGCGATGAGATGGTGCTGGCCGTTCCTCGCAGTCAGTTTCCTCCGGATATGAATCCCGAGCCGGGTCTGCAACTGCAGGTCGGTCAGGATGACGAGCACAAGATGTTGGTTACGATCACGAAAATTACCGACGATGAAATCACCCTCGATGCAAACCATCCGCTGGCCGGTAAAGAACTGACCTTCTCGATCCAGTTGCAATAACCTGGTGAGGCGCTAGGCGTAAAACTGCCATACCAATTTTCGAATGCCTTATTCACCGTATGTATATACATCATACAGGGGCGGCCCGACGGGTCGCCCCTGCCGTTTTCGGATGAGACACTATGGAAACCCATACTTTTTTTGCCACCGCCCCCAGGGGGATCGAGCCGCTGCTGGCCGATGAGCTGCGCGCCTTAGGGATCGCTGATGCCGCCGAGACGCGCGCCGGGGTCGCCTTTTCCGGCACTCTCGAAACTGCCTACCGGGTTTGTCTTTGGTCTCGTCTGGCCAACCGGGTGCTGCTGCCGCTGGCGACTTTTGCCGCCGATTCGCCGGAGGCGCTCTATACCGGGGTGCGCACCATCGATTGGAGTGAGCATCTGGCCGCCCAGGGAACGCTGGTGGTGGATGCCAGTGTGTCTCATTCGCAGGTCACTCATTCGCATTACGCGGCCCTCAAAGTCAAGGATGCGGTGGTCGATCAGTTCCGTGATCGCAGTGGTGAGCGGCCTTCGATCGATTCAGAACGTCCTGATGTGCGCATCAATCTTTACTTGCTGCGCGATACGGCGACCATCAGTCTCGACCTCTCAGGGGACAGCCTGCACCGGCGCGGTTATCGGGCCGAGGGGGTGCTGGCGCCGCTTAAGGAGAATCTGGCGGCGGCCATCCTGATCAGGGCCGGCTGGCCGCAGATTGCCGCCGAGGGGGGCTCGCTGGTCGATCCCATGTGCGGTTCGGGCACCCTGCTGCTCGAAGGAGCGCTGATTGCCGGGGATATCGCCCCCGGACTGCAGCGTCCCTATTATGGCTTTATCGGCTGGCGCGGCCACGACGCAGCGCTCTGGGGGCGGCTGTTGGATGAGGCCGGAGAGCGGCGCACCGCAGGCCTTTCACGTATTCCGACCATCGTCGGATTTGACGCCGACCACAAATCGATCCGGGCCGCCTGGGCCAATATTGAGCAGGCCGGACTGCGCGAATATATCCATGTTGAAAAGCGTGAGGTGGACGCGCTTGAAGCGCCAGTTGGTGGCAAAACTGCGACCGGGCTGGTCGTAGTCAATCCGCCGTACGGCGAGAGGCTTGGCGAGGTCGAAGCGCTCGGGGAGCTCTACGGCATCCTTGGCGACCGTCTGAAGGAACATTTCACCGGGTGGAAGGCGGCGGTTTTCACTGGTAATGTCGAGCTGGGTAAAAAAATCGGTTTGCGAGCAAAGCGCATGCACGCCCTCTACAACGGCGCCATCGAGTGCAAGCTGCTGCACATTGACGTGCAGCAAGAAAACTTCGTTGATCGTCACCGTGCCCCCGCCCCTGTGAGGCTTTCTGAGGGGGCGGCCAGTTTTGCCAACCGTCTGCGTAAAAATCTAAAAACTCTTGGCAAGTGGGCCCGGCAGGAAGGTATTTCCTGCTATCGCCTGTATGACAGCGACATCCCCGAATACGCCGTGGCCGTCGACTTCTATGAGGGCCGGGTGCATGTGCAGGAATACCAGGCCCCGAAAGAGATTGATGAACGCAAAGCCGCTCTTAGGTTGCGTGAGGTGATGGCGGTGCTGCCCGAGGTGCTGCAGGTGCCGGACGATCATGTCTTTCTCAAAGTCCGTAAACCGCAGAAGGGGCGCGAACAGTACGGCAAGTTTGGCGAGCAGGGCGAATTTCACGAGGTGCGCGAGGGCCAGGCCCGACTATTGGTTAACCTGTCCGACTACCTCGACACCGGACTCTTTCTCGACCACCGGCCGACCCGGCTGATGCTCGGTGAGCTGGCCGCCGGTAAGCGCTTTCTCAACCTCTTTGCCTACAGTGGCGCGGCATCTGTGCATGCCGCTCTCGGTGGCGCGACCTCGACCCTGACCGTCGATATGAGCCAGACCTACCTCGATTGGGCGAAGAAGAATCTCGCTCTCAATGGTTTTTCAGAAGGTAGTCACCAGGTGCTGCGGGCCGACTGTCTCGAGTGGCTCGGACGCGGCAAGGGGGAGTTCGACCTGATCTTCCTCGACCCGCCGACCTTTTCCAACTCCAAGCGCATGGATGGCACCTTCGATGTGCAACGCGACCACGTCGATCTGCTGCGCAAAACGGCGGCTCGGTTGGCCGAAGGCGGACTGCTGATTTTTTCTAACAACAACCGGCGTTTCAAGATGGATATCGAGGCCCTGCCCGAACTGGTTATCGAAGATATCAGCCGCAAAACCATCCCGCGGGATTTCGAACGTAATCCGCGTATTCACAATTGCTGGAAGATCAGTAAGAAATAAAGGCAAAACCAGTCTCTCGCCTGTTCGCCTTGCTCTCTGGAGTAGGCCGCGATCGCGAGGGCGCTTAGAATTGGATCCGTATTGAACAACAAAAGGCCCGCCTGGAAACAGGTTGGGCCTTTTGCTTTTGACGTAGTTCCGGAAGCGTCACCGGGGGAGGGCAGGCTCAAGAGGGCTTTCGTTATAGGGAGCTTTCTTCGGCCAACTGCCAGAAGGCCTGCACACTGGCACGTTGCAGATTGCGTTTGGTTGAACAGAGCCCAACCACATAAGGTTCCAGCTTAGGGGCTTTTTCAAGAATCTGGATTTCATCGCGAAATGGGCTGCGGTCCAGAACCAGTTGCGGAACAATTCCGACTCCACAGCCGAGTCTGACCATGGGAATGATCGCTTCATTGCCGGACACTTCAGAACTGATGTTCGGCGTGATGCGATTGTTCTTCAGCCATTTGTCCAATCGTCGGCGCGAAAGGCCGGCCTGGGGCAATACCAGCGGTGCCCTCGACAGATCGAGTTGACCCTTGATGGTCACCGCAATTGAATGATCCGGCTGTTTCGGGGCGATAAAAACCAGCGGGGTTGTGGTGATCGGCAGAAACTCGATTTGCGAACGATTTTGATCAGGGAGCGCTGCTACCGCCAGGTCTATTTCTCCTGTTTGCACTTGGTTTACGGCCAGTTCTGCCGTACCGGTGCGTAGATCCAGCTGAACCTTGGGATACGCACTGCGATAGGCCTCCAGCAGGTCCGGCAGCAGGCTGTAGACGGCGGTGATCGAGGCATAGATGGAGATGGTACCGGCAATCGACTGTTCGTCCTGGATCGTCGTCTGGAAACGCTGCCAGTCTTGTAGCGCTTGACGGGCGTAGATGCGGAATTGCTCTCCGGCTGCAGATAGGGTAACGGTTCGGTTATCCCGCAGAAAGAGAGGGTGTTCGACCTGTTCTTCCAGTCGCTGGATGGTTCGGGTCAGAGCTGATGGGCTGAGATGACACGCTTGACTGGCTCGTTTGAAATGGAGCAGTTCGGCGAGGGTGAGAAAAATTTCCAGTTCACGGATGTCCATGTAGAACCTGTAGGATGGTGTTTTTTCATATGAGCGCGCAGACGGTTTTGTTATGTTGCGATATGAGCAATATAGTGTGCATAAAAAAACAAATTGCGCAATATTAAGTTTTCGTTATTGTGAGCAGTATTAGATTTTGTTATCGTGAGCAGTCTCATCTTTCACCTGGCATTCACCCACATCCATAAATAAAAAGGGAGAACATACCATGGGTCAGAACTATTTCAATTCGCTGCCGCTGCGCCGTCAACTGGCAGAACTCGGAACCTGCAATTTCATGGACAGCAGTGAGTTTAACGGCGTTGAATACCTCAAGGGTAAAAAAGTCGTCATCGTAGGATGTGGCGCCCAGGGGCTGAATCAAGGGCTGAACTTGCGTGATAGTGGCCTGGACGTTTCCTACGCCCTGCGTAAGGTCGAGATCGATGAAAAACAGATTTCCTGGCAGAATGCCACCGAGAATAATTTTAATGTTGATACCATCGAAAAAATGGTTCCCCGGGGAGACCTGGTCCTGAACCTGACTCCTGATAAGTACCACACTCCGGTGGTTAACCATATTATGCCTCTGATGAAAAAAGGTGCTTGCCTCTCTTATTCCCACGGCTTCAATATTGTCGAAGAAGGCATGCAGATCCGTAAAGATCTGACCGTCATCATGGTCGCTCCCAAGTCTCCTGGCTCCGAAGTTCGCGCCGAGTATCTGCGCGGTTTCGGGGTGCCGACTCTGATCGCCGTTCACGGTGAAAATGATCCCAACGGTGATGGCCTGGAGATTGCCAAGGCGTATTGCTGTGGTACCGGCGGTGACAAGGCCGGGGTACTGCTGTCATCCTTTGTGGCGGAAGTCAAATCCGATCTGATGGGTGAGCAGACCATTCTCTGCGGCGTGCTGCAGACCGGTTCTATTCTCTTTTACAATAAAATGGTCGCATCCGGTATTGACTCCGGGTATGCCGCCAAGTTGATCCAGTATGGCTGGGAGACGGTCACCGAAGCGCTCAAGCATGGTGGCATCACCAATATGATGGACCGGCTCTCTAACCCGGCCAAGCTGGTTGCTTTCGAGTTGGCAGAGCAACTGAAAGAGATCATGACGCCGTTGTTTGAGAAGCATATGGACGATATCATGTCAGGAGAATTCTCCAAGACCATGATGGCGGACTGGGCCAACAATGATGCCGACCTGCTGCGTTGGCGGGAAGCAACCAATAATGAGCCTTTCGAAAAAGCTGAGGCTCAGTCGGCGGCGATTCCCGAGCAGGAATACTTTGACCACGGCATCCTGATGGTTGCCATGGTCAAGGCGGGGGTCGAACTGGCCTTCGATACCATGGTGTCAGCGGGAATCAAGGAAGAGTCGGCATACTACGAGTCTCTGCACGAGACTCCCCTGATCGCCAATGTTATTGCCAAGAAAAAACTTTATGAGATGAATAAGGTTATCTCCGATACCGCCGAATACGGCTGTTACCTGTTTGCTCACGCCGCTGTGCCGCTGCTGAAGGATTTTATGGACAAGGTGGATACCGACGTCATCGGCAAGGGACTAAAGGTCAAGGGTAACGGCGTCGACAATCAGATGCTGGTGGCCGTCAATGCCGAAATTCGCGGAACTTTGATCGAAGCGGTTGGTGAGGAACTGCGTGAGGTCATGCACGGCATGAAGGCCATCGCCTCGGCCTGAACAGCGGCAACATAAAGACAGCCTCAAAAAGACCCCGTTACACGATGGGGTCTTTTTTTATGATTCTTTTGGATTGATCCTCTTCGACACCGGTGGCCTGACATCCCATGGGGTTTTCAGGTTCTGAGGTGCCGTCTTGCTTTATTAATCTCCTTTGTTAGTATTTATTGCTAATTATTTGTATTTTTTTTACTTGAGGAGTCTCCTGGTGCAAGGTGTTTTTCGTCATGTGTACACGATCCTTGCGTTCTTGTTTTTCCTTTCTTTTTCCTCAAATCTTTGGGCTGGGGAGTCTCACCGAGTCTTGTTTATCAGCTCCTATCATCCGGCGTTCCCGACCTTTTTTCAGCAGGTTGAGGGAATACGCTCGGTTTTGGATAAACAATCGACTCTCCTCGACATCGAATTCATGGACAGCAAAAGGTTTCCTGACAGGGTCAATCTCGACAATTTTCATCACACCCTGTCCGACAAACTTTCCCGAATAGCACCTTACGACGTCGTCATTGTCGGAGACGACAACGCGTTGTCTTTCACTCTTAAATATCAGCATGAACTATTTCCCAAGCAGCCCATCGTGTTTTTGGGGGTCAACAATCTGTCTCTGGCCCGGGAGCAGAACTCAAATCCTTTGGTCACCGGGGTTGTCGAAGCGGTTTCAATGGAGGAGACTCTGAAATTGATGATCCGCCTCCAGCCGCAGACGAAGAGAATCATGGCACTGGTCGACGGCACACCGAGTGGACAGGGAGATCTGAAAACTTTTTATCAATATCGGCAGGAGCTGAATCCAGTTGTTCTTTCTGAAATTTCTTTGGCGAAACTTTCTTTCGCTGAGTTTGCCAATCAGTTAAAAAGTCTTGGGCGAGAAGATGCCGTACTGCTTCTTTCGGCCTATCAAGATAAAAACAATAAGATCTTTCAATTTGACGAAAGCTTAAAGTTAATCATAGAGAATTTATCGATTCCTCTTTACCATCTTTGGTATCACGGCGTGGGAGACGGAGTTTTCGGGGGGAAGGTCATCAGCCATTTCGCGCAGGGAAAGGTCGCGGCCGAGATCGTA
>JBFHFM010000069.1:0-13068 GCA_041583595.1 Trichloromonas sp. | reverse complement strand
TTTGGTTGTTCTGGTGATGATGGGGACGACGGCAGAGCTGGACTGAGTACCTACGAGATTGCTGTCGCTAATGGATTTACCGGGACAGAGCAAGAATGGCTGGATTCTTTGCTGCCGGCCGATGTGACCACCGCTGCTGAGCCAGAGTCCTGCGCCGTCTGCCACGCTAACGTAGAAGAAACCCACGCTGCCACAGGGGTTCCGACCATCAGCGGCGCAAGTGGTGTCCTGGATACGGGCGGTAATTATGTTATCACCTTTGATTTTGCGGTGGATGGCCTAGGTACCAACGCTGGCTATCAGTTGTATCGTACGTATGTCACAAATTCGGATCCGACTCTGGATGATGCAGACACTATCCCAGCGACCACGACCAATGTCCGTACTGCCCTTGTAAACTTGGCCAGTCCGGATATTGCTCTCCCCACGGGGGTAACAGTTTCTTCAACTACTGCCGGGGCATTTACCGTGACCATCGATTCCTCGTTAGTTCTTCCCGATGCTGCCTATACGGTTGTTCTTCGCGACCTGGAAAGTTCAACCTCCTGGGGGGATAAAGAACCAGCTTTTGTGTTGGTTAGCGGCACCTCGCCACTGCGCGACCTCGTCACCGACGATGGCGTCAGTGCTGGCTGCGCGGCTTGCCACGGTGCTTCGGCATCCTCACTGTTCGACCACTATCTGACCAAAGGCAACGAGTGTCAGGCCTGTCATGCGATTTACGCCCGCTCTTCTGATTCCTATTACAAAGACGACACCGGGACCTGGGTCAACGGTGGATCTCTGCCGGGCAGCAACTTGACCGAATACATTCACGGTATCCACAACTCGCACAACATGCCGGCTGGCGAATATTATCGCGACTCCTCAAACATATGGTCCATTGGCTACCCATCCGATATGCGCAACTGCGAGGTATGTCACAACACCGCGGATCAACTGGCAGCCGCTGTAGAAGCGCCGGTTTCTTACTATCTCTGTATGACCTGTCATCAGGAGTGGGACGGTTTTGTTCATGTTCATGATGCCGAAGAAGGCTCAGGTGAATCTTACGAAGCGGGCGACTTGATTTTCTCGGCGAGTGATTTCCACAGGGCCTCTACCATCGAAACCAATTGTATGGGCTGTCATAGTCTCTTGCCCTCCCTGGACGAAGTCGGCGACTTCCACAATGACTTCCAGCCTACCGATGCTCATTACGACTCCTTCTACCGTGGCGAAGACATCTCCTTTGCCAACAATGATAACGTCGGTATTTCCATCGATTCGATCACCTCGGACGGTTCGGCTGTCTCCTTTACCTGGACGGCAGAATCTGGCGGCCTTGCAGTCGATCCCTGCAATACTACTGTAGCGGCCGGCGCTCCGAGCTTCCAGGTTCTGGCGGCTTATCTGGCCTACGCTAAGGGGGATGACTGGGTCAACGAGTTTGTTTCGACCTCGTCCCCTGGACAGCCTGCCGGCTCCAGTAACCTCTTCACCTCTCTGTCTACGACCTGTGCCTCGAATGTGGCGACCACCACCGGCCTGACACTTAATGCCGAGTCCGTCGCCGGCGCCAGCAAGGTGCTGCTGGCCATCGGCGGCAAGCCCCTGGCTCTGCACGTGCCTACCGGCAACATCTACTATGTCCGCGAGCCATCGCCTACCCAGGCCTTCGATCCGGCCAATGGTGATTTTGTAACGGCTCGCCGTGATGCCGTCGATAACGACAAGTGTCTGGCTTGCCATCAGGGCACCCTTTATCAGCATGGTGGCGACCGCGTTGATAACGAGCAGCTCTGCGTGATCTGCCACAACCCGGCCTCCGGCGATAAGAACAACCGTCTGGATCGTTTCCAGATCGTCAATGACGACGGCACCGTCAATACCGATGCGACTTATGACGGCAAAAACAATGAAAGCTACGACATGCGCGTGATGGTTCACGCCATTCACGGCATCAGCAAGCGTCTGGACCCCTGGACTGTTTATCGCAGCAGAGGTATCTACGCTTTTGCGAACCCGGATACGGCTCTCCCGACCGGTTGGCCTGACGATGGCATGACCATCTATGGTTCAACCAACGCATCGGAAATTGCCCACAACTGGACCGTTGTTCACTATCCGAAAGATGTCAATGAATGTGCCGCCTGCCACAACGATGAGGCCTATGAAGCTGCGGATCAGACCAAGGCTGTAGCTCTGACAGTCGATCCTGGTACCAGCTACTCGGATCAGAGCGATGACATCGTCATCGGACCATCCGCTGCCGCTTGTCTTGCCTGTCATGCGACCGCTCCGGTCGAACGGCATGCGACTTCTGATTTTGGTTACAAGGCTCAAGTAACCAAAGATGAAATGCTTGAACTTGCCGAATAGTAAAACGAGTTAAAGCAACAAAAAAAGGACCCTTCGGGGTCCTTTTTTTGTGCTGCTGATCCGGTCCGAATTGCAAAAGCTCCGGCGTCTTATATACTTGCGGGGACTGTAAGCATAACCTTGGTGCATTTTAAGTGTTCACATTATCATTAGTTTTTGCTGCCTTGGATAACTGGGCAATTCCCAGGATGTTATTGCCTTGCTCAGGAGGTCACATGACAATGACAAAACGTTTCGGTCTACTGTTCTGCTTGGGTCTTTTTGTGGTGGTCGGTCTGCCGTGGCCGGTTTCTGCCGTGGAATTGACGGTTCATTCCGACACTCTGCTGCGGTTTTTTGAAAGGGACACGGCAACGGAGAAGGATGCAACCGTGCTGCCTGTCTACGAGTATCTGCAGCTGGATGTTGAAAACCCCGGTGAACCGGGGCTCGCTTTCCATCTGTCGGGCTGGGGGCGCGGGGATCTAGCCGATAACGATTATTACACCGACAGCACCGCCGGTGAGCTGCTCTACGCTTACCTGGAATACAGTGGCAAGCTGGCGCGTTTCAATGCTCGGGCAGGTCGCCAGTACGTTTTTGAGGGGGTGGCGAATGAGTCGGTCGACGGGCTGAGGCTCAGCTCCGATCTGGGCCGATACTTCTCCGGGTCTCTCTACCTTGGGCAACCGGTGGCGCTCGATAGTGAGCAGGGACGCAGCGGCGATAGCATCTACGGAGGGCGGCTGGCAAATCACCTGGCCGGTAAGTATGAACTGGGCCTCTCCTACAAGAAAATCAACAACGATAGCGACGATGCCGAAGAGATGGCTGGCGTCGATATCTCTGCCTACCTGCCGTACAACATAAATCTTTACGGATTTTCGGCTTACAACATCGAAAGCGAAGCTTTCGGCGAGCACTCCTACGAGCTGAGTTTTTCTGTCGGTTCGTTGTCTTTGCGTCCATATTTTCAGAAATTTCAGTATGAAGATTATTTCGGCACAGGGGCCAACAGTGCCAATCCCTTTCGCTTTCTGGCGGACACGGGCGAAGAGCTGACAGTGGTAGGCACGGATCTGACCCTGCCGGTTGGTGAGGCCTGGACGCTGGTGGGCAAAGCCAAGCACTATGATTATCAAGTGCTGGACGACAGCTCCCAGTATTATTCCGCCCAGGCGATCTGGTCGGGCGAAGGAAACAGCCAGTTCGGTGGTGAATTCGGCTATATGAATGGTGATGCGGCGCAAAATGACTACTACCTGGTGCGACTCGACAGTTATTGGGATCAGCTGCCGGACGCCTGTCCGATTGCATTCGTCAGTGGTGATATTGTCTATGTTGGCTACGATAAGGCGATCTACGGGGAGGACCGATCATTGTTTGTTTCTCTTAGTGTGGGCAAGAAATTTATGGAGGATGCGCTTACGCTCAAACTTTCCGGCGATTACGGCAGCGATCCATACTTTGACGACGATTTGAGGGGGATGCTCACGGCCAGCTACCGTTTCGCCCAGGCCCTGTAATGACATTTTTTTTTCGACCAGGAGTCATATGATGCGTACGAACCATTGGATCGGCATGGGAATGAGTCTACTGCTGTTGAGCCTGGCGGCCTGTGCCGCTCTCGATAGCGGTCTTCAGTTGCCACTGCGGCACGAATCGGCTGCGGACCTCGGCCAGTCAACAGAACAGTGCACCGACTGCCACGACGCGCGGGGTGAGAAATTGGCCTTCGGCAGCTTCAATCATAACGAGGTCTGGGGGACGGCGCACCGTCAGCCGGCCTATCAGCAGGAGAGGGTCTGTGCAATGTGTCATCAGACCAGTTTCTGTAGTGACTGCCACGCCACTCGTGTCGAGCTGAAACCGTCGTTAAAAAACCAGGGAGAGACCTATCGACAGATGCCGCACCGCGGGGATTATCTGAGCCGGCATCGGATCGATGGGCGGGTTGACCCGACTTCCTGCTTCCGCTGTCATGGCAATCCAAAAGCTGCGAGAACTTGCGTTCCTTGTCACGGATAAGGGTTAAAGGAGTTAATAATGAAACGTCTGCTTGCGGTGTTGGTTTTGTTGGCGATGCCCTTCGCCATGCTGGGGTGTTCTGATGGGGGGGGGAGTTCTCCGCCGGATAACCAGGCACACCCGACCGACTGGATCAAAAATCATTCGGAAGAGGCGACTGCCACGGCTGATTTCAGCGGCTGCATCAGCTGCCATGGTGTCGATTTAAAAGGGAACGATGGGGCGGGCAGTTGTTTTTACTGCCACAGCTACAACACCAGCCCACCGTTCATTATTCATCCTGATACCTGGACCGACGTCTATGCCAACCATCGCGGATATGCCGCCGTGAACGGTTCCAGCACATGCGCTGGCTGTCATGGTTCGGACCTGGATGGAAGCCTTGCTGCCCCCAGTTGCTTTGCCGAAACATTTGACGGTCGCGGCTGCCACGCCGATGGCCCTGGCCAGACGCCACACCTGATTGATGGCAGCTATCTGGACGGCGCGGCCCATGGTCCAGATGCCGTAGCCGATCTGGCGATCTGTCATGTCTGCCATGGGGAACCGGGAGGTGCGGGGACAAATCCTCGCTTTAATATTGGAATTGACAGGCTGGGAGGGACCGGCTGTGAGGTCTGCCACGGTGTTAATTATGCCCACCCGGACGAATGGTCGGGGCAGGGGGCGTTGACTCATGACCAGGTCGGTAATATAGAGAATGCCTGTACGTTATGCCATGGGGCCGACCTGGAGGGCGGGGTTGGCGTCAGCTGCCTGGATTGCCACGGCGTCGCGCCGGTAGCGGCCAATGCGAGTGGCTGTATCTCTTGTCATGGAGAGCCGCCTGACAGTGCTCTTCCCGTCGGAAATTTCAGCCCGAATAGGCTGGGACAGCACAGTCATGTTCGGTGGACCCGGGAGGGAGAGACTTGCAGTCGTTGCCATAACGGTGCGGGTTTTGGCACTGACCTCCATTACGATGAGACCAATCCGGCCAATGTAAACTTTCTGCGTCCGGATGATATCGATACCATCACGGCCGTTTCTACCGACACCAATACGACCTGTACCGGCGTATGTCACATCGTTTATGAATCGGACAGTGGCCCCATCAATTTCACTTATCCCCACTCAGGTCTGACCTGGTATTGATGTGTCACGGCAATAATGAAGAAAAGGGCGGTCCCCTTCGCGGGACCGCCCTTTTTTTGTAACAGGAGTGGCGTCGATTATTTCTCGAAGTAGGTATAGCCCTGCAGGCTGGCGGAAAATTCGTTAAGAATCTGCTGGCGTTCTTTGACGCAGATACGTTTCTCACGTACCGCCTCTTCAGCGATGGCGCGGAAGTTTTCAAACAGGGTCTGCGGGTTGTATTCGACGTAACTGAGCACGTCGGAGATACTGTCGCCGATGATTTCTTTCATCACGTCGTAGCTGCCATCCTCGTTGATGCGCACGCTGACGATGTTGGTGTCGCCGAGCAGATTGTGCAGGTCGCCGAGGGTTTCCTGGTAGGCTCCCACCAGAAAGGCGCCGAGGATGTAGTCTTCATCTTTGTGGATGGCGTGGACCGGGAGGGTCGGACGCAGCCCACGGCCGGTGATGAAGGTGTCAATTTTGCCGTCGCAGTCACAGGTGAGGTCGGCAATGATCGCCTCGCGGGTCGGCGCCTCGTTGTTGCGATGGAGCGGGATGACAGGGAAAATCTGACCGATGGCCCAGGTGTCCGGGAGCGACTGAAAAACGCTGAAGTTGCCGTAGTAGATATCCGAAAGGCTCTGTCGCAGTCCTTCCAGTCCGACGGGAATCTCTTCGAGGCCGTCGATGCGGGCAGCGATACTCTGGGCCAGGGCGAGAAAGATATTCTCTGACAGCGAGCGCTCGCGCAGACTGATGTGCCCCTGGCGAAAGAGGTCGCGGATCTGGCCGCGGATGGCCATGGCTTCGGTATAGCGGTCAGCCAGGTTGTGGTCGTCGATGTCATCGCACAGGTCGAAGAGGTGGCGCAGGCGCTTGTGGCTCCCTTCGGGGAGGGTTTCGGGAAGCGAAACCGGTTCGTAGTGCATGACATCGAGAATGTTGAACATCAACAACGATGAGAAGGCGACGGTGGCCCGTCCCGATTCGGTGACGATATGAGGATGCTTGATCCCCTGAACGTCAAGGGTGGATTGGATGACCTCGATGATCGTCCGGCAGTAATCGATCAGCTCGTAGTTGCGCGAATGGGGGTTGGAGGAACTCTGTATACCCAGGTAATCGACGGCCAGTCCACCGCCGAAGTCGAGATAGCAGAGCGGCGCTCCTTCTTTGACCAGTGCAGCATAGTAGCGGCAAGCTTCGAGAACCCCGGCGCGGATGTCGTTGATGTTGGGAATTTGCGAGCCAAGGTGGCAATGGAGCAGCTGCAGGCAGTCGAGCATACCGGAGTCGCTGAGGGTTTCAAAGACTTCGAGCAGTTGGGTTGAGCTGAGGCCGAAACTGCTGCGATCACCGCTTGATTCAGTCCACTGCCCTCCGACCTTGGCGTAGACCTTGGCCCGCACACCGATTAGGGGGCGCACACCGAGGGCTTTGCTGCGGGCCAGAATGATTTCCAGTTCGGCCGGCGATTCGATGACGAAGAAACAGCGGTAGCCGAGGCGCACGGCCCGCAGCCCGAGGTCGATGAATTCTTCATCTTTGTAGCCATTGCAGATCAGCAGGGCATCGGGCTTCAACGAAGCCATTGCCAGTACCAACTCGGCCTTGCTGCCAGCCTCCAGGCCGTGGCCGTAGCGGGCGCCGAAGTGGGTAATTTCCTCGATAACGTGGCATTGCTGATTGACCTTGACCGGGAAGACGCCGCGGTATTCGCCCTGGTAATCGGCTTCGGCAATGGCGGCACGGAAGGTCTCGTTGAGAAAGCTGAGGCGGGCATCGAGGAGATTTTCGATGCGCAGCAAGACCGGCATGGCGTGGTCGCGCTGTTCAATGCCCCGCGCGATCTCCATCAGCGAGACGGCCACTTCGCCAGAGGGAAAGTTTACCTTGACCGTGACATCGCCGTTGTCGTCCATGTCAAAGAATCCGGCTCCCCAGCGACGGATGCCATAAAGGGCGGCGGAGTGTTCCACAGACCAGTTTGATGTCGTTCTCGGATTCATCGGCGCACTTCTCCTCGATGGCTCACGTAGTAATGTTTAGGTGGATGCCGGGGGGACCCTGGTTGCACTCCACGATATGTCCTTAAGCGCAGGTCGCGTGATTTCCCTGGCGCTTGTCCCGGAAAGACAATTTTCCACTATAACAATCCGCTGTCTTTGTGGCAATGCCTGTATCGGAAAAAACGACAATATCTATTTGGGATCGGGGGGTTATACTCCCTTTGTCGCTGGGGGTCAACGGTTTTTTCGGTGTTGGACTAAGCCCCGGGACAGGGCGCTTGACAGCGTGGCCGCTTTTCTATCTACTGAGAACGTATGGGCTGACCCGGACGGTTGGCGTTAATAAGTGGCGAAAGGAGTGTATTTTATATGAAATCAATTACATCAATAGGCTTTATCGGTGGCGGCAATATGGCCGAGGCTCTGCTTAAGGGGCTCCTTGCCGGAACTTTTCCCGCTGGTCAGTTGCTGGTGTCTGAACCGGATGATGCCCGGCGACGTTTGCTGGAGAGTCGTTATGGGATCCGGGTGGTGACCGAGAACCTCGAGGTGATCAAGGCCTGCAACCTGGTGGTGCTGGCGGTAAAGCCGCAGGTGGCCGAAGAGGTTCTGACCGGTATTGCCGGGGCTTTTTCGGCCGACAAATTGCTGATTTCAATCCTGGCTGGAGTTTCCACTTCTGTGCTTGAAAGCTATTTCGACGGCAATCCTCGCATTATCCGGGCCATGCCGAATACCCCGGCGCTGGTCGGGGCCGGAGCCACGGCCTTGTGTGCCGGGCAATACACCAAATCGGAGGATGTGTTGACGGCCCGGCATCTGTTTGAGTCCGCCGGTATCGTGCAGGTCGTTGGCGAATCACAGATGGATGCCGTTACCGGTCTGTCGGGTTCTGGTCCGGCTTATGTTTATACGGTCATTGAAGCGCTGGCCGACGGCGGCGTTCTCGAAGGGCTGCCCCGTGAAACCGCCCTGGCCCTGGCTGTGCAGACCCTGCTCGGTGCCGCTCGCCTGGTGAAGGAGAGTGGCGAGCATCCGGCGGTGCTGCGCGACCGGGTCTGTTCACCCGGTGGCACCACCATCGCCGGAGTAAAGGCACTCGAAGAAGGGGGCTTGCGGGCGACACTGATGGAGGCCGTCAGTCGAGCTTCCCGGCGCTCCCGGGAGCTTGGAGCTAAATAGAGGAAGGGCCGGTGATGTACCGGCCCTTTTATTTTTTCAGATTACGAGCAGTTTGCCTCATTCCCAGGTTTATCTTTAATAAGGGAGGGATTTTTTTTCGCGCTTTTCTGTAGCGGGCGCGCCGAGACTGTAGCCGACTCAATTCCAGTCGCTCAGGATGAAGCCGATGCCGATGCGGTTGGCATGTTGGTTGTAATCGAGTAGATTTTCACCGTATCCGTTGAAATACTGGACGTACAGCCCCACCTTTTCCATCACCGGAAAACTCCAATCAAGTAGCACCGAGCTGCGGTTGTCGCCGCTTTGAAAATTATTGCGCAGCATTATTCCGAAACGCTGGGTTCCCCAGCGATAATAACCCTGGACTTCCCCCGGACCGAGGTAATCATCGATGTCGCGGTTGTCATCTTCGGCGCGGCTTTCGGGGATACGGTACCAGCTTTTGAGGACCAGCGTGAAGGGGCCTTTTTCGAGCCCGAGATTGGCGACCAGACGGTTCCAGCTGCGTGAAAGGGGCTCGGATCGGCCGTTGGATTGATGGTTGAATCCGACGTTGAAGGTGCGCACGTCCATTCCCAGCAGCTTCATCTGAGGGCGGAAATTGAGCAGCAGTTCCGGTTCGTAATTGGTTTCCCGAAAGGGGGCCGACTCCTTGAGGTTGTACAGTTGCCAATAGGATTGCTGGGTGTAGGCGAACCAGAGATCCATCTTATGCCCCAGTACATCTTGCCAGAGCTTGGTCTTCAGGCTGATCTGGTATTTGACCTCGTGATTGTCGACCTCCCGGACCGAGTACTCGACGTCAGCCGCGGGTTGGTCCTGGCTACCGTTGTAAGTGGCCGGCATGATGTAGTTGTCGCGGTGGGGGATCAGGGTGTAACGGCCACGTACCCCGGATTCGTCAAGGTCCCAGCGCTTGGCCAGGTAGGAGTCCTCGGCCTCTGGCATCTGTTCCGGCAGACAGGCCGCGATGGGCTCGCTCGGTACAGGCGGTATCTGGCCGGCCAGCGCGTCATAGCAGGCCAGCCGGTCGCTGTCATTATCGATATGGGCGCAGTCGAGCAAGTCTTCAGTGAGCCCAGCCTGGGTTGTAAAGGGCAGGCTCAGCAGCAAGGCCAGCGTAAGGAGCAAAAAGCGGGTAAGACGGCTGAAAACAACAAAGTTCAAGGGGAAACCTCTGCAGCGTTGGAGGTTGAAAAAGGTCAGTAGGCCGGGGTATTTTAACACTGAAATCCAAACAAGAAAGTTTCAAATGGGGATGCTTGTCTTTAATTTTGAAGAAAATATTTTTCGTCGATGACGCCGATTGACTTTTGCGCCCTCTGGCGTTGTAATGCCGGCGCTTGTTCTGTCTCTAACAGGTTTACTGAGGTTTTCTTCGCGGTTTTACGGTGCAAATGCTTTTTTGAAGTTCTATCGCTTGAGGGTGTCGCCGACGAGCGAGAGTCCGGTATTACTTTTGGGGATGATATGAAACGTGATGAAACATAGGCAGTCTGAAGAAAACCGGCAACCTTCACCGGGGGGCTTGCGGGAGATGCTGGCCATTGCCCTGCCGATGGTCGTTTCCAATGGTTGCGAGACGGCGATGGTCTTCGTTGACCGGTTGTTTCTTTCGCGCCTGGGGACGTTGCCGATGAGTGCCTCCATGGCCGGCGGACTGGCCAGCTTCATGATGATGACATTTTTTATCGGCCTGATCGGCTACGCCACCGCTTTGGTGGCTCAGTATCTGGGCGCGGGGCGGAAGGAAAACTGCGCCCGGGTGGTGACTCAGACCCTTTACCTCGCCATGTTGGCCTATCCTCTGATCCTTTCCGCCCGGCCGTTGGGTCACTGGCTTTTCACGGTCACGGGAATTGCCCCCGAAGAGCTCGCATTGCAGCAGAGCTATTTTGACATCCTGCTGTACGGAGCCGTGCTCGTGCTGCTGCGCACCGGTCTCTCCAGCTTCTTTTCCGGGATCGGTCGTACCCGGGTGGTCATGCTCTCAGCTCTCGTCGCCATGCTGGTCAATATGGGCGCTAACTATGTTTTGATTTTCGGTCATTTCGGCGTTCCTGCCCTCGGCATCCGTGGTGCCGCTATGGGTACCCTGCTCGGTAGTTTCTGCGCCTTGCTGGTGTTGCTGGCGGCCTATTTGAGGCGGAGTAACCGGCGGGAATTCAAGGTCACGGCGGCGCTGGATTTCGATGCGGCAGTGATGAAAAAGCTGTTGCGCTTCGGCTCTCCGGCGGGGGTGGAGATGTTTTTGAACCTTCTCGCGTTTACCCTCATGATTCTCATCTTTCATTCCCACGGGCTGACTACCGCTACCGCTGTCACCATCGTTTTCAATTGGGACATGGTTTCCTTCGTGCCGCTGCTCGGTATCCAGATCGGTGTGGTCAGCCTGGTCGGACGTTACCTGGGCGCTGGCCGGCCAGATATCGCCGAACGGGTGGCCCGTTCGGGGTTGAAGATGGGTTGGTCCTACTCCTCGGTGATTTTGATCCTCTTCGTTGCATTTCCCGGTCCGTTGGTGGAGCTTTTCGCTCCCGCCTCTTTTGATCCGATTTACTCCCAGGCGGCTCCTCTGGCCGTCGGCATGCTGCGTCTGGCTGCCCTGTATGTGCTGGCCGATGCGTTAATGCTCGTCTGTAGCGGCGTGCTGCGCGGCGCCGGTGACACCTTCTGGTCCATGTGTATCTCAGTCTCTATGCACTGGCTACTACTGCCGGTTCTGTATCTGGCGCTCAAAGTATTTCAACTGCCGCCCCAGACCGCCTGGTTGACCATAATTTTTTTGTTTCTGACTTTCAGCGTTGTCTTCTATCTGCGTTACCGTAGTGGCAAGTGGAAATTGCTCAGGCTCGTCGAGCAGGGATGATGCAACAGGCAAACAGTTTGGAACAACGAAGCAAAACAGTCAAATTCTGGTAGACTTATTAGAAGAAAGCAGGATCTGTTTGTTTATATTTCGGGCTATGGTACGCTCCAGGGAGGAATCTGATGAAGCTGATGCGACTGCTGCTTGCGATACTGCTGCTGGGGAGTTTGCTCTCTTGTGCGACGAAACCGGAGATAGAAAGATCATTTGACTGGAAGGCGGACTTCTCGAGCTATCATTCCTGGTTCTGGCTCGATGGCAAACCGGCCCTCGTCGACGCCCTGCTTGGTGACGACGTAACCGATCAGTTGATTCGCAGGGCGATTGCCGAGGAATTCAATGCCAAGGGACTTAAGGCCAAAGTCGATGAGCCGGACCTGCTGGTGAGGTACACGACCCGCTTCCAGGAGGCGGTAGCGGCGACCCCGGGTAATCTGGGGTACAGCTATCAGTGGCGCTGGACTCAGGAGGCTCAGGGGCGCGGTCAGCAACACTCCTACAGCAAGGGGACCCTGATCATCGATCTGATTGACCGCAAAACCGGCGTGCTGGTCTGGCAGGGTCGGGGAAGCGGAGCCATCACCGACGAGCGCGACGCCCAGGGCAAAATCCGCACCGCGGTCAAGAATATTCTGGCCCTGTATCCCCCTTCGCTCTGACCGACCCCTTTCGTGAAAGATAGAAGCGCCCCGGACCGCAAGATCCGGGGCGCTTGTTTATGGTGGAAGGGCAAGGAGGCCCTTTGCCTTATCAGTGGTTTAACTATGTACAGAATCAAATTATCTCTTTTTTTCTTTTTCTTGGCTTTTTCAATCTGTTTGATGCTCTGTTCCGGAGTCGGGAGTGCTTCGGGCGTTTGCGGGTGTTCGGCTTTGTCCGACCAGGGCGCCGCCCAGTCCTGCCAGCGGTACGGGGCGTGCAGTGCCGGTGTAAAGGAGGCACCCCCCCGCGTTGGATTCTTCTCGTGATCTGGATTTGTGGTCGTCCAGAAGGCGCAGGAACAGAACTCAGGTCAACCCCGAAACATATTGCAACGCGCTGGCGCAGTTGGAGCGGCGCATGATGTTGCAGATTGATTTGACGAAGGATATCAGTGACTGGGGGGAGGCGATGGTTTTGGGCTGCTTGGGTTGACGCGTACGCATCTTGGTTAGCGAATCTCCGTCAGAAATTTTTTTGGGATGAGCCCTGTTTATTTTTCCTCATGCAGTAACTTGGGCGCCGACGCAAATTTATCCATGATAGGATCTGAAGCCCGTTCGTCCTGAGCTTGTCGAAGGGCGTACCGATTGTTTGATGACCGTGCCAGCCGCGAAACCTCTGCCCAATCACCACGCATCATGGCCTCCTTCTTTTTTCGGCTCCAGCCCTTAATCTGCCGTTCGGCAGCCAACGCCTCTTCGCGGGTTACGCAGGTTTGCGAAAAAACCAATGTCACTGGCCGGCGCGTGAAGGTGTAGCAACCGGGAATTTCACCCGTCGCATGTTGTGCCATGCGACGCTCAAGATCGTCTGTGTGTC
>JBFHFM010000068.1:0-13384 GCA_041583595.1 Trichloromonas sp. | reverse complement strand
TGCATTTGCCACCTGGTATGGAGGGTTGCGACGAGGTATTTTCCTCGCCACCGTTAGCGCAACGGTCTGGTTTCTCGTGGACCGGCTAGACGGGCATCTTTACAGTCGCGCTTTTGTTCCTTACTGGAACGCGGGTGTGCGTTTCATGTTTTTCATGGTGACCGTTCAATTGCTGGCGACGGTAAAGGGGCAACTGCAACGGGAACGGGTCATGGCACGCATTGATGGCCTTACCGGGGTCATGAACGGCCGCGCGTTCAGGGAGGCGGCGCAGCCCATCCTTCGCATTGCCACACGCTACCGGCGCCCGATCGTAATGGGCTATATTGACATCGATAATTTCAAGGGTGTGAACGATACTCTCGGCCACACCGAAGGAGACCGTGTGCTCAGAACTGTTTCCGCCATTCTCTTGGGGCAGGTACGGCGTGCCGACCTCTTAGGTCGTATGGGAGGGGATGAATTCGCCTTTTTGCTCCCAGAAACAACGGTGTCAGGGGCCACCACCATGTTCCAGAACCTGCGTGAAAAACTTTTATCGGAGGTGAGGGATGCCGGTTGGCCCATCGGATTCAGCATTGGCGTAGCCGTTTTTCATAGCGCGCCGTCGACTATTGATGAGGCGATCCGGCTTGCGGATGCTCTGATGTACCGGGTAAAAAATGGTGGGAAAAACACTATTCTGTGTGAAGAGTACGGTTCCCCTGAGAAGGTCGGTCAATAGCACGATTCGTGTTGCTTGGAAAGGTGGCGTTGGGGGCAGCTCCTGACGCTGGGCAGAGGTCAGCGGCCACATGGGCAAGGCGATCCCTCTGGGTTGTGCCTGTTTTTTTTGCAGGTTGGATTGTCCTGCCCCGTTTTTGACTCTGTGCAGCAGGGTGCCTTTTTAAGCTACATACAGGAAAATGCGGGATATTTTCTTGAGTATTGCTTGTAAACGCGCAACAGACAGGTGCTTTTTAATCTTGGCATACTCCCTGCTAACTTTTCCTGCTGGCAGGACGGGCTACTGCCTGATCCCACTTTTACCCCCCGCCACTAGTCCATTGTTTTCCTTTTTATCCAACCTTTATCGAGGTGAGACACATGTTTGAGGTTTTAAGTAATGAAACACTGGCTCCCAATCTGCATCGCATGACTATTCGGGCGCCCCGTATCGCGGCCGCCCGGAAAGCTGGCCAGTTCGTTATTGTTCGTTCGGAGCAGGGCGAGGAGCGCATCCCCCTGACCATTGGTGATGCTGACCGGGAGGCCGGAACCATTACTCTCTTTATTCAGGCCATCGGTGCTTCCACTCAGAAAATTGTGGCCATTAAGCCGGGCGGCGCTCTGCGCGATGTGGCCGGCCCACTTGGCATGCCCACCGACATTGAGCCCTGGGACCGGGTCGCCTGCATAGGCGGCGGGGTCGGCACCGCGGTTCTTTATCCAATGGCCAAGGCACTGGCCGAAGGCGGAAGCCAGGTAACCACCATTATAGGTGGACGTGCGAAGCCGTATATCATTCTCGCCGAAGAGCTCGCAGCCTTCTCGGCGGATGTTCGCATTACCACCGAAGACGGCAGCCTGGGGCGACAAGGGTTTGTTACAGCTGAACTGGAAGACATGATTGGCGACCCCGCCCGTAGGCCCGCGGCGGTCTTTGCCGTTGGCCCGGTGCCGATGATGCGCGCCGTCGCCGAAATGACCCGCCCCCACGGGATTCATACCATCGTTAGTCTCAACCCGATCATGATCGACGGCACCGGTATGTGCGGGGGCTGTCGGGTTACGGTTGGCGGTGAAGCGAAGTTCGCTTGCGTTGATGGGCCGGAATTCGATGGTCATCTGGTTGATTTCGCGGGCCTGGCCGATCGCCTGACCATGTACCACGAGCATGAAGGCAAGTGCCGGATGGCCTGCTGATTCGATTTCTATTAATATGAGTCATTTTGACACAGTAAGGATATTTATACCCATGACCAACAACCTTTCCGTCAAAGAACGCCTGGCTATTGACCGGGTAAAGATGCCCGAACAGGCGTCCGCCGAGCGTAGCCACAATTTCAAAGAAGTAAACCTCGGCCTGTCTGAATCGGAGGCTATTCGTGAGGCTCAACGCTGCCTGCAGTGCAAAAGTCGGCCTTGCGTTGCCGGCTGCCCGGTGAATGTCTCTATCCCTGAATTTCTCGACGCCCTGGCGAGAGCCAATTTTCCTGAGGCCGCTCGCATACTACGGGGGGATAATGCTCTTCCGGCCGTCTGCGGCCGTGTCTGCCCTCAAGAAATTCAATGCGAAGTCAAGTGTGTACGCGCCGTCAAGGGGACCCCGGTGGGCATTGGCTATCTCGAACGCTATGTGGCCGACTGGGCCATGAACCACTCCGATCAGCTCTGTTCGGAGACGCTTCCTGAGTCAACCGGAAAAACCGTTGCCGTGGTCGGCTGCGGCCCGGCCGGGCTGACTGCGGCTGGAGAACTGGCCCGCAACGGCTATGCGGTGACGATCTTCGAGGCTCTGCACGATACCGGCGGGGTGCTGCGCTACGGCATCCCTGAATTTCGCCTTCCTAAGGCGATTATCGACGCCGAGGTGGCACGTCTGGTCCGATTCGGGGTTCACATCGAGTGTAACGTTATCATCGGCAAGACCCTGACTCTTCAGCAGCTGCGCGAAGACTTTGACGCCGTATTTATTGGCAATGGCGCTGGCCTTCCGATTATGCTCGGCATTCACGGCGAGAACCTCAAGGGGGTTTACGCCGCTAACGAATATCTGACCCGCATCAACCTCATGGGGGCCGGTCAGAGTGACGACTGTGCTACGCCAATTATACGCGGCCGCAATGTCGCCGTGATCGGCGCCGGCAACACCGCCATGGATTGTGTCCGCACCGCCCGCCGTCTCGGCGCTGAGCGGGCGATGATCGTATATCGCCGCAGTGAGGCCGAAATGCCAGCCCGGATCGAGGAGATTCACCACGCTAAAGAAGAAGGGGTTGAACTTGTTTTGCTAACCTCGCCCCTTGAAGTCATTGGCGACGAGAGTGGCTGGTCCAAGGCACTGCGCTGTCAGAAAATGGAGCTCGGCGAACCGGACGCCTCTGGACGCCGCCGCCCTGTGCCTGTCGATGGCGAGATTTTCGATCTCGAAGCTGACGTGGTCATCAACGCCCTCGGTACTCGCGCCAACCCCTTGTTGACCGCCACCGCTCCCGAACTCCAGCTTAACAAGTGGGGGAATATCGAATCGCAGGAAAATGGGGCGACCAGCATCGCCGGGGTCTTTGCTGGGGGCGACATCGTTCGCGGGGGGGCCACTGTGATCCTCGCCATGGGGGATGGCAAGCAGGCAGCTGCAGCGATACATGAGTATCTCAGTTCCAAATAAAAATAACGGAACAGGTCAATAAAAAAGCCCGCGCATCCAATGCGCGGGCTTTTTTAGTAAATGCGTCAGGTTGCAGATAGAAAAAGAAAAAGCCCCTCTGCGATTAGCAGAGGGGCTTTTAAACTTGGCGTCCCCAAGGGGATTCGAACCCCTGTCGCCGCCGTGAAAGGGCGGTGTCCTGGGCCAGGCTAGACGATAGGGACTTATTACTGCAAGTCCCCGCGGGAAATGACCCCGCGGTTTCTTCTTGAAAATGGTGAGACGGGGGGGGATCGAACCCACGACCATCTGATTAAAAGTCAGATGCTCTACCGACTGAGCTACCGTCTCGCGAAGGGAACCAACTTATAAAAGATTCCTCGGTTCAAGTCAACTATTTTCTGAAAATTTTTGCAAAAAAATCAATTTTTCCCGACGAAAGGGTTTTTGACCTGAATGGTTTCATTACGGCGGGGACCGATGGAAACCAGGATTGCCGGGCAACCAGTGACCTGTTCGAGTTTTTTCAGGTAGTCCTGGGCTTTCTGCGGCAGAGTTTCGAAGCTGGTGGCATCGGAGATGTCGCAGTTCCAGCCTTCAACTTTCTCGTAGATCGGCTTGCAGTCCTTGAGGACCTCAAGGTCTTGGGGGAAATCTTCAAGGACCTCGCCTTGGTATGAGTAGGCGGTGCAGATTTTGATAATTTCAAGGTCGTTGAGTACGTCCAGCTTGGTGATGGCGAGACCGGTCATGCCGTTGGTGCGTACGGCCTCGCGCAGGGCCACGGCGTCAAACCAACCGCAACGGCGAGGACGGCCAGTCGTGGCGCCGAATTCCTGGCCTGCCTGGCGGAGTTTTTCACCCATTTCGTCATTCAGTTCGGTGGGGAAGGGGCCTTCACCGACCCGGGTAACGTAGGCTTTGGAAATGCCAACGACCGCGTCAATGAAGCGAGGTCCGACACCGGTACCTGTGCAAGCTCCGCCAGCGATAGTCGATGAGGAGGTCACGTAGGGGTAGGTGCCGTGATCCACGTCGAGCAGGCTCCCCTGGGCTCCTTCGAAAAGAATGTTGTCCCCCTTTTCGATGCTCTGGTTGAGCAGTCTCGAAGCGTTGCCGAGGTACTTGCTGAGTTGCTGGCCGTAGGCGCTGTATTCTTCGATGATGGCTTTTTCGTCGAGAACCGGGCAGCCCAGTCTTTTTTCAAGGATGAAGTTCTTTTCAGGGAGCATTTCCTTGACTTTGCGAGCAAAAATTTCCGGGCGGATCAGGTCCATAAAACGTATTCCTCGGCGACCAATCTTGTCTTCGTAGGTGGGGCCGATGCCGCGACCTGTGGTGCCGATCTTGCGTTCGCCTGAATTGCTTTCGCGGGCGATATCGATGGCTTTGTGGTAAGGCATGATGATATGCACGTTGCCGTCAACCACCAGCTGGCTGTCGTTTTTCAGGTAGCCCTTTTTCTTAAGCTTGTCGATTTCTTCGAGGAAGACCTTGGGGTCAAGCACAACGCCATTGCCAATAATGCAGCGCTTGCCTTCGTGAAGGATGCCCGAGGGGATCAGGTGCAGGACGGTCTTCTCGTCACCTACGACCAGGGTGTGACCGGCGTTGTTGCCGCCCTGGTAGCGCGCGACATCCTTGGCATACTCGGTATAGATATCGACGACTTTGCCTTTTCCTTCATCGCCCCATTGGGCACCTACAATGATTACATTGGCCATTTCTTAATTGTCTCCTGATAGGATTAAAGAGCAAAATCCTCAGCGAATATGTCCTGATACGCAAGCTTGCGTTCTGACTTGTCAGTCAGGTTGATGATCAGGACATCTTCGCGATTTTCACCGGCGCATAGAATGAAGCGGAAGTTCATTTTATGTGCGTAATTAATGGAATCTTCCAGCCCGCGGGTGATGATGTCGCGGGCGGCGGAATAGCCCCGGCTCCGCAGGGCCCGGGCGATCTGCTGGGCGGCTTGTTTATTGGTTCCGGTCTGAAATATCAATACGTCGGTTTGGTGGGAGGCCACCGTGTCGAGTTCTTTGTCGAGGGCGAAAAGCAGGTTGAGCAGGTTGAAGGCGAAACCGGTTGCCGGGGCGGGGTAACCGTAGCGGGCAGTGAGGTTGTCATAGCGGCCACCGAGGCAGACCGTTCTGCCCATGCCGGGGAGAAATCCCTGAAAGGTCAATCCGGTGTGGTAGTCAAGGCCGCGCAGTTCTCCCAGGTCGAAGGTGACGTGGTCTTCGACGCCGTAAACGGTGAGGATGTCGAGAACTTGGGCGAGGTTGTCGAGAGCCCTGCGGGAGCGGTCATTAGACACGGACCGTTCAGCCTTGGCTAAAACTTCGCGGCCGCCAAAGAGTCGCGGCAGGGCCAGAATCTCTTCGCGGGCACGGTCATCGATGGGGGCTTTTTCAAGAAGCATCTTCAGCGTTGAGTTGTCTTTGCGGGCGATGGCACCCTGCAGTTCGGCTGCTAGCGGCGCCGGCAGGCGCTGATCGGCCATGACACCACGAAAAAACTCGACCTGACCGACATCGATAGTGAATTCACTGGCGCCAAGGGCCTTGAGACTTTCGACCGCCATAGCGATCATTTCGGCATCTGCTTCTGGACTATCGAGGCCAATCATTTCAACCCCGGCCTGGAAGATCTCGCGGTCTTTGCCGGCCTGCTGCTCGGTGTGACGTAACACCCTGCCGGTATAGCAGAGGCGCAGTGGCAAGGGGACATCTTTCATGCGGGTGGCGACAATACGGGCCACCTGGGGGGTAATGTCGGGGGTGAAGGCTACCAGTTTTCCGCTTTGGCGATCGTCCAGGCGAAAGGTTTTTTCACGTAGCCCTTCGCCCAGTCCTCGTTCGAGAACGTCCAGGTATTCAAGGGACGGGGGAACGATGGGGCGAAACCCCCATTGGGAAAAAACGGATAGCAGGGTTTTCTGCAGAAAATCAATCTTGGCTGCCTTGATCGGCAGGAAGTCCTTGACCCCCTTGGGGAGGATGGCTTCAAGGGGGGTGTTATCGACAGTCATAAGTCGTGCGGTCCTTTTGCCTCGTTGCGGTTTCGCTACAAGTAGTACCAAGGGACATCCGGAGGGGCGGTCCCTTTCAGAGCTGCACCTGAACGGCTGAAAGTATATGTTCGTTGCTGCGTAATTCGTCAAGCAGCGAATCGGATATCCGGTTGTCGACGTTGATCAGGGATATGGCCTTGCCCTCGATTTTGCGTCGTGAGAGGTTCATCATGGCGATATTGATGTTGGCGTTTGCCAAGGCCTGGCCGATAAAGCCGATTACGCCGGGGCGGTCGTCGTTGTGCAGAATCAGGATATGTCCGTCGGGTATCGCTTCGACGTGATAATCGTCGACCCGGACAATTCGATAATCGTCGGCGCTGAACACGGTTCCGGTTACGGAATGCACACCGTCTTCGCTGGTTACGGTGAGCCGAATCATGTTGGCAAATCCCTCGGCGGTGCTGCTTTTGGCCTCAACCACCCGGATGCCTCTTTCGCGAGCCCTGTGGGTTGCATTAACGAAATTAACCATCGAGCCGATCATCGGTGTCAGCAAGCCTTTGAGCACGGCCATGGTCAGGGGGTCGAGCGAAAACCCTGTAACGCTGCCGGCGTACTCGATGGTTACTTCTTTGATCCCGCGGGCGTAGCGCTGAGCTTGAAACGCACCGAGGCGCTCAGCCAGTTCGACGTAGGGGCGAATAATTAAAAGCATTTCCGCATTGATCGATGGCACGTTCAGAGCGTTGACGACAATTCCTTTTTGCAGAAAGTCGACAATCTGGTGGGCTGTCTGAACGGTGACGTTGACCTGGGCGTCGCGGGTGGCGGCACGAAGGTGCGGAGTGCAGATGACTTGATCGAGATTCAGTAATGGATGGTCTTTGCCTGGCGGCTGGGTGGCGAAGACGTCGAGTGCGGCTCCTGCAACCCGTCCGTCCCGCAATGCCTGCGCCAGGGCGTTTTCGTCAATCAGCCGGCCGACAGCGCAGTTAATGATATGGCAGCCGCGCTTGACTTTGTTCAAGGCTTCTTCGCCGATTATCCCTTCGGTTTCGTTGTTCAGTGGCACATGCAGGCTGATAAAGTCGGAGCGAGAGAGCAATTCATCGAGATCGACCAGCTCGGCGCCGAGCTGTCGGGACAACTCCTCGGCCAGGTAGGGGTCATGGACCAGAACGCGCATACGTAGAGATAGCGCTCGTTCGACCACCATGCGGCCGATTTTGCCGGCACCAATCACCCCCAGAGTGCGTCCGGCGATATCGATGCCGAGATAGCGGTAGCTGTCCCATTCGCCGGCCTTGGTGGCGGCGTGAGCTTGTGGGATGTGGCGAGCCAGGGCGAGCAGCAGGGCAATGGTGTATTCGGCCATCGTGGTGGCGCTGCCGAAGGGAGTGTTCATAACAATCACCCCTTTAGCGTTGGCTGCCGCCAAATCCAGATTTTCGACACCTATGCCTGCGCGGCCGACTACCTTTAGCTTTGGCGCTGCCTGGAGGACCTGTTCGGTGATTTGGGTCCCCCCGCGTACCACCAGCGCGTCAATGTCGACGACCGCGCTAAGTAGCTCATCTTCGGTCATGCCCGGGCGGTACTTTAGCGTAATCCCCTTGGCATTTTCGAAAACTTTGAGCCCTTCCATAGAAAACTTGTCAGAAACAAGTACTTTCATGGTCCCCACCCTTGTTGATTTGCTGGATTGGCAGGATTTTCTGCGGCTCTCCAAAGGAGGTACGTTAGCAATACCCGGGCGTTCTGTCAAGGCCAAAGCCGGGCCCTTTTATAGTCGGGAAATGAAAGGTAAAACAGGGGGATAGCCGAGGCGCCTGGCGGACATAAAAAAACTCCGCAATGGCTTGCGGAGTTTTTGGCATGTTACGGATGTTTTGTTAGATTTTGGTGATGTTGGCGGCTTGAGGGCCTTTCTGGCCTTCAATTACGTCAAACTCGACCCGCTCGCCTTCTGCAAGCGATTTGAAGCCCTCGCCGGTGATGGCGGAGAAATGGGCGAAGACATCGGGGCCGTTGTCCTGCTGAATGAAGCCGAAACCTTTAGCATCGTTAAACCACTTGACAGTACCTTGTGCCATTTTTCTTGTGCTCCTTTTGTGTTTCCGGGGCGTCCGGTGTTGAAATGAGTCCCGGTGGATTTATCCACAAACGAAACGTCCACCCCGCAGTGATGTACGCTTCATTGCTTGTTGGGCGAACCTAATTGTCCGGAACTGGGCTGAATAACTAGCATAAAAAATGAAGCATGGCAACTGATTATTGTTTTTACGGAGAATTTTCCGCAAAAAAATGTTGCAGAGTGTGTCTGTTCATCTCATGGGCCAGGGGATCAGACTTTACAGACGTTTTGGGCCTGTGGTCCCCTGGGGCCTTCCAGTATATTGAAGGAAACTTGTTCACCTTCGGCGAGAGTCTTGAATCCATCCATTTCGATTACCGAAAAATGGACGAAAATATCCGGCCCCGCATCCTGCTCAATAAACCCAAACCCTTTGGCATCACTGAACCATTTGACTTTACCTTGTTGCATCTTTTTGTTCTCCCCGTTGCTTTGATTGACGACGTCGCAAAGAGACCGCCCTTTTGCGATCCGCTGTGTTTTCAGGATCTTTAAAGGTCAGATGTTCACTTTTGTCCCTGGACATTAACTAAACATCCGGTTTGCCTGTTTTTAGGTTGGCCATATCAAGCTTTTTTGCGAAAGCATCTATGATCGTATATCGATGACTTGAGGTCCCCGCCGTATTTCGCGCGATGGACCTGTGCAAACGGTAAAAAGTTTAGCGCGCGAAAAGCTAAATGCAAGAGTGGTTGAGTAAAAATAATGAGCCGACGTTATGTATTTCTCGATCCTCACTTGTAACCTTTTAGGCTGTTCTCTCAAATTGCCAGGGCAGGAGATGAAACGCCTGCCTTGCGATCAATGGTGCCGTGGTCCCGATTATCTTAGATATTGGATCAGTAGACGAACTCCGGTGCCGCTGGCACCTTTGGGGATGTAAGGGCGGCCTTTGTCTTCCCAGGCGGTGCCGGCGATGTCGAGGTGCGCCCAGGTGAAGTCGGTAGCGAATTTTTGCAGGAAGGCGGCGGCGGTGATGGTTCCGGCCGGGCGCCCTCCGGTGTTTTTCAGGTCGGCTATTTCACTTTTGAGTTGGGCGGCATAGTCGTCCCACAGTGGCAATTGCCAAAGTCGCTCACCGGTCTGTTCACCGGCCTTGATCAGTTGCCGGATCAGTCCATCGTGATTTCCGAGAACCGCAGAGGCATGATGTCCCAGGGCAATGATGCAGGCGCCAGTCAGGGTCGCCAGGTCGATCACCACTCGGGGATCGAAACGTTTGGCATAGGTCAGGGCGTCGGCCAGGATCAGGCGTCCTTCAGCATCGGTATTGATGACCTCGATGGTTTTTCCGGCTTTTGAGGTCAGGATGTCGCCGGGACGTATGGCCGTTCCGGAGGGCATGTTTTCTACGGCTGGAATGATTCCGACCAGGTTGATCGGTAGTTTAAGAAGCGCGGCGCTGAGCAGGGTTCCCAGGACGGCGGCACCACCGGCCATGTCCATTTTCATTTCATCCATTTTTTCTGCCGGTTTGAGGGAAATTCCCCCGGCGTCGAAAACCACACCCTTGCCAATCAGGGCGATCGGTCGGGAATGGTTTGGGTCTCCCTGGTATTCGAGAACAATCAGCCGGGGGTCGCGGACGCTTCCCTGGGCCACGCCGAGCAGAGCGCCCATCTGTTCCTTTTCCAGGTCCGCTTTTTCGAGGACCGTGCATTTTATCCCGGTTTCATTCGCAATGGACCTCGCCTGTGTGGCAAGGAATTCGGGGGATTTGGTGTTGCCCGGTTCATTGACCAGATCGCGGGCGAGGTAGACCCCTCGGCAGATTCCTTGAGCCACTTCCGCTCCGCAAGTCGCATCTTTTATGTCTTTTTTCTTTTCGACCAGCAGTGCCAGTTTGCTCAGTGCGGTTGGGAGTTCTTCGGGGGCTTCTGTGCGGTAACGCAGAAATCGATAGCCACCCAGGAGTACGGCTTCGGTCACATGCTGGGCGCGGGCTTCAATAGGGAGGTTGCGTATAGCCAGGGAACTGAGGTCGACGGCAAAGCTGGACAGTCCGCGTTCCAGGAGGAAGCTGGTGGTTGTTCCCATGGCCTGGCGCAGTCGTTCGGCCCCGGCGCCTTTTTCTTTGCCTAGTCCGATCAGCAGAATACGTTCGGCGGGGAGGCCGGACGCCGGATAGAAAAGTAAGTTTTCCCGGTGTTTGCCACTGAACTCTTTATCCCGCAGGGCTCGCGACAGGGTTCCGTCCAGGTGGCGGTCGAGATCTTTGAGGAGCTGAGTTTTGAGTTTGCCTTCGAAGGCGCCAAGAACCAGACAGGGAGTTTTCTTTTCGAGTGGTGCGCCGTGGACGATTTTTAGTTCCATCAGGAATCCTTTTCTTGTCGGATGTGTTGCGTCTGGTCGTTGGTGAGGTTTTTCTGCCTGGGCGTTGTCGAAGGCGCAGGAACGGTTGCGATAGTGACTGGCCCATGGGTCGTGTATTGACTTACGATTAGAAAGTCTAACGGCCAGAATTTAGATTTCAATGAATATTTTGACTTTTATTAAAGTACAGGTAGGATAGAATGTGATCTTTCCAATAAACCTAAGCTGGTCAGGAGGGGGCAATGAGGAAAACCTTTTTAAGCTTTTGTGGCCTGCTGGCGTTAAGCGCCATCGTGGCAGGATGTTTTCCTGGTGCGAATCAAGGCTTTTCGGAGCGCTGGGTATCCGAATATATCAATCAGGGTGGCAAAACCGGAATTGTCGGCAAGGTTTATCTCCAGGATAGTGGCAGCCCCTTGGCTGGAGCGTATGTCAATGTTTACCCGGACGCCATTTCTAACCTGCTCGGCCCGTCGATGTTTATTTCGCTCCCCACGGCAAGCGATGGTAGTTACAGTTTGGATGTTCCTCCCGGCACCTATTATTTAGTCGCTCGAAAGCGCCAAAGTGGCAGGCCCATGGGACCCCTTTCTACCGGAGATTTTTATTCGGAGCACCAGCGGGTTGTGACCACGGTGATTGCTGGCAAACTGTCGGTGGTCGATATGCCGCTGGTTGTCATCAAGGCACCGATGTTTTTCAAGAAGGGAGTGGTCGAGAGTCAGACTGACACTGGCATTCGTGGTAAGCTGCTGGATGACTCGGGCAATCCGGTGCCGGGCGGTTTCGCGACCGCCTATGTCGATCCGGAAATGCGCCGGTTGCCTGATTTTGTCTCAACCCTTTCGGACGAAAATGGCAACTTTGTTCTATATCTTCCTGAAGCCGGAACCTATTACCTCGGGGCCCGGATTCGTGCCTGGGATATGCCCAGGACAGGTGAGCCTTACGGTCGTTTTGGTGGTGATGAACCGCAGCCTGTGGTGGTGGAACAGGATTTGTTTGTCGAAGGGGTGATCATAAAGATGCTTCCCTTTAAGGGGTTGTATAAGCCTGGCCAGAGTCGGCGTCCGATTTAGGAGATGGCTGCGGTTTCGTGCCCTGCCATTTCCGACCCAAAAAAACACAGCCATACCGGGTTGATTTCGGTGTGGCTGTAGTTGTTTTATGGCCAGGCTGTAGGTCGGCATCGATGCCAGTGGATGGGGGAGGGCTCGGGTAAATACGGAACATTTCTTGCTTAGAAAAAGAGAAAATCCGGGGTGGAGGCAATTTATTGACACTGGCTGGGAGGCTGTAGAACTTCACATAAACCGGCTGCAAAATGGACTGGTCGGCTCCTGTTTCCGACGATTTTTGATAAATAGCTCTGCTATTCGCTCTCAAATCCTCGTAAGACTGGTGTCGTTCATCCAGTTTTTAGCTTTGGTCTGTCAAGTCCCACGGTCCTCGGATATTTTGGTTTAGCGATTGCCTGCCCTGATAAAGAAGTGCTATTTTACCGCAAAGTGGCAGGTTGAATGGTTTTTTATGTAAGGGATGCGGATAGCCGTAAGGTGATTTATTTGAGCCTTTAGCCGTGAGAAAGTGTGCTGCGATGTTGAATAATCTGAATCTGCGTTGGAAAATTCTATTGGCCTTGGTGGGTCTTTCAGTGCTGCCGCTGGTGGCTGCTCTGCTCATCCTCTCCTCTTCAGCCGAAGATCAGCTGGTTCGTAATATGGATATGCGGGCTGACGAATTGTCCGGATTTGTGCGCAAGACCATTGAATATTCCCAGAACGAAGCGGCTAACTACATCCGCCTGACCAGTCAGTCTCCTGACTTGGTCAATTCGATCTATTTCGCCAGTTCACCTGAAGAAATGCTTGATATCGGAACGGTGATCGAGAAGGCTCAGAAGGTGTTTCACTTTAACCTGGTTCAAGTGCTGAGCGCTGAAGGGGTGCTGCTGCGCAACAGGGTCGACAGTGAGAAAGAGGGTCTTGTCATTGGTGATCTTAAGGATCACCCTGTGGTTCAAGCGGCTATGGCCGGCGCCGAGGCCAGCGGTCTTGATAACATCGCCGGGCAGGCCGCCATTGTGTCGGTGGCGCCGATCCGGTTCCATACCAAACCGATCGGGTTTCTGTTGGGCGTTCTGTTTCTGGATGATGCTTTTGCGAAAAAAATTCAGGCAATTGCCGGCTCGGAAGTCGCGTTTTACAGTCGTGATGGCCAGCTGTCTGCATCGATACCCGAACTTCGGTCATTGCCGTTGAAGGAGTATGCCGGAAGCCAGAGTTGGAAGGTCACCCTGGGGGATACCCCTTTCAGTATTTATTCTTTTGCCCTGAACGATCATGGCGAGGGGATGCTGATGGGGCTGGATCGTTCGGAACTGGTGGCTTCGCAAAAACATATGCGCGATCAGGTTATGGTTATTCTTTTCGGGGTTGGCGCGCTGGCGATTTTGATTGGGGTGGCCATCTCCCGCAGTGTGGTTCGACCGTTGGCGGCGGTGGTAAGTAACCTTAAGGAGATTGCCGAAGGCGAGGGGGATTTGACTACCCGCCTGAAGGTTATGTCG
>JBFHFM010000067.1:0-13471 GCA_041583595.1 Trichloromonas sp. | reverse complement strand
GTAACACGGGAAAACGGACTTTTGTGACGCCATCAATAATAACTGTAAAAACTACAGTTACTTAAGAGCAATAGCACATGGGCAAAAAATAATCAATTCATCTTTAAATATAATGACTTTGTCGCGTCCCATCAACAGGTCTGCTGGCTATTCCACGGCCGGCAGAATCAGGGTGAACACGCTCCCCTCGCCGGGTGTGCTATGAACCACTACCTGACCACCATGGGCCTGAACGATGTGTTTGACAATCGACAGTCCGAGCCCGGTCCCTCCAAGCTTACGACTGCGGGCCGGATCTACCCGATAGAACCGTTCAAAAATTCGGGACAGATGTTCGGCGGCAATACCGCATCCCCAGTCCTGGACCTTGATCATCAACTGTCCCTCAAGTTGACCTGCATCGACAACCACTTTGCCGCCAAAAGAACTGTACTTGATGGCATTGATGAGCAGATTGACCACGGCCTGTTCCAGCAACGGGGCGTTTACCCGCCCGCGCACATTGGCCGAACAATACAGGCGAATTTCCACTTTTTTTTCATCGGCCGCCTGCTGGCAAACCTGCTGGGCCGCGACCAGCACAGGACGGAGGTCGCCCAGGACCAGGGGAATCGCATCCTGTCCGGCATCCTGCTCGACCCTCGAGAGCGCTAAAAGATCATCGATAATGGCTTCCAGGCGATCGGACTGACGAGCCACGATGGCAAGAAAACGTTCTGCGGCCTGTGGCTCACTCAAGGCTCCGGACAGGAGGGTTTCCACCGAGCCCTTGATTGCCGTAATCGGAGTTTTCAACTCATGGGAAACGTTGGCGACAAAATCCCTGCGCACCGACTCCAATCGGCGCAACCGGGTGACATCGCTGAAAACCACCAGGGCGCCAATATCCTCCCCTTGCACATCCTGCAACGGCGCGCCATGCACCTGCAGATAACGCTCACCCTCCGGTGAAGGGAGCACGATATCCCCCTCTTCCGAGTCGCGGCTTGCCAGGGTCCGAGCCACAAAACTCTGCAACTCGGCCTTGCGAACAACTTCGATAATCCGCAGCCCATGGGCTCTTTTGCCGTCAATTTCCATCAATTTGGCTGCGGCCCGGTTGATACGCAAAATGCGCTCATCATTATCGACGGCAAGAACCCCCTCACTCATACTCGAGAGGACCGCTTCAAGTTCATTGCGCTGACGAGCCATAGCCTGGATCCGTTCATCGAGCTCGGCCGCCATCTGATTCAACGCTTCCCCAAGACCGGCGATTTCGGCCGATCCGCTGACCGCCAGCCGCCGATCGAGTTCACCGCGGGCAAAACGCTGCGCCCCTTGGGTCATCTCTTCAAGCGGTCGCGAAATTCGTCGAGAAACCAGCAGGCTCAAGGCTGCGGCCATCAGGGCAATAAGCAAACTTACCGCAGCCAGCCGCACGTAGATGCCGCTCAGGGTACGGGACATCGTCTTCACTGGAATGGAAACCCGCACGGAGCCGACGACCAACTCCTGCGCGACAACCGGGACCGCCACGTACATCATGTCCTGCTGCAGGGTATTGCTGAAACGGGTTGAGACCCCCACCTGTCCAGCCAGCGCTCGAGCTACCTCGGGACGTTCGGCATGGTTATCCATACGGGCGGGATCTTCCAGAGAATCTCCCAAAACCTTTCCATCTGGAAGGATCACAGTAATTCGGGTCGCCGAAGACTCGCCGAGCTGCCGGCACAAGGCATTCACCTGCGGTCCCGCTGAAACGCTCCAGAGGCCAGCAAATTGGCCTTCAATCAAGCGCGAACGATCCTCAAGATCGACCGCCGTCTGTTCGATATAAAAATTCCGCAGAGCTCCGGAAATATACCAGGATACCGCCAACAGGGCGATCAGAGTGATGACCAGATAAGAGGGGTATATCTGCCAAAGGAGCCGACGACCAACCATGTTTACTCCTTGAACCGGTAGCCGACGCCACGAACAGTTTCGATATAGACACCACTATCACCGAGTTTCTTACGCAAGCCGACAATCTGCACATCTACCGAGCGATCGGTCACCGCGTAACTTTCGCCGCGGACGGCATCGACAATATGGGTACGGGTAAAGACCCAACCGGGGCGACCGGCCAATAATTGCAGGACCCGAAATTCGGTCAATGTTAATTCGACTTCCTGTCCTGCAGCGATGACCTTGTTGCGGCCGGGATCGATAATCAGGTCATGTATCACCAGAGTTTCTCCGCCACCGGACTCATCCTTCGTTCGCCCACGCCGGCGAAGTACCGCTTGAATCCGGGCCTTGAGCACCTGAGGGCTAAAGGGTTTGGAGATGTAATCATCGGCTCCGGTCTCGAGACCGGAGACGATATCCGCCTCCTCCTCCCTGGCCGTGAGCATGATCACCGCAACCGACGCGGTACCACTGTCGGCCCGCAACCGCCGACAAACTTCAAACCCATCGATTCCGGGGAGCATCAAGTCGAGAAGGATCAAGTCGGGCCGTAGCGAGAGCGCCATGGCGACCCCCTCTTCACCGCTGGTTGCGCAGTCAACCCGATACCCGGCCTTGATCAGATTGTAATGTACCAGGGCCAGGATATCTTCTTCATCTTCAATCACCAAGATATGTTCTTTGCTCATGTCTGCCTCATTTCACTAATGCAATTAACTCCAGAGTGACTGCAGAATGTTAGCTTTTGATTAGAACTGCACATAAATCAAAACCTAAAATAACAGAAACATAGCTTTTTCTTAACTCAAAAGCTCTATGGTCCAGATATCTGAAACGATAGGAGGTACACCATGTTAACAAGATTGCAACGCGATCTTCCCGAGCAATTCTTCGAACAGTCCATCAAATCCCTGCTCAGCCTTTTAATCCTGGCCCTGCTCGGGATCATCGGCACCGGCGTGATGAAAACCTTTATCGATCTCTGGCATTGCCTGCTTGAGGTAATCAATGGCGGAAACTTGCACGAAGGGTTTCGCTGGCTGCTGGTAGACGTTCTGACGGTATTGGCGTTAGTCGAGGTGTTTCGCACCGCCATGGTCTACTTCACAGAGGGAAGGGTTAAGGTGACCTATATCATTGATACCGTGCTGGTCGCAGTTTTGACCGAGATTCTCGCCTTCTGGTACCGGGATATCGAGCCGGCCCGCATGGGCATGGTCGTCATGCTCGTTATTTCCTTGATGTTTGTGCGCATCATGGCCATCCGGTTTTCTCCGCGGCGACGGGAACTGTCCGAAGAACTCCTAGATGATAACCTTCCCGTCTGAGAGTTCCCCTAAAGAAGATTCAAGGGGGTTTGCCGAACAGGAAATGGTCGGATAAAACCACAATCAGCCCAGAGAGCACCAGCGAAACCAGCAGCAAGCTGACAGCCACCAAGGGACTGGCGAGTAATTGCGGAGCAGAGAGCAAAAGCCCACCGAGCAACAGCATCATCACTCCAGAGACCAGCTTGAGAATCCGCCCCTGGCGCTCGCTCAGCTTTTTTGTTCCTAAGGTAAAAGTAAAGGCCAGCACGATGGTCAACAGGGGCAGCACGAAAATCAGGTTGTACATGATCAAAAACAGATAGTGTTGCAAGGGTTCAAGTCGGTGCAGGGTAAGCACCCGAGTGTAAACCATTGGGAAACCTGCCGTGCATAGCAGTTCGTAGGTATTAGCGCTGATCGCCAGCATCAGCGTTCCGGCCAGCACCGCAGGCATACGCGAGGTCTGCACAAGAGAGCGCATCCGGGCGAAAAGCCCAGGTTTGGCCCGCTCTGGAATCGACAACGACACCCCGACCCTGAAGTAAAAAAAGTCTTTGATATTTATGGCGGCCACCAGCACGGCCACCAGCCCCGCACCCAGGGTTATGCCGCGCATGGTTCCTGCGAGCAGAAACAGGTTGAGCCAGGCGGCCATGAAGAGAAAATAAATCAAGCCAGAAAAGAACACAAAGGTGCCGCCGACCAGCAGCATCAGCCGACGGGAGCGCGCATGGGTCAGCAGGCTGAGCAAAAACAGCAACACGAAGAAGGCACAGGGATTGAAGCCGTCGAGCAAAGCGATGACGACCGTGAACAACGGCAGAGAGAGACTTTCGGGATCAAGGCGGCCGAGCAGGGGGAGTTCGACCGTTTCAACGCCCGGGACCGCAACCGGCGATTTTACATGCGGCAATGCCAGTGGATCGTCACAACCTCGATCCAGACAGCGCAGAACTTCCTCTTCAAGCTCATTGGCAACACCAGTGGAAAACCCGAACCATAGATGATCGCCAATCAGAATCGCCGGAGTGCTGACCAGCTGCTGGCCACGCGCCTCGGCCAGGTTAAGGAGCCGACCGAAGGCCTCCTTATCTCCCCAGACGTCGTATTCTACGATGTCGATCCGAGGGTAACGATCAACCAATTCGGCCAGAAAAGGCCGTGCCTCGGCACAGTGGGGGCAGTTGGCGGCCCAGAAAAAATGGATCGTCACTCGGGAGGCGGCTTCTACGCACCCGCCCATGACGAGTCCCCACCACAGTAATCCGACTATGGTTCTGAGCCAGAAGATCCCCACCGACGCCTCACTGTTTCACAAGGGTTCAGTTTCACTTATAGCAGAAATTATTCAGGGTGGGGCCTGCGAGTGATCCCAGGCAGAAGTTTTAGAAAACAAAAAAGCGACCCTTGCGGATCGCTTTTTTTGTTTCTTTTTGGCGCGAAAAGTTCGCTAGTCCTGCATCAAAACCGCCTTGAGAAAGTTTGCATTGACGGCCTTGGCGACCTTTTCAAGAGTGACTTCATCGGCCGGACTGTCGATAGAGAGGGTGACCATCGCCTCACCTGCCTTAGCCTTGCGACCAAGACTCATATTGCCAATGTTGACGTTGGCTTCGCCAAGAATGGTGCCGATCTTGCCGATCAGCCCTGGCTTGTCCTCGTAGCTGATAACCAGCATGTGCTTCTCGGGAGAGAAATCGGTCTGATAATCGCGCATTTTGACGATCTTGGGGATCCCTTCAAACAGCGTACCCGCAATGGTTCGCTTCCCTTCTGGGGCCTCTATGGTCAGGGTGATCATACTGGAAAACGATTCCGACTCGGTGGTACGCACCTCTTCGATGATGATCCCCATATTCTCAGCGACCAGTCGGGCGTTGACCATGTTGACTTCCTGCTCGGTCTGCCGATTGAGCAGGGCAGCCATACCGCAAACGGTCAGTGGCGCGCAATCAAAGCGAGCAATCTTGCCGTTGTAGGTAAAGGTGACCTTGGTCGGGTTGGGCGGAGCCAATTGCGAAATGAACTCGCCAATTTTACTGACCAGAACCATGAACGGTTTCATGTGCTCCATTTGATCAGGATCAAAATGAGGAATATTCACCGCGTTTTCGATGGGACGACCATCGAGGTAGTTGATGATCTCACGGCTGACGTCAACCGCCACATTTTTCTGTGCCTCGAAGGTGTTGGCCCCGAGATGGGGAGTAACCACCATGTTCGGATGAGCGATAAGCTTCTTGAGGACCTCGGTGTTCGGCGGCTCCTGACTCCAAACATCAAAAGCGGCGCCGGTCACCTTGCCGCCCTCCAGAGCCTCAAGCATGGCCTCTTCGCTGATGATGCTGCCTCGAGCGCAGTTGATGAGAATCACCCCGTCCTTCATCCCGGCAAAGTGCTCACTGCGAATCATGTTGGTGGTTTCTTCGTTAAGCGGAGTATGCACGGTAATAATGTCGGAATAACGGATAATGTCCTCGAGAGGCACCAGCTTAACGCCGTGATCTTCGGCACGCTTTTCCGAAATATAGGGGTCGCAAGCCAGCACGTTGGCTTCGAAGGCGCGACAGCGCAAGGCCACCCGGCCGCCAACCTTGCCCAGACCGATAATACCGACGGTCTTGCCCTTCAGCTCATAGCCGGTGAAGGGGGCGCGTTTCCAATCGCCGCTCTTGAGCGAGGCATTGGCGATGGTCACCTTGCGACAAAAGGAGAGGAGAAGAGCCATGGTATGTTCAGCTGCGGAATTGACATTACCGAAGGGAGCATTGACGACGATGATCCCTTTTTTACTGGCGCCTGGAACGTCGACATTATCAATGCCGACTCCTGCACGGGCGATAATTTTTATATTTCCGGAATGCTCGAGAAGAGCCGCATCAACACGGGTACCGCTGCGGGTAATCAAAGCATCGTAGTCACCAAGGATGCTGTAAAGTTCAGGGAGGGGCAGATTAAGCCTAACATCAAGACTGATGCGCGAATCATCCAGCAGAGGCTGCAACCCCTCCTGAGAAATTTCATCTGTAATGAGAACCTTCATGGGGTACTCCTTTATTGACGGGATGCGGGGGTGCGAAGGCGCCACCCTAGGTCGAATGAAATTCGAAGTCTAGAACTTTTATACCCCTCTGTCAACGCCGTATACCCTCTCGAAAAGGGCCTGAAGCCTGATTATTCATCCCGCTTTCCCTTGACCCACCACTCATCGTCCTCATCAAACCACCAACGGGTCGAATCGGTGCTCCAAATCGTTTCAGCCAGACGCCTGGCCAGGTCGGTTTTCAGCCGACGTACGGCAAACGGATACCATTCATCCGCATAACGGTTGCCCAGATCCTTATATTCCTTGAGAGCCAGAATCATTTCCAGCTGATCGGCATCGTGGGAAAGCTGCGCCTCTCGGCTTTCGCTGGCGATAAACTCACTCATGGTGTCTCGATATTCGTCACCGAAAGGGAGGGTGCGGGCCAGATCTTCAACGGCCTGCATTTCATCGACCTTGACATACTTCTTGTTCACATAATTTGGATCGCCAGTCCGGGCCTCGGGAACATCGTGAAACAAGCAAAGCTGCAGAACCCGGCCGACATCGACCTCTCCATCCATCATAGCCAGGGTATAGCCGATCATCGCCGTACGGAATGAATGTTCAGCCACCGACTCAGTGCCGCTGCCTAGAAACTGGAAGCCGGTACGTGGGGTGCGTTTAAGCATGCCAACTTCAAAAAAGAAATTTGCCAGATTCTTCATCAGACCTTCCCTTCAGGACATAAATTCAAGGCCCAAAAGACAGTCGGGCTTTGCGGGCCCCGCATGTCAAACGAAACAGGCTTCTAGCATACCGGCAAGCGACAGAACCAGCAAATCCTTTGTGGCACTGAATCCCTTCAACCAAGACGTACCAGAAAAACCCCGGCCAGAATCAACAAAGCGGCCATAATCCGGATGCGCCCGCAGGTCTCACCCAGAAACAACACCCCGAGCAGCACCGCAATCAACAGACTGACCTGACGTACCGGCACCGCATAACTCAGGGGCGCCAACTTAAGGGCATAGCGAAAAGAAATAAACGAACCCATCATGATCGGACCGGAAAGGAGCACCAGGCGCAGGCTGTGCTGCAATTCAGAGGCAAGACGACCACGCTGGGACGGACGCAGCATGTTGCAGGACATAATCGCGAACATGAACATGACCAACAGATAGGTAAAGTAAAGGGGATGGTAATCCATGACCCCGGTCTTGTCGACCACCGACCCGACCGAGTAAATGAACCCGGCAGCCAGAGCCGCTTGCACCGAGGGATTACCCATATTGCGAAAGGGGCGCAGCACTTCGGAAAAGGACAACGCACGCAGCTGTACGCAGTAGGCACCGAAAATGATCAACAAAATGCCCGCCGTCCCCAGCAGGGAGAGTCGTTCCCCCAATAACAGCACCCCCCAGACCGGAACATAGACCATCGAGGTCTGGGCCAGAGGATAAGCCAGAGAAAGATCCCCCTGGCGGTAGGCACGGCCGGTGAAGAGATGATAGCAGACGAAGCAGATCGCACCAACCAACCCCAACAGCAGAATACGTATGGTCAGAGGAGGAAAGGGTTCGGACACAAAGAGCAGGGATAGATTGAACATCGCCCCGGAAAAGCAGAACATCCACCAGATAAAGGCAGTCTTATCCCGGCTGCGCTTGACCAGCAAGTTCCACAGCGCGTGCATCAGGGCAGAAAAAACGATCAGCGTTAAGGCAAGGCTACTCATAGGAGCAGGATTCTACCTGACCCCCGAACAATTAGCGAGAATAAAAAACGTGGGAAAATCATCAGCCTAATTAAAACGTAAACACTCTTCCGTTGACAGAACAGGCCAGATTGTTATGCTCGATAGTGGTAAAAAACCGGTGTGGAGGATCTTCGACCCCTTACACCTCTCGCCTCACACCCTTACGCCATGGAGATCCGATGACAGCGACCCGCCAAGAACGTGATTCAATGGGAGAAATGACCGTCCCCACAAGCGCCCTGTACGGGGCTCAAACCGCTAGGGCCCTGGAAAACTTCCCGATTTCGGGGATCCGCTTCCCTCGCCCTTTTCTGCGCGCCATGGGCATGCTTAAACAGCGTGCCGCCCAGGTCAACCTGGAACTTGGGCTGCTGCACCGAGAGCGGGCCATGGCCATCATGGAAGCTGCCGAAGAGGTGATCACCGGGGAGCTGGACATCCACTTTGTACTCGACATCTTCCAGACCGGCTCGGGCACCAGCACCAATATGAATGCAAACGAGGTCATCGCCAACCGCGCCGACCAACTGCTGGGACAGGCCAAGGGGGCGCGGGCGGTCCATCCCAACGACCACGTCAACCTCGGCCAGTCAAGCAACGATGTCATTCCCAGCGCCATGCACATCGCTGCCGCTGTCGAAATCCGCCAAGCCCTGATCCCGGCACTTTTCGCCCTGCAAGAAGCGCTCGGCGAAAAAGCCGGCGAATTCGACTCGATCATCAAAATCGGCCGCACCCACCTGCAGGACGCCACTCCCATCCGCCTGGGGCAAACCTTTTCGGGCTACGCCCGCCAGGTTTCTGCCGCGATCCGCAGACTTGAGTCGGCCTGCGAAGGACTCTACGAATTACCGCTTGGAGGCACGGCAGTCGGTACCGGCATCAACACCCACCCGGAATTCGCCGCCCGGGTAATCAAAGGACTGGCCGAGACCACCAGCCTGCCCTTTCGCGAAGCGACTAATCATTTCGAAGCCCAGTCGGCCAAGGATGCGGTGGTGGCGACCAGCGGCGCCCTGAAAAGCTGCGCTGTGGCGCTGTTCAAAATCGCCAACGATATCCGCTTTCTCGGCAGTGGCCCCCGCTGCGGCCTCGGCGAGCTGATTCTGCCGGCGGTGCAGCCGGGGAGCTCGATCATGCCCGGCAAAGTCAACCCGGTCATGGCTGAAGCACTCATCCAGGCCTGCGCCCAGGTCGTTGGCAACGACGCGGCCATCACCCTCGGCGGCCTGGCCGGAAACTTCGAGCTCAACGTCATGATGCCGCTGATGACCCACAACCTGCTGCAGGCAATCGAACTGCTCGGCAAGGCCAGCACCCAGTTCACGGTTAAATGCGTAAACGGCCTGCAAGCCGATCGACAGCGTTGCGAGTCACTGGTGGAACAGAGCCTGGCCATGGTTACCGCGCTAGCGCCGGCCATCGGCTACGACAAGGCGGCAGCCCTCGCAAAGAAAGCCTGGGAAAGCGGAAAAACGATCCGGGAACTAGCTAAAAAGGAGGGGGTGCTGCCGGCGGCCGAACTCGATAAAATCCTCGACCCCCGGCCCATGACTGCACCGGGCATTCCGGGAAAACGGGACTGAATAACAAAATCGACACTAACGGGATGCTTTAAGCACCTCGAGAATGTCGTCGCCCAACTCTATACGCTGCCAGTTTTTCATCCCCGGCACCTGTTCGAGTTGAGCAGAAGTTAGTGGGACCTGCCGAGACAAAGTCTCGAGCAGAGCGTTGTTGATCAGCAGGCCGGGGTCAAGCTCCAGGGCCTCGGCCTTACTTTTACGCCACTCCTTGAAGGCGGCCAGTCGTTTGTCGACCGCCGGGTCCTTTTCTATGCGAGGTAACCGGGGATAAACCGGCAAACGATCGGTCGGCAATTCCATACCGACCTGCACCGCAGCCAGAATTTTCTTCCCATAACGGTCAACCAACCGGGGAAAGACCCCCTCGAGAGAAACCAACCCCTTCAAACTCGTCGGCGAGTGTCGGGCAATCTCAAGCAGCCCCTTGCCGCCGAACACCTTGAAGGGCGCACAATCCCGCCTCTCCGCTTCGGCCTCCCGCCACTGCAGCAATTCTTCAAGTACTGCCAGCTGCCGTCGATCCAGAAGACCGGCCCCCTTGGTACGTAAAAAAAGAGGCCCTTCATGTTCGGTAAAACGGGCTCTTTCCAAAATTTCAAATTCCTCAGCCACCCATTTCCGCCGCCCTTTTTCTACCAGGCGGGATTCCAGCAATTCCACCAGACGATGCAAATGGCGGGTGTCTTCAGCCGCATAGCGAATCATTTCACCGGACAGGGGCCGCAACGCCCAGTCAGCGCGCTGAAACTGCTTATCGAGCTGCACCCCGAAATACTTCCCCAGCACATCGGCCAATCCAACTTTTGCTTCCCCCAAAAATTGACTGGCAATCATGGTATCGAACAGGCCGCGCACCTCGAAATCGAAATCACGGGCCAGGCAGCGGATATCGTAATCGGCGGCATGAAACAGCTTGCGAATATCGGCATTCGCCATCACCGGCTTCAGTACTGAAAGGTCAGCCCCTGCAAGGGGATCGACCAGCACGGTCCGAATTGAGGTTGTAAACTGCAGCAGACAAACCTTCTCACGGTAGCAGTGCATCGAATCGGCTTCAAGATCAACAGCGATTACCGATTCATGCGCCAACTCTTCGGCAAAGAGGGCGATGGAAGTGGAATCAGTAAGGATGGGGGTATCGGGCATGGTTTTCTCCGGAAAGATATAAAAGGTGCCGCATCATTGCAGATTCACCGGGAGCTGGCAAGCAGCGCGAGGACTTTTTTATGGGCACCGTGCAGGGCCAGGCGTTGCAGATCGGTCATTTTTAGCCAACGGCATTCACCACTCTCGGCCACCTGGGGGAGGACAACCACATTCACCCGATAACAACGCAGATCAAGCTTGAAATGGCTGTAGGCATGGCGAACCACCCCCGCTTCGATTAAATCACCAGAAAACCCCAATTCGGCGAGCAGTCTGCGAGCCACCGTAGCGGGGTCTTGGTCGGCAGCAACCAGGGCGGAAGGGAATTCCCACAGCCCGCCAAGCATACCGTCGAGCGACCGCTTGCGTACCAGCAGACCGCTTTCCCTCTCCAGCACCAGGGCAATTTGCGTCTGTACCGGAACGGTTTTTTTCTGGCGCGATTGAGGCAGTTGCTGCTGCAGACCAAGGGCCTTGGCCTGGCAAAGAACAGCGAGCGGGCAATTCAGACATTTCGGCGTACGCGGCGTACAGACAGTAGCGCCCAGGTCCATAATCGCCTGGGCATAATCGTGAGGACGGTCATCGGAAGTCAGGGCTTCGGCCCAGCGCCAAAGCTGTTTCTCCGACGCCGCCGAACGAGGATCGGCCTCCAGAGCGAACAGCCGACAGAGCACCCGCCGCACGTTGCCGTCCAGAATCACCCCCTTGCGGTCAAAGGCGATGGCGAGAATAGCTCCGGCAGTCGAGCGACCGACCCCCGGCAGCGCCTGGAGCGCTGGCAGATCGGCAGGAAACTGCCCGCCATGATCGGCGACCACCTGCCGAGCCGCAGCGTGCAGGTTGCGAGCCCGGGAATAATAGCCCAGACCGGCCCAAAGCGCGATAACTGCATCCAGCTCGGCCGAAGCCAGATCCGTCACAGAGGGAAAACGTTCGAGAAATTTCCGGTAATAGGGAATGACCGTATCAACCCCGGTCTGCTGCAACATGACTTCAGAAAGCCAGATGCGGTAGGGATCGCGGGTTTGCCGCCAGGGAAGCTTCCGCCCCTCCCGGCCATACCAGGTCAGCAGCAACGGAGCAACCAGGTTCGGTGCAAAAGGAAATTCAGACATGGATGGCAGGGGCGAATCTTGTATTCGCCCGCTTTCCGTTGGAAACAACCGGGCGAACACAAGGTTCGCCCCTACGATGATCTCTTCTCACCCGATCTCCCGCAAGGCCTCCAAGGTCCGCTCCATATCCTCACGGGTACCGATAGAAATGCGCAAGCCGTGAGACAGCAGCGGATCGGAGAAATGCCGTACCAGGATCTTGCGATCGTACAGCCCCTCGTAGACCCGCTTTCCGTTACGATCTGGCGGGGTAGCGAAGACAAAGTTGGCCCGCGATGGAATAACCCCATAGCCGAGCACGCGCAGTTCGCCGGTAAACCAGGCGCGAGTCTCACGGATCTTGCGGACACACTCGGAAAAATAACTCTGATCAGCCAGCGCCGCGACCGATGCCGTCTGAGCCAGGCGGTCCAGGTTGTAGTGGTCGCGAATCTTATCGAGAGCTTCTATCACCTCAGGCCGGGCGATGGCGAGCCCCAAGCGCATCCCGGCCAGCGAGTAGCTCTTGGAAAAAGTCCGGGTCACCACCACATTTTCGTATTTTTTGACCAATTCCAGGGCATTCTCATCGGCGAAATCGGCATACGCCTCGTCAATCACCAGCATCCCGGCACAGCGACCAGCCAGGTCCTCGATGAATTCGAGAGGATAACTGAACCCCAGGGGGGCGTTAGGATTGACCAGAAAAAAGAGCTTCCCTTCGTAGCGTTTCGGGAAGTCAGCCAATTCCCAGCTTTCCGTCAGACCGAAGGTGCGCACCCGCGCCCCCTGAATCTCGGCCAGGGTCGCATAGTAGGTATAGGAAGGATGGACGAAGGCAATCTCCTCCCCTTCTCCGGCAAAGGCGCGGATCAGGTTGTTAAGAAGCTCATCGGAGCCGTTCGCCATAATCACCCAGGAGGGGTCAAAACCGTAAAGCCGACCGGCCTCCTCGCGGCCAAGACGGCTGGCCGCATCGGGATATTTGCGCAACGACTCCCCGCGCCCGCCAACTTCGGCCAGAATCGCCTCGACCACCTTCGGCGAAGGCGGATAGGGATTCTCGTTGGTGTTAAGCTTGATCCAGGACGCCTCGTCTCGGGGCTGAAAACCAGGGACATAACCGGCCATCTCTTTAATATTCTTGCGCATGGGAATCATAGTTTCTCCATATAAACAAAAGCGCTACAGCTGATTTTCAGTATTCTTCCAGAATCTGGTACAAGGTATTGCGCTTGGCAGGGATGAACCCGGCACCTCGGGCCAGCTCGACGACCTCCTCCTGCGACATGCGGAAGGAACAGCCAGCCGAGGCCACGACATTCTCTTCGAGCATGGTCCCGCCGAGGTCGTTGGCGCCAAAGAAAAGGGCCACCTGGGCCATGCGCGCCCCTTGGGTCACCCAACTGGCCTGGACATTCTCTACATTGTCCAGAACGATGCGGGACAGGGCCAATACCTTGAGATACTCAACGCCGCTGGCGGTTTCGCCCCCGAGCTCGGTGTTGGTCGGCTGAAAAGTCCAGGGGATGAAAGCGGTAAAGCCGCCGGTTTTCTGCTGAATTTCGCGGATGCGGAAGAGATGCTCGACGATGTCGGCCGGTTTTTCCTTCGAG
>JBFHFM010000066.1:0-13494 GCA_041583595.1 Trichloromonas sp. | reverse complement strand
TTTGATCCCGGCAAAGCCATTATGATCGAGGAAATCTTCGAGACTTTCGGCATCGATGGTTCCGCAACGCGAGAAGATGATGCGCTGCTGCTTCTCAAGGAACTTGGAGTAATAGGGCCCGGCGACCTTCTTCTCAACCGGCTCATTGCCCACCACATGCTGCTCGACGATCTGCGGAACCATATCAACCGTACAGAAGTCGTAGGTGACGGCGGCCTGGCCGGGTATCACCACGTCAACCAGCACGTCGTTGGCGCACAGACCACGGCAGCCGGTGCCGATCACGTCGCATCGTTTGCCGACTTTGGCTTCAACACCTTGCTTGGCGAACTCCGCCTCAAAGGCATCGGAAACAGCCTGAGCACCGGATGCCAGCCCCCCCGTTCCCGTACAGATTAGGATTTTTATCGCTTCTGCTTTCGCGGCCATATCTATTTCATCCCCACTCGGTGAATGGTTTTAGTCTCGGGGTGCCTAATCCATCGCCTGATATTTTTTAACGACCTCTTCCATCTTCTGCACGGTCAAGCTACCGTAGGTCGCGTCGTTAACCATGATAACCGGCGCCATACCGCAGGCACCGATACAGGCAACATACTCGGCGGTGAACTTTAGGTCTTCCGTAGTCTCAGCATGCCCGATGCCCAACTGCTCGGTCAGCTTTTCAGCAATCCGACCGGCCCCCTTAACGTGACAAGCAGTACCCATGCAGACGCGGATGATATATTTACCACGCGGTTCGAGATGGAACTGGGCATAAAATGTCAGGACACCGTAAATCTGACTGGCATAAACATTCAGACGCTCAGCCACTAGATGCACCGTAGGCTCAGGAATGTACCCATAATGTTCCTGGATCGCCTGAAGGACCGGCATCAAGGCGCCCTTCATATCCTGGTATTTGTCAATGACCGCGTTCGCTCCGGTCAAATCGATTTCTTCTTCTGCAACGCTCTGCGCGACTTCGCTCATGGCGATTTCCCTTTCGTCTCCAGACCCGCTACCTGTCAATTTCGCCGAGGACGATGTCCAGGGTACCAATAACGGCAACCACGTCGGCAATCAACCGCCCCTCAACCATCTGAGGCAGAGCCTGCAGGTTGACGAAAGACGCCGGGCGAATCTTCATACGATACGGACTAGGCGAACCGTCTGAAACGAGATAGAAACCTACCTCACCCTTGGGATTCTCAACCCCTTGATAAATTTCACCAACTTCAGGCTTGGGGCCCTCACTGATGATTTTGAAATGATGAATCAAACCCTCAATGGTATTGACGGTACTCTTCTTGGGAGGAAGACAAATCTTTGGGCAGTCAGCAAGAACAGGGCCGGGCTTAAGCTTATCAAGAGCTTGGCGGATAATCTTGCAGGATTCCCGCATTTCCATCAGGCGCACTTTGTACCGAGCCCAAGTGTCACAGCCGTCGTCGACGTGAACCTTGAAGTCGTAATTTTCGTACCCACTGTAGGGGTTGTCGCGACGAAGATCCCAGTCGACCCCAGAACCACGCAGTGAAGGCCCGGTCAAACCGATATCGATAGCGTCTTCACCCTTGATTTCACCAACCCCCATGATACGCTTCTGCCAGATCTTGTTCCCTGTCAACAACCCTTCGTAGGTATCGATGTGACCAGGCATCATATCAATGAAGTCGCGCATGTCCTTCTCGAAACCATCCGGCAGATCCGCAGAAAGGCCACCCACGCGGAAATAGTTGGAGGTCATCCGGGCACCAGAAATCTTTTCATACATATCCATGATGTGCTCACGCTCACGGAAAGCATAAATAAAGACTGTCATAGCACCGATGTCGAGGGCGTGACAGGCGATCCAGACCAGGTGACTCTTGATACGAGTCAACTCGGCCAGCATTACCCGAACAACCTGGGCCCGCTCCGGAATCTGATCGGTAATCCCAAACAGCTTTTCCACAGCCAGAACATAGCCCAGATTGTTATGCATAGGCGCGAGATAATCGAGCCGATCAGTCAAGGGAATAATCTGATGATAGGTGCGGTTTTCTGAGAGTTTTTCGGTCCCGCGATGAAGAAATCCTATGTGGGGCGTAGCCTTGATAACAGTTTCGCCATCAAGTTCAAGTACAACCTGAAGCACCCCGTGAGTCGAGGGATGCTGGGGCCCCATATTAACGGTCATTGTTTCGGTAAATGCCATAGCCTTAGCCTCTTCTATGGAAAAGTGATCTGCAGTTCACCAGCCTACTTATGCCGACCCTGGTACGGTTCCCGTCCAGGCCCCTGCAGCGGATAATCCTTACGCAGCGGGTGCCCTTCCCAATCTGCAGGCATAAGAATCCGGCGCAGATCCGGGTGATTATTGAACGAAATGCCCATCAGGTCCCAGCACTCCCGCTCATGCCAGTTAGCCGTCCCCCAGACACCAGACACTGTATCAACCTTAGCATCGGATTCTTCTACAGGAACCTTAATCCGCAGCCGATCCTTGGTAGTGAGATTGTACATGTTATAGACCACCATAAAACGGGGGGCCTTACCAAGATAGTCAACACCACAAAGATCTGTGAGGAAATTGTAGCCCAGATCCTTTTTCATAAAAGTGCAGATGGCAACGATATCCTCCTTCTTGACCGTTATGGTGGTTTCGCCGCGAAACTCGACGACATCCAGCACGGATCCGGAGAATTTTCCTTTCAACTTACCTACAGCCGCATGTTCACTCATTGCTTTATATCCCTATCTTCGCAATCAATTCGAAAAGATGATCACCAGGATCAGGCTTCGTTGATTCTCTCGCCGATTCCGATCGCCGCACCAAAGGAGTTACGTTCCTTCATGATTTTTTCCTGCAGCTTCAAGATGCCATAGAGAAGCCCTTCGGGACGCGGGGGGCAACCCGGGATATACACATCAACCGGAATGATCTCGTCAACCCCCTGCACAACGCTATAAGTGTCAAACACACCACCCGAACAAGCGCAAGCGCCCATTGCGATGATATATTTGGGCTCAGGCATCTGCTCGTAAAGGATCTTGATGACCGGCGCCATCTTTTTGGTTACCGTTCCGGCGATGACAATACAATCGGATTGACGAGGCGAGGCCCGGAAGATGACCCCGAAGCGGTCAAGGTCAAAACGAGCGGCGCCCGTTGCCATCATTTCGATGGCACAGCAAGCCAAACCGAAGGTCAACGGCCACAGCGATCTGGACCGGGACCAGTTGACGAGCTTGTCAAGACTGGTGGTAACGACATTATTCCCCAGTGTTTTCTCTACTCCCATTCCAGTGCTCCTTTTTTCCAGACGTAAATGTAACCAACGAGAAGGATTGCGATGAAGACACCCATCTCGATGAATCCAAACATCCCGAGTTGCTTGAACACCACCGCCCAGGGGTAAAGAAAAACAGTCTCAATATCGAATAGGATAAAGAGCATGGCGATAATGTAAAACTTCACCGGAAACCGCTGACGCGCTGTCCCAACCAAAGGCATACCGCATTCATAAGGAGCCAACTTAATCGCAGATGGCTTCTTCTGCCCCACCAGAAACGAGAAAATGGTAGAGCCTAAGGCGAGGGCAATCGCACAGAGGATGAGGACGAGTATCGGCAGATAAGTCTCAAGCATGAATTAACTCCTCCCAAGGGTAGACTGAGTCCTGCTACTGGATAGCGTTTACGTTACTTCGCGGGTTGCAAGTTAAGACAAATCCAATTCTTTGTCAAGGAAAAAATACAGTATACTGTATGCACTGATCCCGGACGCGAAGGTGCATAAAAAGGGCGTTTGTGGGAATTAAAAGGAGGAGAAATAGAGGGGAAGCGGCGGTATGGACCGGACTCCAGGATCCCGTATACGAAATAAACCGGGCAAGCTTACTTGCGCAAGCGTTCCAGACGATTCATGCCGGCCAGCAGAAAACCAAGGGCGATAAACGCCCCAGGGGGAAGAATAAGGAGGAGAAATGGGGGATAGGAAGCGCCAAACAGGGATAGGCCGAAAATACTACCTGCCCCCAGCAACTCACGCACCGCCCCGAGCACAAATAGCGCCAGGGTGAAGCCTAGGCCCATGCCGAGCCCGTCAGCTACCGATGGGAGCACTGGCTTTTTCGAAGCAAAGGCTTCAGCCCGGCCGAGAATCAGACAGTTGACAACGATCAGGGGAATAAAAATACCAAGGGCCTTATATAGGTCATAAACATAAGCTTCCATGCACAATTGCACTACCGTGACAAAGGAGGCAATCACAACAATAAACGCCGGAATACGTACCCCGCCAGGAATCACCTTACGAAGCAGTGAAATAGAGATATTTGAACAAATCAGGACGAAGGTGGTAGCGAGCCCCATCCCCAGTCCATTTTCGGCACTGGTCGTTACGGCGAGAGTGGGGCACATTCCCAGGACCAGCTTGAAAACCGCATTATCACGCCAGATCCCCTTAGAAAAATCACTTATCAGGCTCATTTTGCACGACCCCCATCGACTAGGACTTCAGCACGGTGCTGCCGGTAAAAACTGAGGCCACCTGCCACTGCGGAAACCACCGCCCGTGGCGAGATGGTCGCGCCGGTAATCTGATCAAAGGCTCCGCCGTCTTTTTTAACACGCCAGTCGGCATTGTCGAGATTTTTACCAAGAAATTGCTCCTTGAACCAGACCTCTTTAATCTTGCTTCCAAGCCCAGGGGTTTCAGCATGGGAAAGAATTTCGAGGCCGGTCACCGCCCCCTCGGGATCAACGCCGACCATGATTTCTATATTGCCACTGTAACCATCCGGAGCCACCACCTTGAAAGCCAAACCAGCCAGAGTGCCCTGATGGCGGCCCCGGTAAAAAACCCGCTGCAACTCCCGCCCCTTTTTATCCTGGCCAGTCACCAAAGTGACAGTGTCATCATCGGGACGGTTGTCAATAGGTGGCAGCACAGCCAGCAGCGCTTTAAGGGTTTCCTGACGACGCTGCTCAGCGATAGGTGCCCGGGTAACCTGCTCTACCAAAGATAGCAACAGGCCGGCGCCCCCAGCGATCAGGGTCAGCACAATCACCAACTTGACTATATCTTTCATCCTAGCCCTCCACCCGAATGGAACCGAATTTTTTCGGCCGGGTAAAGCGGTCAATTAACGGAGTAGCCGCGTTCATCAACAGAATGGCAAAAGACACCCCTTCTGGGTACCCACCAAACAGGCGGATCAGCACTGTCAGCACTCCGCAACCGACGCCAAAAACCACCATTCCTCGTGGCGCAACCGGGGAGGTAACCATATCGGTCGCCATATAGAAGGCCCCCAGCATCAGCCCGCCCGTGACAAGGTGAAACAAAGGATTTGGATAGCGAGTTGGATCAACCAGCCAGAAGAGTCCGGACAGAACCACCACCGTCCCCAGATACGTCAACGGGACATGCCAGGTAAGGATCTTCTTCCAGAAGAGAAAAACAGCCCCCAACAGGAGTGCCAAGGCCGAAACTTCTCCGAGCGACCCGGCCATATTCCCCACAAAATACTGGCCGACCCCCGACTGCAGGGACTCGGGCAACTTGCCGGTAAGCATCACTGCCGTCTTCCATTCACCCAGAGGAGTAGCCATGGTTACCGCATCCAGAGATGAGCGAATCGGGGCAGGGGCACTCCAGGTCGTCATCTGCACCGGAAAGGAAATCAGCAGAACAACGCGGGCCACCAAGGCCGGATTAAACGGATTGTGGCCCAGCCCTCCATAGACCTGCTTAGCCACAATGATGGCGACCGCTGAACCGAGCAAGGCCATCCACCAAGGGCAGGCCGGTGGTAAATTGAGAGCCAGCAGCAAGCCGGTCAGAGCGGCGCTGCCATCGGCAACGGACAATGGCCTGGCCATCATTTTCTGACACAGAACCTCAAACAACACACAGCCGACCGTGCAGATCAGCATTAACGCCATGGCCGGCAGGCCGAAATAATAGATCGACACGGCACTGGCGGGCAGCAGGCTGTAGATGACGGCCCGCATCACTTTATCCGTAGTCTCTCCGGAATGCACATGTGGGGAGGACGAAATATACACCGGTTTATTTTCAGGCTTGTTCACGTCAGCCCTTCCTTCGCCTGGCCAGAATGGCCGCTTTGCCGCTTCGGATCAATTGCACCAAGGGGATAGCCGCGGGGCAGGTATAAGTGCAGCAGCCGCACTCGATACAGTCCATGGCGCCATAGGATTCCGCTTCATCTATCCGCTCAAGACGGGCATAGGCGGCAATGGTCGTCGGCAGCAAACGAGCGGGGCAAACACGAACGCAGCGGCCACAGCGGATACAAGGCCCCTCGGGATGCAGCGACAAATCACTTTCGCGAAACAACAGCAAACCGGACGTCCCCCGGGTAGCCGGAACCTCCAGCGAAAGCTGGGTCATCCCCATCATCGGTCCACCCATGATAATCTTGGCGGGATCCCCGGAAAGACCTCCACAATGCTCCACCAGATGCTTCAGCGGGGTGCCGACACGGACTCGCAGGTTTTTCGGTTCAAACACACCGGGACCAGTCACTGTGCATATCCGCTCGATCAGCGGCCGACCAAGCATAACAGCATTATGAATTGCCACAGCGGTGCCCACATTCTGAACCACCAACCCGACATCCATCGGCAGCCCCCCTGAAGGAACCTCACGTCCGGTGATAGCCTTGATCAATTGCTTTTCAGCTCCCTGCGGAAACTTGACCGCCAGAGCGACAACCTCAACTCCAGTATCGCCAGAAAACTTCTCCATCATCGCGATAGCATCGGGCTTGTTCGCCTCGATACCGATAAAGACCTTGGAAACACCAAGAATTTTCCGCATCACCGCGATTCCGTCGAAAACAGCCTGCGGCTGTTCAAGCATCAGGCGGTGGTCTGCGGTCAGGTACGGCTCACATTCAACCCCATTAAGAATCAATGTATCGATCGGCTTTTCCGCCGGTGGCGATAATTTGACGTGGGCAGGGAAGGTAGCACCGCCCATCCCGACCACACCCGCATCGCGGATTCGCTCGCGCATCTGATCCGGACTCAAATCCTCACAGCGAGCAGGTTCGACCCCATCCAGCCACTCGTCAGTGCCGTCTGGCACAATAACTACGGCGAGCAGATTGCGCCCAGAGGGGTGCGGACGTGGCTCGACAGAAATGACCTCACCCGAAGTCGAAGCATGCACAGGAACCGAAACGAAGCCCTTGGCCCGACCGATCGTCTGACCTTTTTTGACCCGATCACCGGCTTTCACACAGGCTTCAGCAGGAAGTCCAATATGCTGCGACAGAGGAATAACCAACTGTGGAGGTATGGGACAATCTTCGATGGCTTTATGCGCAGACCATTGTTTATTATCCGGGGGATGAAGTCCTCCAGAAAAAGTTTTGAATTTCATTCGATTCTGAGCTTCCAATAGGCTGGCATCGGTCAGGCGCTCCGCCTGAAAGGTGCCTTGGTCGGCGGATGAAAAGTACTTCCCTCGGGATAACCTTCAGCAAAATCACAGATACACTTAGTGGGGCATTTCGCCACAGCCGCCAGGGCCTCTTCATTGTATTCATGATTTACAACGGCCAGAGAATTATCAATACGATAGGCCTCAGGGACGGTTTTCTGGCAGATATGACAGGCCACACAACCAACCGAACAGTACTTGCGAACGGCCGCCCCCTTGTCATGACTGTTACACAATACATGGATCGTCGCGTCCAAAGGCTCCATGCGAATAACACTACGAGGACAAGCCTGAACGCACTTGCGGCAGCCAGTACACTTCTCCCTGTTGATGACAGCCAGCCCTTCAGGGGTCATTTCTATGGCGCCAAAGGGGCATATTCGCATACAGGTTCCGAGCCCAAGACAACCTCCAGGACAAGTCTTGGGGCCGTCCGCCAGACGCTGTGCCGAGGCGCAGTCAGCTATCCCGAGATATCGGTATTTATTTTTAGCTTTGCGATTGTCCCCCTGGCAAAAGACCACCGCCACCTGCGGAGCAGTCATCTCCGCCTCGACCCCCATGATATGGGCGACCTTTTCTATGGTTTCGGTACCTCCAGGGGTACACAAACTAGCGGAAGCCTCCCCAGAAGCGACTGCCCTGGCATAGGCACTGCACCCGGGGTAACCGCACGCACCGCAATTCGCACCGGACAAAACCTCGAGAACCGCCAACTCCCTGGGGTCAACCTCGACAGCAAATTTCTTCGACGCAAAACCGAGTGCCACTGCGGCCAACATGCCGATGCCGCCTATGCTAACGACAGCTTCTATCATCAATACAACCCTTCAAGTAAAATCCTTGGGAAAATCAACCAATCTCCACTAGCCCTTGACTAGCCCGGCAAACCCCATAAATGCCAGAGAAAGCAAACCAGCCGTTATCAACGCAATACCTGTCCCACGAAAGCTGGCGGGGACAGGGCTCAGGTCAATCCGTTCACGCAGCCCGGCAAAGAGTACCATGGCCAAGGTAAACCCGAGAGCGGCGCCGAGGGCAAACACCACCCCCTCAAGAAAGGAATAACCTTTCTGAATATTCAGAACCGCCAAGCCGAGAACGGCACAGTTGGTGGTAATAAGAGGCAAAAAAATACCCAACGATTGATAAAGGACAGGACTCACCTTCTGAATCACCATTTCGACCAACTGCACCAACGAAGCGATAACCAGAATAAAAGCAATGGTCTGGAGGTATTCGATAGCAAAGGGAATCAGAATAAAATACTGAATAAACCAAGTCACCACCGTGGCCACGGTCATGACAAAGGTGACGGCCATGCCCATGCCAAGGGCTGTCTCAACCTTCTTTGACACCCCGAGAAAGGGGCAGATACCAAGAAAACGGGCCAGCACGAAGTTATTAACAAATACCGCACTGACCAAAAGCAGTAAGAGCTCTACCATACGTCCAACTTTCTCAACCGTCGCCGCGGGCAATCATTTAATTAAAAATTAGTGTATATGAATACTTTAAAGCAAACGGTGCAACTTTGTCAAATTCCTTATTTTAAATAAACATGTAGACTAACAGGTAAACCATAAATTAGTCCATAAAAAACTAAAAAGTCGAAATAACAGCCACTTCAGACAAACCTCAAGACACCAAGGCAAAAAACAGACTACATAAATTTCAATATAAGTAAATTAACCACGCACCCTACCCAATGCCTTTTTTATATCACTAAGAATCAGATCCCCAAAAGCATTCAACGAATCTGTTCGCCAGCCTACCGGAAAAATCCTTCGAATTCGATCCGACATCTTTATGCCATGAAGTAAATACCGAAACGTGACCATCCCTAAAATCGCACGCCAATCAGGTTACCAATAACGATTCCAAAAGAGCATCCCTTCGGTCGTCCAATGGCCAAAATCACCACGCCGCGCCAATTCGAGCGACAGACTGTTAGCCGGATCGATTCGCAGACTCTGACCAAGCTCAAACGAGTCACTCGCGTCCTTCTCCCCAACCACATAATGGACCTGTTTTAGCCTGGCATGCAGGCGCCAATGGGTGGTGAGTTGAGCAAGATAGCCGGCGCTGGCGCCGCCCCCTATGGCGAAACTTCTCGATAAATGGCGCTGGATCAATCCTTCGGCTTCGACCAGCATGTACCCTAACCCCCAAGTACCCTGCCAAGCATAACCTACTCCGGTCCCCAGATACCCGACCAGATGGCGCTTTTTCGGCAAGGCCTGACGACGCAATCCTGCCTTGACCCCCCAAGAAACCGGCGCATCAAATGCATTGACCGGAGCGAGCGAAAGAATATCGACGAGTTTAATCCCTTTTAGTAAAATCGATCCTCTCTTCTCATTGAAAACGATAGAGGCGACGCCCATTTCAATTTGCGAACCCGGCAAATACCCTTTCTCGGGATCAAGCAGGGCGTGATGCACTAAGCGAAAATTCAGCTCACTTACCCAGTGAGATCCCGAGTATCCTACCCCAAGACCGAGTCTGGAGGAACCGTGACCGTGGTCAGGACGAACCGGCTCCGGCCAAAAACGATAGTCTTCCGACGCCATCCTCTGGCTACTGCGAGTAGTCAGAATCTGCAGGTAGCGACGACGATAATCGGCCAGGTTCAATTCTTTTTTCATGTACTTCAGCTCGACCGCGGTGGCCGCCACGTCCAGAACCCGGATCATGCCTTCAGTGTCAAGACCAGTTTCGCTAAGCTGCGAGCCTTGCAATTCACCCTCAGCCAAACGTTGCGCTATTTGCGTTTCCCTTGAGTCCAGTGCGGCTGCCTGATGGCTTAATATTGTAGCCACAGATGGCCGGTAACTGGCCTCTGCAACAAGATCGTACTGCTCAACCTCCCGTACCGTGTCGATCGGCATAACCCAGAGCCCCGCCCATTCGGTTAAGGGGAGGTCAGGACGAGCCGCCTCAAGCAGAAACATCAGATTGTAAGAACAATTTTCATCAAAAAAATAGTAATCGGAGTAGACATCCCGCAGCTCCCAGAGATGCAGAAACATTTTTCGGGTTTCTTCGGGCGTGAAGCGTAAGCGGTATTCCCATAGGTCCCTGCGCTCAAGCCCGCTGTATTCCTTTATCTTGGCATAATACGGCAGCAGCGAATAATATCCACGGTACCCTCCGGTTATCCCCTTCAAGGCATAGGCAAAGCCATTGGTTTCATCGGTAAAGGCTGAGTAATTAGCTGCATATGCGAGGTGTTTACTCTGATATGAACCATGAAAATTCAGAAGGGTGTGGCCAAACATCGATGCCGGGCTATTGGGGTAACTCCCAGGGAAAACCAGCGTCGCCGTCTGGGGATCAACCCGATTCAGTGTTTGTTCGAAATCGGGACATTGGGTAGGGACGGCCACCACCCCCAATTCTTTTTGCAACCATGCAGACCGCGCCACGTAACGACAACGAGGATCCTTTTCACCAGCAATCGGACTGCCATACAGGGCCGCAACAGTAGCAAGAAGTTCCTCACGGGGGCTGGTCTTACCATCAACTGCGAGAAAAAATTCCGGATCGTCAATTTGACTTTCCCACCCTCCCGGCTTTTTCCGATAATGCAGCAGCACCTGCCAATATCGCCGTTCGTGCAGTTTTAATGTCAAGGCCCGCTGTTGCAGCGCGACCACCGTTGGCACCGTCTCGACCGCGGCTGAAAGACTTGAGCTAAGCAGAAAAAAAGCGAGGCACAGAAAGCAGGATACGCTTCTGTGCCTCGCGGTTAAAAACCAGTCAAAAACTATCAAAGGGAAATTATCCTGCGACGGTAATAATGCGATCAACGATAATCGCGGCCGACTCCTCTCCGGTTACGAAAATCTGACTGAAATTAGCCTGAAGGTTCTCGGCAAAAGAGCCCCTTGACGCCTCTGATACATCCAACAACTCGGCTAACGTCTCAAGATACTCTCCCTGGCCAACGGCTATATCCCGAGCTAACCCATCGAGATTGTCTCGAACATAGGCAAAAGTACGGTCATCAGCGCCAATACTTTCGGGCTGTTCACAACCCAGGGTCCCCGAAGTGATGCCAAAAGTCTGATTTCCAAAAAGCCCGTTGGTGGTTACCTGCATGGTTTGGGACAGAATGGAGCCGTCGGCTTTATTCGCCCAAAGCATGGTGCCCAAGCCACAGCCACAATTATTTTGTGCCTGGCCAGCCAGACTATTTCCAGCGACAACAAGGGTGATCAAAAAGCCTCCAGCTAAAAGCCTCATTCTCATGGACACATCCTCCTTGGTAAGTACGAACAATTGACGCCATATCTAAACATAGCGGCGTCAAATGTCAAGAAGTGTTCCAAACTCCCAACTGAAACATCACCGGAAGAGCTCAAAACAACATCCTGCCCCTAAACGCAAAGAGGCCGCCCAAACAACAGGCGGCCTGTAAATTCCCTATGTGAGCACACTAGCGATGAATAAAGAGTGCCAACTCCACGGTATCACCATCGGCGACATAGACGGGAAAAAGCAGAGCCGCTTCACCCTCTTCCACCTTGACCCGTTCCCCCTTGTCACCGATCAGATAGGGCGGATCAATTTCGAAAGTGAGCCCGAGCTGCGCTGCCTTTGCGGCTACGTTTCCGCAAACGATATTGACAAACTCCATGACCGTATCATCGAGAACTTCTTGTGGCTCATTTTCGACATCTTCTTCTTTGAGAATAGCTCTGGCCATAGCTTGTCGGATATTGGTCGAGACATTGAGAAGATAGCGACCACTAACGGTCCCCTTGAACGGCATAACCGCCACGAGATCCGAAGCATCCAATCCGTCGGTAATCTGACACATCCCGGGACGCGCCGACAGACCTGCAACCCGAACCAGCATCTTGAATGTCAGGTCGGCCACAACCTCCCAGACATTGGAATGCGGAACTCCGGGGGGAATGGCAATCCGATCAACAATATAGGGCGCCTGATCAAGCTTGAAGGCATCAAGGTATTTTTTTAATGATTCAGAAGTCAAGGCACCGATACGCACAAGTGCTTCACCAATGTACAGATGGTTGTTTTTCTGGCGGGTGAGCACCTGTTTGACTTGCTCTTCAGTGAGAATCCCAAGCTTGACGGCCATGTCGCCAAACATAAGATCATCATTGCGCTGGGCATCATGAACCCGTTCAAAATCATCGCCAGTGAGCAGTCCCATCGAAAGAGCTGTCGCACCAAACTTGAGATTGGTGGTCTCCTGCAGTTCGATAGACTTGAGCAGATCTTTATTCCCTACAGCTCCCTGTTCAAGCAGAAACTGTCCGAAAAATTTTACTGCCATATCGATTCCCCTTGTCAAAAAATGGTGTTATGCCTGCGTGCACAGCCAAAAGACGCCCACAAGCCTGCAGGTTTTCACTAAGATTTAAATTTCACGCAGGGTTTTCAAAACCCCTTCAGTATCAAAGGGCTTCGAAATAACCGTTTTAGCCCCCAACCGCAGTGCTTCGGCAAACTTGTCCCCGACACCGCCGAGAGAAGTGACCATGACCACTTTTGCATTGGGATCCATAGCCATCAGCGTACGCAACGCCGTCAACCCATCCATAACCGGCATGTTCATATCCATACAAATGAGATCAGGCTTGAGGGCCTGATTCATTTTGATGGCCTCGGCCCCATTCTTGGCATGCCCAACCGCATCGAATTCGCCGGTACCGGTGATAATTTTTTCAAGCTGCCGCGCAACAGCGATACTATCATCAACAATTAGAACCTTTTTCATTCAAGGACCTCCATATCCTTCTAAGTGAACGTCAGTTCCTACATGCAACATTTAAACCAAGCGTCACGCCAAAACAATGACTATAGCCAGAGGGCTCTTCTTAAACCGCTTATGCAATATAATTAGAAAAAAAATACGGTCAGCATAGACCAAATTAGAGATCAGCAACAGACCAGACTCCACCTGAAACGCGGAACAGTGTCAAAAAACAGACAATTCGGACATTCGGCTGACAGATGTCAATTACCCCGAGAAAAAAACAATCATCCCCGTCATCAACCTAGTACATTTATTCTTTCGTTCC
>JBFHFM010000065.1:0-13996 GCA_041583595.1 Trichloromonas sp. | reverse complement strand
GCCCTACACAGGCGGGGCCCGTGCTGTCAAAAGCACCGACTGCTACCTGATCCCCGAGGCCATTCTGAAAAGGGCCGAAGTCAACCATCCCCAGCTCAGCGACTACTTTACCCGCGTCATCCACTCCCGCGTCCGCAAGTTATATAAAGAAATTGTCTCCGACCACACCCAGCAGTCACTAACCCACATGGAGGCCTACCCGTTCAAAAAACGGCTCTCCGAAATCATGACCTTTCCGGTGGAAACCTGCGCCCCCACAGAGACCGTTCGTGAGGTGGCCAAACGCCTGACCAAAAAACAAATAAGCGCCGTACTCGTAGCAAACGAAAATAAAATCCCCTTAGGAATCATCACCGAACGCGATCTGGTCACCAAGGCTCTGGCCCTCGATACCGGCACCCCAGACACCCTGACCGCCGCCGACGTCATGAATCAGTACCCCCACTCCATGCCCCCCTCAACCTACATGTATGAGGCCATGGCCTATATGCTGAATCACCAACTTAGGCACCTGCCGGTTGTCGATGGGGGCGAAGTGGTCGGTATGGTGACCGTGCGCGATTTGATGCGCTTCCGTAGCCAGAAGGCGATGCTGCTGGTCGGCAACATACGCGAAGAGAAATCTCTGGACGGGTTGGCGACCATTCGCCGGGAAATCGTCACCGTGGCCCGCACTCTCCTTTCGGAAACCCGCCAGACCCCCGAAGTCATGGAAATCCTGTCGTACATCCACCACGGGATCATCCGCCAGGTGTACGACATCTGCCTGGAACAGATGCTCGCCGAAGGGCATGCCCTTCCCGAGGTCCGTCATTGTTTTTTGATCATGGGGAGCGGTGGCCGTCGGGAAATGCTGCTCAATCCGGATCAGGACAACGGCTTTATTTACGAAGATGTTCCCGACGAACGGCTAGCGGAAATCGAGGCGTTCTTCGTCCCCTTTGCCGAGAAGATTGTCAGTGCCCTGCAGCGGGTTGGCTACCCGCTGTGCGCCGGCAAGGTGATGGCCAACAATCCACTCTGGCGAGGCCGGGTGCGGGATTGGGATGACCGTATCAGCGAATGGGTCAACAACCCGGAACCGCAGAAGGTGCGTTATTCATCGATCTTTTTCGACTTCACCTCGCTCGCCGGCGACGCGGGACTGGCCCAGAAACTGAGGAACATCGTCCACCGTGAGATCCGCGAATTCCAGGCGTTTCTCTACCATATGATGGCCCTCGACCTGCGCTACAAGGTCCCCGTCGGATTGCTTGGGCGCTTTCTGCCTGAAAAAAGTGGCGAGCACAAGGGGCAACTGTCCCTCAAACAGGGGGGAAGCATCTACATCGTCGATTGTATTCGCATGTTCGCCCTTGAGAAAGGGCTGCATGAACTGACCACCCTCGACCGGTTGAAGGCTCTGGTCAAACGCAATGTTTTTTCCCCGGAAACCGCAGAACATATCCGCGCGGCCTTCGAAGCACTCACCTTTCTGAGGCTTCGCAACGAAATTTCTCACGTCGAGGCGGGCCAGGCACCGAGTCACTACCTCAATCCCTATGACCTCTCTAAAACTGAGCAGGACCTGCTCAAAGAGGCATTTCACGCAGTCAATAAACTCCAGGAAGCAACCAAGCGTCATTTCGGTCGCACCCCCTTCTGAAATGTACCGAGCAGGAGAAGAAAAATATCTTCGGAAGAACGGCCTGCGTCCTGAGACGGACGGCTAGATGAGAATTCTCAAAAATAATCATTGAAACCCATCCCACAGCAGTGCTAAATTAGGCCTCCAAACACCTGGAATTCGTAAAAAAAGGGAGGCAAAATGAAGTTTTTCGCAATTATGGTCATGGTCCTGTTCATGGCGGGCACCGCTTCCGCCGAAATTGTTACTGTTGCTGTTTCCAAAGCCGAACTGAGAAGCAAGCCTTCGATAGGTGCTTCTTCGGTGGTCAAAACCGTAACCATCGATACCCCCCTCGCGGTACAAAAATCTCAGGACCGTTATTTTCTGGTGAAAGATTTCACCGGCAATCTCGGCTGGATTCACGAAAGTCTGGTCAACAAGGAACAAGCCGTCGTAGTTGAAAATGACGGCGTCAATGTCCGCAAGGGTCCAGGCAAGGATCATCCCGTGGTATTCAAGGCGATGCGCGGCGAAGCCTTCATGGTTCTCGACCAGTCCGAAGACTGGCTGCATATCGGCGACCACAGCGGCCGCAGCGGCTGGATCTGGAAAACCCTCACCTGGGGGTTGTAAGATTCTACAGAACTGAGCGTCTATCCCAGCGGGCCACTTCCTTTCGAAGTGGCCCGCTGCCGTTTGAGACACGAACGCCCCCTCTTGTTAAAACCAATTCACCAGTTCTCTTTGTCGGCAAACTCTGTTAAATATAAAAGGGCGGCTGATCACCGGGAAATATTCGTCGCCCTGAATGATCTCTTCTTTAGCCTTCCGGGAACCACCTGACATGAGAAAACTTATCATTGCCCTGATCCTGATCTCCCTGGCCGGCGGCGCCATCCTCTGGTGGAAAGCCTCTGCCAAAAATGACACGGTCCGCATTCTTGCTACTGAAAAGGTCGAACGCGGCGCAGTGCGCAAGGTTTTAGAAGAAACAGGCATCATCAAATCCCAGGTCGGCGGCATCGTCAAAATCGGGGCACGCTCCACCGGCACCATCGATCGCATGTTGGTCAAGGTCGGCGACCGGGTCGAAGCCGGCCAACTGGTGGCGCGCATCGACAACCGCGAACTGCTGGCCCAAGCCGACGAGGCCCGGGCTCGTCTCAACTCGGCCCGGGCAGAACGGGATCGGATCGCAAAGGTCTACCCACTGCGCATCGCCGAAGCACAGGCAGCACTGGAACTGGCCGAGGCTCGAATGGCTTATTCGCAAAATAACTACCAACGCCAGCAATCTCTGGTCGCACAGCGAGTCATTTCGACGGACGAGTTGGAACAGGCCCGGCAACAGGCGGGTATCGACACCAGCCAGGTACGTGCCAACCGAGCTGCCCTGGAACGCGAGCAAGAAGACTTCATTCAGGAGCGCAACAAGGCAAAACTGGCCGTAAGCCAGGCTGAAGCCGCCCTGAGCGCTATCGAAATCCGAATTTCCTATACCCAGGTCAAAAGCTCCATAACCGGCACGGTCAGTCAGGTCACCGCACAGGAAGGGGAAACCATTGTCGCCGGGCTGCAAGTGGCGAACCTGGTGACGGTCATCGACCCGACCCGTCTCGAAATGTGGGTCTATGTCGATGAAACGGATGTGGGCCTGGCCCATTCCGAGCAACCGGTTGAGTTCCGGGTTGACGCCTACCCTGAGCACACCTTTTCAGGGACCATCTCCATCATCTACCCGGAGCCGGAAATCCGCGACAACATCGTCTACTACCGGGCCCTGGTTCAAATCGACCAGAAACAGGCCGAAAAACTTCGTCCGGAGATGACCACTCAAGTCCAGATCGTCGTCGAAGAGCGCAACAACGTGCTGAGACTTCCCAACTCTGCTCTCAAATGGGTCAACGGCAGCCAGGTCGTCTTTCTCCAGAAGCCCGACGGCAGCATCGAAAAGAGCACGCCGCAGCTCGGCCTGGCCGGCCTGACCCACAGCGAGGTAGCCGCAGGTCTGGCCGAGGGAGACCTGGTCGCGACCCAGGTTGAACTGCCGCAACAGGCCGGAAAGAAGAAAACCCCGTGAGCGTCCATCCGGTCATCCGTCTCGAAGAGATATGCAAGACCTTCAGCCTGGCCGAGCAATCGGTTGATGTGCTGAAAGGGATCTCCCTGCAGATTGACCCCGGCGAATTCATCGCCCTGCTCGGCACCTCGGGTTCAGGAAAATCGACCCTGATGCATATCCTCGGACTGCTCGACCGCCCTACGACCGGCCACTACCAACTGGCTGGCCAAGACGTGTCCCAGCTGGAGGATGAGCGCCTCAGCGAATTGCGCAATCGCATGGTTGGCTTTATTTTCCAATCCTTCTATTTGATCCCTTACATTTCGGCCCGACAAAATGTCATGTTGCCGGGCCTGTACAGCAGCACTCCGGGACGAGAGCTCAAAGCCCGAGCCGAAAAACTTCTGACCCTGGTCGGCCTCTCTGACCGCATGGATTTCAAGCCCGGCCAGCTCTCCGGCGGCCAGCAGCAGCGCGTCGCCATTGCCCGGGCACTGGTCAATGACCCCCAGGTGCTGTTGGCCGACGAGCCGACCGGGCAACTCGACTCGAAAACCAGTGGCGAAATTCTCGACCTGCTCAGCGACATCCACCGTCAGGGACGCACCGTCATCCTGGTAACCCACGATCAGGCGACTGCCAACTACGCTGAAAGAAAGATTTTTCTCGATGATGGCCGCATCACAAACAGCTGATCGACTCCGCCTGTTCGGGCGCATCCTGCACATGGCCCTGACTGCGGTCTGGGCCCACCGGTTGCGCAGCAGCTTTGTCATCCTCGGCGTCGCCCTGGGGATCGCCTCGCTGACCATCATCGTCGCCGCCGTGGATGGCGCCGAACGCAAGGCCTACCAAATCGTCGACTCCTTCGGTCCCGATGCGGTCTTTATTCTCGGCGGCGACATCCGCAACCGGGCTGTCGGTCAGCGCACCAACACCCTCTCGTACGAAGACGTTGAAGTTTTGCGCCAATCGCTTCCAGGGGCCTACCGAGTCGTCCCCATGCGGGCTCAACACAACCTGCCGGTTCGCTTTGAAAACCAGAAAATGCAAGTCGCCAACATTGTAGGAGCGACCGCCGGCTATGCCGATGTCTGGAACTGGCCGCTCTCTGAAGGGCGGGATTTTTCCGAAGAGGACATCCTGCGCGGCGCCAAGGTCTGCCTGATCGGAGATACCCCGGCGCAGGAACTGTTCGGTGACAGATCACCGGTCGGACGGACTATCTACATCGACAAACTACCGGTTCAGGTCATTGGTCGGCTGTCATACCGGGGGTTCTCCGGTGGCGGTGGTTCTATCGACGAGAGAATCATTCTGCCGATCACCACCCTGACCCAACGCTTCAACCTCGACCGCAAATATTTCCGTGCACTGCGAGTCAAATTCACCTCGCCAGAAAACATGGATTTTCACGTCGAGAACCTGACCAGCCTGCTGCGCAAACTACACAACCTGACCGAAGGACAACCGGATGATTTCAGCATTCTGACCGCCGACGAAATTCTCAAGTTTCTATCGATGTTCAAGGGCGGCTTGCTGCTCTTTCTGGGGATCACCGCAGCAGTCGCCATCCTGGTCGGCGGATTCGTTCTGGCTAACCTCTTTTACCTCAGTGTCGATGAACGCAAGGAAGAGATTGGCCTCAAAAAAGCCCTGGGTGCGAAAAACAGCGCTATCCTTCTGCAGGTACTCGCTGAAGCGGTCACCCTGACCATGATCGGATCGCTCTTCGGCATGGCAATCGGGATGGGGATGGCACAACTGCTTGAACGACTCGGCATACTGGAAATCCTCTTTTCGTGGAAAGTCTTCACCTATTCAACCCTGTCGTCCGTGGCGATCGGTATTTTGTTTGGCCTGCGTCCCGCCAGAAAAGCCGCAGCTATGGTGCCGATAGAAGTGCTTAAGGGATAAACACGACGGGGCGCTGCTTGCTGCACCCATTGACGATAAAACAAACAGGGCGAACACGAGGTTCGCCCTACAACAAAACACTGATTCTCTATGCCGCTGAGTCTTAAAATAGCCCTTTCATCTCTGCGAGCCCACCGCCTGCGCACGGCTCTGGCCATGGTCGGAGTGCTGCTTGGCGCGCTGGCCCTGACCGGGGTACAACATGTTTCATTGGCCATGCAGGAGAAGACCGAAGTCGAGACGGCCAAGCTTGGCACCAATCTATTCGTGGCTCGTTCAGGACAGGTTTCATTCCGCCGCATGGGGACAGTCCGTACTCGCAATGAAGCCATCACCTTCACCCTCGGGGATGCTCAGGCGCTGATGGATGGAATCCCCTCTGTGCGTCTCGGAGCACCGTTTATTGAAAAAACCATGTCCGTGCGCGCAGGGGACATCAAGATTCCTTGTCAGCTGGTCGCCACCGGTCCCGATTACCCACTTATTCGCAATTTCAATGCCGAACACGGTCGCTTCTTCAACGCCGCAGAAGAAACCAGGCGAGAGCGCGTGGTCGTACTGGGCGCGAAAATCGCCGAGCGCCTCTTCGGCTCGGCGACCAAGGCGCTGGGGCAACAGGTTTTTTTCTACCGGGCCGGAGCCCGCGTAATTGGAGTAATGGAAACCAAAGGGGCGGACATCTCCGGCACCGACCAGGACGAACAGCTATTCGTGCCGATCTCGACTTACATGCGCCGCTTCGCCAATCAGGACTGGATTAGTGGCGTCTACCTGCAGCTTGACACCCCCACTGCCTATATTTCGGCCAAAGAGGCCGCCACCGCGGTGCTGCGCCAACGGCATAATATCACCGCAGGAAAAGACGAAGATTTTTCCGTACTCACCGCCCGGGACACCATGCAGGTTCAGCAGCAGGCCCTCGACCTGGTGCAGACACTGGGGCTGATCAGTTCGTCGATTTCCTTCGCAGTCGGCGGCCTGGGCATCCTGTCGATCATGGTCCTGCTGGTTCGCACCCGGCGCCTCGAAATAGGCGTCCGACGAGCCGTCGGCGCCCGTCGCATCGACATCATCCGTCAGTTCATGTTTGAGGCCGCTCTGATGGCCGGCACCGGCGGCGGGCTCGGGGTGCTGCTGGCGCTCATGCTGCTGGTGATCGTCTGCCGGATTGGAGGGCTACCACTGGTCATCGAACCGCTGCTGGTGCTCGGCTCGCTGACTGGATCGCTACTGCTGGGACTGGCGGCCGGCGCTTATCCCGCCTGGCAGGCGGCCCATATCGAAATCCTCGAGGTGCTGAAAAACAAGTAGAGGGGCTGCTTGCCGCGCCCAGGCTGCCATGCAAACAGAAAACAGGGCGTAGCAAGCAACACCCCTACGATAATAAATACGGATCCGTCGAAAGGAATCCCCATGAAAACCCGCCTCACCATCCTTTGTGAAAACTCCGTCCGTCCTCAAGCTGGCCTAATCGGCGAACACGGTTTCGCCTGCCATGTGGAAATGCCCTCCGGCACCTACCTCTTCGACACCGGACAAGGGTTCGGAATCACCCAGAACGCGGTTACCTTGAAAAAAGACCTGTCCGCCATCAAGGCCATCCTGCTAAGCCACGGCCATTACGATCACACTGGCGGCATTCCGGCGGTACTGCAACGAACCGGCCCCATCGACATTTACGGCCACCCCGACATCTTTCTCGAACGCTATCGTGAAAAACGCTTCATCGGCATTCCCCATCGCCGGGAATACCTTGAGTCTCAAGGGGCGCGCTTCGTTCTTAAAAAAGAGATGACCGAAGTGGCACCCGGACTCTGGCTGACTGGCGAAATTCCCCGGCGCACCACGTTTGAGCAGGGTGATCCGCTGATGACGGCGGTCTGTTGTGGCGCAACGAGCCACGACGAACTACTAGATGACCTGTCACTGGTCGTCGACTCAAGCAAAGGGCTGATCCTGGTCCTCGGCTGCGCCCACGCCGGGCTGGTCAACATCATGGAACATGTTCTGGAGCAGACCAGCCGAGACGGTTTCTATGCCATCCTCGGCGGAACCCACCTCGGTTTTGCCGACGACGCCCAGTTTGAACAAACATTGAAAGCGATGGATAACTATCGGGTGGAAAAGGTGGGAGTTTCGCATTGCACCGGTCTGCCCCATGCCGCCCGATTGCAGGCGATTCTGGGCGAGCGGTTTTTCTTCGGTTCGGTGGGGAGTGTGCTGGAAGGGTGATACAAAAAAGGGCGGGCAAGGCTCAGGGTGTCCAGCCGGTCTTAAGATCCACCCCAAACATTCTTCAGATACCCTTGCCCGAGGTTGCGCATCTGTGTCTCGATGCGCATGCACCGCAGACGCACATAGACGGAAGGGGCGGCCACCTTGAGCTTTTTCGGATTGGGCAGGACTGCGGCCAACAGCGCGGACTCTTTTGTGGTAAGTTTCGCGGCCGGTTTACCAAAGTATCTGTTCGCCGCCGCTTCCACTCCGTAGATGCCGTCACCGAATTCGGCAATGTTGAGATAAACTTCGAGTATCCGGCGTTTCGGCCAAAGGGTTTCGATCAGAACCGTGAAGTACGCTTCCAGCCCCTTGCGGACGAAGCTTTTGCCCTTCCAGAGGAAGAGGTTTTTGGCCACCTGCTGGCTGATGGTGCTGGCCCCCCTGAAACGGCCGCCTTCCCCCATGTCTTCCAGAGCGTCCCTAATGGCCTGCAGATCAAAACCGAAGTGGTGTGGAAATTTCTGATCTTCGGCGGCCACGGCGGCCAGGGCCATCTGGGGGGAAATCCCTTTCCAATTTTTCCAGTGATACTCGATGGTGGTTTTTGACCGCGCCCCAAAGAGCCCTTCACTGTACCTCGCAAGCATAAACGCGCTGCTCACCGGCGGTACGACGCGCAACAACAGCACCACTACCAGAGAGATCAGAAATAGGCCAAACAGCAGGCGCAGCACAGGCCTGGACAGTCGATAAATAATGTTTCTGACCTTACCCCGCGCCATTACACGCCCCCGTTAGCGAACGAATTCAAATTAAAAAGACAAGCCATGGTCTGGAGATAATCAGAACAAACTGATCAGCATTCGCGTTCCCATGAGCAGGACGAAGACGCCAAAAAGCTTTTTCAGACGGGCAACAGGCAGATTGTGAGCCAGGCGGGCGCCGAAAGGGGCGGTGCAGAAGCTGGCCAGGGCAATACCGACCAGCGCTGGCAAGTAGATAAAGCCGACCGATCCAGACGGGAGCCCCGTAGCCATCAGACCGTTGACCACGTAGCCCACCGCTCCGGCAACGGCGATGGGAAACCCGATCGCCGCCGAGGTGCCGACGGCGTGGTGGACAGGCTGGTTACACCAGACCAGAAAAGGGACAGAAAGACTCCCGCCGCCGATTCCGACCAGGCTCGACACCCCACCGATGACGTTACCGACGCCAAACATCCCCCCCGTACCGGGCAGTTGCCGATGCGGTTTGGGACGAACGTCGAGGAGCAACTGGGTGGCCACATAATAGAGGAAGACGACGAAAAAAACCTTGAGAAAGCCCGATGAGAGCTGCGCGGCAACCCAGGAGCCGAAAAAGGTCCCGGTCAGGATGCCGGGGGAGAGTCCCTTCATCACCGTCCAATTGACCGCCCCACGCCGGTTATGGGCGCGCATGCTGGAAACCGAAGTGAATATTATGCTGGCCAGTGAGGTGCCGAGGGCCAAATGCAGAATGTAGGCATCTGGCAGATGCTGGGCAGTGAAGGTAAAGACCAGCAACGGCACGATGATTACGCCGCCACCAACGCCGAGCAATCCGGCGAGTACCCCGGCAAAGGCCCCGGTCGCCAAATAAAAGAGCCAATCGACCATTAGTAGACATCCAGATAAAAGAGAAAAAGGCATGCGCCCGGACGATCCAGTCGCCTGGGCACATGCCCCACTATTCCACTATGAAAACCTCAGGTCAATCCCTTTTCTGTTTATAGCTTGACCACAACCCGTCCCTTGACCTCCCCCTTGAGGATGCCGTGGATCTTTTCTTCCAATGCCGGCAGAGTAACCTCGGTGGCGGTTGTTTCGAGCCCGTCCGGTTTCCATTCGGCGGCCAGCTTGGCCCATACCTTCAACCGGGGCTCCATCGGACACTGCACCGAGTCGATGCCGATCAGGCTGACACCCCGCAGAATAAAGGGGAAAACATCCATGTTCAGATCTGCAGAGGCAACCAGGCCACAGCAGGTCACCGCCCCACCGTAGCGGGTCGCTTTGATAGCCGCCACCAGCGTCTCGCCGCCGGCGACGTCAACCACCCCTGCCCAGCGTTCCTTCATCATCGGTCGATCCGATCCAGCCAATACCTCATCGCGACTGACAATCTCGGCCGCGCCGAGCGACAACAGGTAATCTTTCTCCGCAGCTTTGCCGGTAGCAGCCACCACCCGGTAGCCGGCCTTGGCCAAAATCGCCACAGCAATGCTGCCAACCCCGCCGGTTGCGCCGGTGACCAGAATGTCGCCATCGCCCGGCTTCACCCCGGCTCCGGCCAATTTCAACACCGACAGCCCTGCGGTGAACCCAGCCGTCCCCACAATCATACTCTCGCGCAGACTCAGTCCGACGGGGAGTTTCACCGCCCAGGCCGAAGGGATGCGGATGTACTGACCATAACCACCGGCGGTATTCATGCCGAGATCAAAGCCGGTAACAAGCACCTTATCGCCGGGAACAAAGGTGCCGCTGCTGCATTCGACCACCTCGCCAGCCGCATCGATTCCGGGGGTGTGCGGGTAATTTTTGGTCACACCAGGCCGACCGGTGGCCGAGAGGGCATCCTTGAAATTCAGCGAGGAATAGTGCACCCGCACCAACAGATCGCCAGCGGGCAACTCGTCAATGGAACGGGTCACGATCGAGCGGGAATATTGTTTTTCGCCAGTTTTCTCAACCAGCATCGCGGTAAAATTCTTCGGCGTCATTTATTGGCTCCTTGATATGGGGGATTGCAACAACCTGAGTATACAAGTATACTCAACAGTACAAATCGTCAAGTACCTACCTTTTAGTAATGTAGTTACCTAAAAGATACCATTAAACAATAACGGTGAGTTATCATGGATACAAAAGTGGGATATCGGTGTACGGTCGGGGTAACTCTCGACATCATTGGCGGCAAGTGGAAAGCCGTCATTCTCTGGCACTTGTCTAAAAAGACCCTGCGATTCAGCCAGCTTCAGCGACGCCTCCCCGGCGTAACCCAGAAAATGCTGACCCAGCAGCTGCGCGAACTGGAGCGGGACGGCATGGTGCATCGCCAGGTCTACGCCGAGGTACCACCGCGAGTGGAATACTCCCTGACCACAGAAGGGGTGACCCTCACGCCGATTCTGACTCAGATGTGCCAATGGGGAAAAGAGTACATCGGCCGCCGAGCTGAAGAAGACACCCTGGCGGAGAGTGCCTGACCATGAACAGTCCGACACATGTCGTGGTGATTGGCGCTCTGATCCGCAACGCCGCCGATGAAATCCTGCTGATCCGCCATCCGAAACGGGGCTGGGAAATGCCCCAGGGACGCGTCGAACAGGGGGAAAGCCTGGTGGCCGCCCTGCACCGGGAAGTTAATGAAGAAACCGGAGTCAAGGTCACCCTGGGTCCTTTGGCGGCGGTCTATTCGAAGGTGTCTGCCCCGACTGCGATCATTTTCAACTTTCTTGCCGACTACCATAGCGGCGCCTTGCAAACCAGCGAGGAGAGTCTCGAGGTCGCTTGGTTCTCGGCACATAAAGCCCTGCAACTGGTGAGTCATCCGGTGAACCTCGATCGCCTGCAGACCGTACTGAGCTATTCCGGAGCCCCCCTGTTTCGCACCTACACATCCCCCCCATTCGCCATTTTTCCTGAGTCCGACAAATAATTTCATTCAGAAAAAAATAACGCCGACCCTTTCAGGTCGGCGTTACGGTTCATGCATATTTGTTGTAGAAACCCCGGGTTATCCAATCAGAGCCGGTATCAGAATGGCCGCCAGGATTCCGAGCACCGCGAGCCCCAGGCAAATCACCGCAAGGATGCCGGAAAATCGCCAGAAGGACTTCTGATAACCGAGAGCCGCTTCGAGCTCTGGCTCTCCCCCTCCATTGAGCAAGGCCCCAATAGCCGATGCATACTTGAACAGATAATAGGCCGGAACCAGGTAAAGCAAGAGACTGAACATTTGGACTACGAACATCAATACCATCGGAGACTCAAAATGGGGCCCCACGCCACCCAGCATGCCTCCGATGAAGATGCCAACCATAGCCAGCACGCCCAGTCCGGAGCTGATGAAAAGCAGAATGGAAATCAACCGGACCCAGGGCTTGGTCTTTTGCAGAATCTCTAGAACCGTAAGGCTGACGAGCCCAGGAACATTTGGAGACTCATCGAAAAAGGAAGCCTCTTCAGCGGAAGTAACCGCAGCGACATCGGACTCGAAAAGATCTTCTGCGGCGACGGAAGCTGCAGGTTTCTGTTGAGCTAACGGCGCCGCAAACTCATCCTGTACCTGTTCGGATTCAGCAAAAGGATCGGGGTCTGAAACTGAAACAGCACTATCGTTCGCGAAAACATCCTCTTGTTCAACGAAATCCGCAGGTTGCTGCGGAGATATAGGCTTTTCGAACGCCTCCTGCTCTGTCAATGTTTCTGAAAAAGGATCGGTCGCTGAGGCGGCTACGTCCTCAGGTTCAGGTTCAGGTTCAGGTTCAGGTTCAGGTTCAGGTTCAGGTTCAGCAACCGGAACCTGAGGAACGGGGGCCACTGAAGGAGCTGTTTTTACCGGTTCAGAAACGTCGCTTCCTCCGAGAGAATCGACTTCACACACGAGACCAACGCCAGCCAGGCCTTTTTCATACTTCTCGGCCGTAGCCAGATCAAGGCCGGCCTTGAGAACCACACCCTTGCCTGAAAAAAGTCGGGATAAAGCAGCGTCACTGTATTTGAACCGGGATTTCAGGTTGGCCTCGGCCTCGGCCCGGGAAACACCCTCGACCAGTTCTCCACGGAACACGATGCGGTACATCCCTTCTGCCATGACACCCTCCCTATCTATTGAAATTATTTATTTTTAAAGTTTTACCCCGGGAAACGGGAAGCTGTCAACCTCCAGAGCAAAAAGCAGGCCTATTTTTACAATACCCCATTACTCCGGTGGTTCTTCACGGCAACTTCATACTAGTCTTTCCAGCCGCCGCCGAGTATGCTGAACTCCATTTAAGTGAAAGGATCACCTCTTATGGCTCTGCCGGCAACCATCTACCGAGTCGGAATCCAGCTCTCGGATATCGACCGTAACCAATACCAGAAAATACAGGCCACCGTCGCCCGCCATCCCTCGGAAACCCCGGAACGGCTGGTCGCACGGGTTTTGGCCTACGCCATCCGTTTCGACCCGGAGTTAACGTTCACCAAGGGGATCTGCGCCGGGGACGAACCGGACCTCTGGATCAAGGGACCGGATGGCCGGGTGTCAACCTGGATCGAAGTCGGCCAACCCGACCCCGAACGACTGCTGAAAGCAAGCCGCCATGCGCAGGAGGTCATCCTCTTTGCCTACGGCTCAGCCCGTTACCGATGGGAAAACCAGCACCTTTCTCGGCTATTAGCCATACCGAACCTGACGATTTTGGGCATCGACTATGATTTTATCCAACAAATCGTCGCCCGACTGCAGCGTGCCATCAGCTGGGACCTGACCATCACCGAAGGCAACCTCTACCTGAGCGTCGGCGAAGAGACCCTCGAAAGTTCACTCAGCCTCCTCGCCGGTTCCACCGATCAGGAATGATTGCGTAGCCGTAATTCCAGCGGATGAGGATTGAGATAGACCTGCTGCTGCAAATAGGGTTCCTGGTACTTGCGAACAAAGTGGTTGATCAGGGTCAGCGGGACCACCAGCGGGACCAGTCCTTGATGATAATGACCGATCACCTCCAGTGCCTCCTGCTTTTCATCGGCACTGAGCTGTTTTTTGAAATAGCCCAGCATATGCTGCAGCACGTTGACGTTCTTTTTGACGGTCGTGTTGAGATGAAGTGCCTTCATCAGCAGCACGAGATAATGCTCGTAAAGAACCACTTCTTCCCCCCCCTGCGCCACCAACCGCCCCATCTCACGATAGAGTTCGGTGCTGTGGGCGAGAATCAGCAGCTTGTGCCGACTGTGAAAATCGACCAAGGCACCGCGGGTGCCAAACCGTCCCGCCGTCTCTCGCCACCGTTTCAGGGTGAAGATACTTTCAACAAAGGTTTCCCTCAGTTTTGGATCATGAAGGCGGCCCTCCTCTTCGACCGGCAACAACGGGAAGTGTTCCATAAAGATTCGAGCGAAGAGCCCGACGCCCCCTTTGTTCGGCACCCCGTTGCGATCATAAAGCTTGACCCG
>JBFHFM010000064.1:0-14028 GCA_041583595.1 Trichloromonas sp. | reverse complement strand
GTGTCGAGGATGACCACCCGCAGGCTGGCCGCCAGCAGGTCTTCCTCTTTGCTTAGATAGGAGCCGTAGGTGATCATAGCGGCCATTCCAAGCGACAGGGTAAAAAAGGCGTGCCCCATGGCTTCGAGTACCGATCCGGCGGTCAATTTAGCAAAATCGGGACGGAACATGAAGGTGATGCCGTCCCAGGCCCCTTTGCTGAGCATGCCGTTCATAAAGAGCAGGGTCAGCAGCAAGAAGAGCACCGGCATCAGAATTTTACTCCAGCGCTCGATCCCTTTCTGGACTCCGCCGATGACGATCCCCAGGCACAGGCACATGAAGGTGAAATGCCAGAGCAGCTGACGGGGGCCGTCGGCAATCAGGCCGTCGAACATGCTTTCGATGGCTTCGGCCGGTTGCCCGGAAAAGCTGCCGATAAAGGCCCGGTAGACATAATCGAGGGTCCATCCGGCGACGACCGAATAGTAGGAGCAAATGATGAAAGCGGCTCCGACGCTGAACCAGCCCGGGGCTTGCCAGAATGAGCGCTTGCTTTCGAGGTGGATGAAGGCGCCGACAGCATCGCGGCGGGTGTGGCGGCCAATCATCAGTTCGGCCATCATGATCGGCAGGCCGACAATGGCGATGCAGGCAAGGTAGACTAATACGAAGGCGCCACCGCCGTTTTCACCGGCAATATAGGGGAATTTCCAGATGTTGCCCAGACCGACGGCGCTGCCGGCGGCGGCCAGGATAAAGCCGAGCCGGGAGGCCCAGAGGGCACGCGGAGTGGCGTAGCTCATGATTTACCTCGTGCGTTCGCCGAAAATGGCAGTGCCGACCCGTACCAGGGTGGCACCTTCTTCTACGGCGACTTCAAAGTCGTGACTCATCCCCATCGACAGTTCCCGCATTTCGATACCGGGGATCTGCAGTGCTTTGAGTTGTTCGAAAAGCTGTCGCATGCGCCGGAAATAGGGGCGCACCTCTTCGGGGTCGTCCAGCCAGGGGGGGAGGGCCATCAGGCCGCAGACATGCAGGTGGGGAAGCTCTGCCACCTGGCGGGCCAGTTCGAACAGACCGCTTTCGGTGGCCCCTGATTTGCTATCTTCTTCACCGATATTGACTTGCAGCAGCACGTCGACCCTCTGGTCGAGCTTTTGCCACTGACGGTTGATTTCTTCGGCCAGGGAGAGTCGGTCGAGAGAATGGATCATCGCGATTTTGCCGCGCAGGTATTTGATCTTGTTACTCTGCAGGCCTCCGATGAAGTGCCATTCAACCGGTGCGGTGACCTGCTCAACCTTGTCGAGAAAATCCTGCACGTAGCTTTCGCCGAAGATTTGCTGGCCTGCACCTGAAGCCTCGTTGATCATCGCGGCCGGCTTGGTTTTAGAGACCGCGACCAGGCGGACTTCGGCCGGGTTGCGGTTGCTGCGGGTACAGGCGGCGATAATGCGGGCGCGGATCTCTTCAATATTGTTTTGGATGGACATGGGTATACCGATGTGTTGTGGGACGATTTTTGTGATCGCCGTAGAGGCGCTGCTTGCTGTGCCCTGTTCGGGGGGCAGGGATCAAAAAGCTGGGCGAATACAAGATTCGCCCCTACAGGGGATGTTCAAAAAGTTTGATTGCGCCGAGGCGTTCGAGGGCTTCGACCACTTCACACAGGGGGAGTCCGACCACATTGGTGTAGCTCCCCTCGATGGCCAGGACCATGAACACGCCGATTCCCTGGATGGCGTAGGCGCCTGCCTTGTCCATCGGCTCACCGGTGGCAATGTACCCCGCGATCTCCGTTTCTGTCAACTCCTTGAAGCGGACCCTGGTTGAGACCACATCGGCCAGGGTGGATCCGGTGAGTCGGTCATGCACAGCGAATCCTGAAAGGACCCGGTGCTCGCGGCCGGACAGAGAACGGAGCATGGCGGCAGCATCGGTTTCGTTTTGCGGTTTGCCGAGAATGGTCGTATCGCGCAAAACGATGGTGTCGCTTCCAATGAACCAGCGGCCGGGAATATTACCTTGGCCGGCCACTTCGAGGGCCTTATTCTGGCTCAGGCGCAGCACGTGCTGTTCAGGGCTTTCCCCGGCCAGTTCTTCTTCGGGGACATGGCTGGGAATGACGGTGAAGCGGACACCAATCCGCTCAAGCAGTTCGCGACGGCGTGGGGAGGCCGAAGCCAGGACAATATCGACAGGTAAGGTCATGGGGGGCTTTCGTGATTGAGTTTGGTTCAGTTTAACAGTTGGAGGGCATTGAGAAACTGATGGTAGCAGAGTTAACCGGTTTTTTTGCTGTGAAGTTGAGAGACCGGTTCAAAGGTGGCCAGGCGGTTACGACCCTTTTCTTTGGCCTGGTAGAGGGCGATGTCGGCCGCGTTAATCAAGGTTTCGAATTTCTCTCCGTCATTCGGGAACGAGGAGATGCCGAGGCTGGCTGTGAGCATTCCTTGTGGCAGTGAGGTTTCACCGGGGAAATTCTCGTTTTCGATGGTTCGGCGAATGCGTTCGGCGACAAACAGGGCTTCTTCCTTGCTGGTGCTCGGCAGCAACAGACAGAATTCCTCGCCGCCGTAGCGGGTGATGATATCCATTTCGCGTGCCGATTTCTTCAGCAGGGTGGCCACTTTGCGCAGGGCGTTGTCCCCGGCGATATGCCCACAGTGGTCATTATAGGTTTTGAAATGGTCAAGATCGAGCATGATGACGGTTAGCGCCTGCTTCAGCCGTGAGCAGTGGTTGAGCTCTTCATTGAACCGTGTTTCGAGCAACCGTCGGTTGTAAAGGCCGGTGAGCGGATCCCGGATTGCCAGCTCTTTTAACTGTTTGGCATTTTCCAGTGTGGCAGTAAGCTCAATCATTTGGGCCGCGTGGCCGGCCAGCATGTGCAGATGCTTGAGGTCGGTGTCGGTGAAGATGGTGCCGGTTTCCTTGTCGGCCAGGTTGAGTACGCCGATAATCCGGTCTTTTACCTTCATTGGGATGCAGATGAAAGATTTGGTCTTGAACCGGGGGCGATTGGGGGTGCCGACGCGGCAGTCTTTTTCGATATCCGAAACCAGCAGGTGAAGACCGCTTTTGGCGACCCGGCCGGAAATCCCTTCGCCGAGACGTATTGGCATGCTGCGGGCCACCTCCAGGTTGATTCCCTTGGCTGAAACAATTCTCAATTGTTCGCCGGAGTCATCAATAAGCATGAGCGATCCGCGCGACGCTTGCAGCAGTTCACCGCACATATTGACGATGTTGCGATATAACTCATCGCAGGTGTTGAATAGCGACAGATCACTGATCATGGCCATCAGGCGGTGGGCGGTGGTTTGCGCTTGCCGATGTTCGTTTTCTTCTTTCAGTCGCAGCAGTTTGGCGGACACGCGCCCCATCAGCAGTTCGATCAGCAGCAGGTCTCTCGGGGGCAGGTCGATGTCAAACAGGGCCACCATTCCCAAGGATAGACCTTCGACTTCAAGGGGCGCGCAGATGGCCCGTTTGGCATCGAGCTGGGGAAAGAAGTTTTCGATCTCCTGACGCAGAACGAAGGGTTTTCCGTTCGGATTACCGGTAAGCAATTCGGAAATTTTATGGCTTGAGATCTTCAGTGGTTTGGCGGCCATGCCGAGGACGGTTTTGATGGAAAATTCGTCGCCTTCGGCCAGAATCACGGCGATCTGGTGGAGATCGAATAGAACGATGAGAGCCTCGCCAAGCAGGGTGACCGTTTCATCGAAGCTGCGGGTGCGGTCGATTTCGGCGCTAATGGCGGTAATGGCAGTAAGCCGCTGAGTCATTTTTTGCAAGGGGAGGGCCAGGGACATGGACTGCTCGTCCGCTATCGCTGGTAATAGGGCCATCGTCTTGGCCACCGCATCTTCTACCTGCTCGCGATTGACCTCAGGGTAATGAGCGAGTTTGGCTAACAGGGTGTCGCCCCCTTCGGACGCGGCGTTGGATAAGTTTTCCATTTGGGGTAGGGCCATGTTTTCGTCTCTGCCTCCTCCGGCAAAGAGGCAGCAAACCTGATTTTTTTCGTTGCGGAATGGCACGGCAAAATTAAGGAGACCTCCAGGGCATTGAAAAATAACCGGGCGATGGTCTTTGGTGGCATCGCGAAAAGCTTTTTCGAAGGTACTGCGGCAATGGTCAGCGCAAACGGTGTTTTTTCCCAGTGCCCCGCAGAAGAGGTGTTTTTGTCCGCCTTCAGCGAGGAGCAGTTCCTGCTCGCAACTCAACGCCAGGTGAAACGGCTCTAGCGCCGGAAAGCGACGCAACGTTTCAAGCAGGTCGAACGGATTTATTGTGGTGTGGAGTCTGGTAGGCAAAGCAAGCCCCGTTATTGCTCTGACATCTGTTCGCAACGACCCAACTGCCCCCCTGGCTGTCGTATCGTCTTTCTCCTTTGACATGATGGGTGCCGAGGGAGATGAAGACTGATCCATAAGCTTTTCAGTTTAATCGGTTGTGACCGGGTGAACAATGCGGCTTCTTCTGTTTCAGGATGAAACCCAGGAGTTTTTAGGCACTGAGAGGGCCTTGTATCGAAAAGGGCTGCGTCAGTGCAGATACCAAGAGTGAGCGCGTTCCGCGCGGTTCATGCGCAAAAAGCCCTTCTGGCGCAGATGGCCGAAGTTGGAAAGGGTATAATTAAAAATTATATTGTATTTGCGCATTCTAGCAAGTATTAAAATTTAATGCAACACTCTGAGTGGCTGCAAGCTCGGTCTTTGGGTTGTTAGAGGGAGTCAGTGTTGATCCTCTGGATTTAATGAATAAATTAGTTGGATGGTGGCCGTGCCGCTCTTTCAGCGAGGATTGAATCCCACCATGGCGACAGTTCAAGCAATGCCCGCTCTGCCATCGCCAGCCTGCGGTCGGCCCGTTTCATTTTTCGGCCATCCAGGGGGGGGAAGAGCCCGTAGTTGACATTCATCGGTTGAAAACCCTCGGGGCTGGAGTCGGCCAGATGGGCGATCAGGGCACCTAAGGCGGTGAAGGCCGGGGGCAGGGGGATCGCATCACCACGCAGCCAGCGGGGGGCAAAGAGTCCCGCCAGAAAGCCCATGGCGGCCGATTCGACATAGCCTTCGACACCGCTGATCTGCCCGGCAAAGAAGATCCTGGGATCCGTTTTGAGTTGCAGGGTGCGGGTAAGGCAGGTGGGGGCGTTGATGAAGGTATTGCGGTGCACGCTGCCGAGACGGGCGAAGCGTGCCTGCTCAAGACCTCCGATGGTGCGAAAGATGCGCCTTTGTTCGGGGTAGGTGAGTTTGGTCTGGAAGCCGACCATGTTGAACAGCGTGGCGTGCTTGTCGTCCTGACGCAGCTGGACCACCGCAAAGGGTTCTCTGCCCGTGTGCGGGTCGAGAAGTCCGACCGGCTTCATCGGTCCGAAGGCCAGGGTCAGCTCGCCCCGTTCGGCCATCTCCTCGATCGGCATGCAGCCTTCGAAGTGGACCATTTTTTCAAAGTCCCGGGCCGGCACCTTGTCGGCTTGCTTCAGGGCATTGACGAAGGCGAAGTATTCTTCTTTGTCCAGCGGACAGTTGATGTAGTCGTCGCCTCCCTTGCCGTAGCGGGACGCCCGCCAGGCTTTGGAAAAGTCGATGGAGTCGGCTTCGATGATGGGGGCGATGGCGTCATAAAAATACAAGTGTTCGCTGCCCGTCAGGCGAGCGATGTCCTGTGACAGGGCCTCTGAGGTGAGTGGACCTGACGCGACGATCACGGTCCCTTCCGACGGGACGCTGGTCATTTCTTCACGGCGCAGTTCGATATTGGGATGGGCCATGATCCGTTCACTGATGTAGTCGGAAAAAGCTTCACGGTCAACAGCCAGGGCGCCCCCGGCTGGGACGGCAGTGGCGTCAGCCGCCTCCATGAACAGGGTGCCAGCACGGCGCAGTTCTTCTTTGAGGCAGCCGACGGCGTTGTTCATCCCCGCCCCGCGCAGGCTGTTGGAGCAGACCATCTCGGCGAGTTTTTCGGACTGATGAGCGGGAGAAAAACGCGAGGGTTTCATTTCGTAGAGAACGACTTGCGCCCCTTCGTTTGCGGCCTGCCAGGCCGCTTCGCAGCCGGCAAGGCCGCCGCCGATGATCTGGATGAGCATAGGGTTTTTTTCCGTGTACAGGTTCAATAAAAGAGCCGGGCCTTGCGGCCCGGCAGTAGATGTTGCAGGAGAGCTGAAGACTATTCAGACTTCTTCTTGGCCGCCGGCTTCTTGGGGGCTGGTTTTTTCGCCGCCGGTTTTTTCTCTGCGGGTTTCTTGGCTGCTGGCTTTTTGGCTGCTGGTTTCTTTTCGCTGACCTTTTTCTCCGGCTCGACCAGGACCAGTTTGTAATCGCAGTCTTCCGTTGGACACTTGCGGAAGGTGCCGAAGCGTTTGGTGACTTTTTCGACGACCACCGGGTAGCCGCACTTGGGGCAGGGTTCCTTGATCGGCAGGTCCCAGAGGGCGTATTTACACTGGGGGTAGCGATTGCAGGAATAGAAAATTTTGCCGTAGCGGCTCTTTTTTTCCATCAGTTCCCCTTCTTTGCAGTCGGGGCAGGTGATGTCGAGAGCCTTGGGTTTGACCAGCGGCTGAATGTTTTTGCACGCGGGGTACGCGCTGCAAGCGAGGAATTTGCCGAAGCGTCCCATCTTGATCAGCATCGGTGAATCGCATTTCTCACATTTCTCTTCGGAAATTTCCGGTTCCGGCTGTTCTTCGCCGGACAGCGGCTCGGTATGGCGGCATTCGGGAAAACCGCTGCAGGCGAGAAACCGCCCCGAGCGTCCGAGTTTGATGACCAGTTCCTTGCTGCACTCGGGGCAGATCCGATCGGTCTTCTCGGTGGTTACTTCTTCTTTGGTGACCTCTTTTTCCTTCTGCTGCAGCAGGCTGATGAAGGGGTCCCAGAAGCCGCGAAGTACCGGGCGCCATTTTTCTTCGCCGCGGGAAATGGCGTCAAGATCTTCTTCGAGCTTGGCGGTGAAGTCGTAGTCGACGTATTGAGTAAAATGCTTGACCAGCAGATCGGTGACCACCATGCCGACGTCTTCGGCGTAGAAGGCGCGTTTTTCCAGGCGTACATACTTGCGCACCACCAGGGTGTTCATGATCGAGGCGTAGGTCGAGGGACGGCCGATGCCGTATTCTTCGAGAATCTTGACCAGGCTTGCTTCGGTAAAGCGGGGTGGAGCCTGGGTGAAGTGCTGTTCGGGCAGCAGTTCTTTGCGCTGCACGCGGTCACCCTCTTCAAGAGCCGGCAGGGTTCCCTCCTGCTCCTCTTCGGGATTGTCGGTTCCCTCGATGTAGAGTTTCATAAAACCGGGGAAGCGGATCACCTGGCCGGTGGCTCGAAAAATGAAGCGCTCGCCTGCCGCCAGATCGATGGTGGTCGCTTCGAGGAGCGCCGGGGCCATCTGGGAGGCGACGGTGCGGGTCCAGATCAGCTGGTAGAGGCGGAACTGGTCGGAGGAGAGAAAGGGTTTGACCTTCTCGGGGGTGTTGATGATGGCGGTGGGCCGGATGGCCTCATGGGCCTCCTGGGCATTTTTCGCCTTGCTCTTGAAGGTCCGGGCCTCAGGCAGCGCATACTCCGTGCCGTATTTCTGGGTAATAACTTCACGAGCCTCGTCAGTCGCCACGGTCGAGAGGGCCACCGAGTCGGTTCGCATGTAGGTGATCAGACCGACAGCGCCGTCGCCGATGTCCATCCCTTCGTAGAGTTTCTGGGCGGTGGACATGGTTTTGCGGGCGGAAAAGCCCAGCTTGCGGCTGGCTTCCTGCTGCAGGGTGCTGGTGGTGAAGGGGGCCGCTGGGTTGCGTTTTTTCTCTTTGCGGAGTAGCGAGGCGACCTGGATCTGTTCGCCGCTTATGTCATCGACCAGTTTCTGGGCTGAGGTCTGATCGCCGATGTCCAGCTTGTCCAGCTTTTTGCCGTCGACGGAGAAGAGTCGGGACTTGAATTCCTGGCCGTTTTCCGCTTGCAGCAGGGCTTCGATGGACCAATATTCCTGGGGGACAAAGGCTGTGATCTCTTTTTCTCGCGTACAGATCAGGCGCAGTGCGACTGACTGAACGCGACCGGCGGAAAGGCCGTAGCGAATCTTCTTCCACAAAAACGGGGAGAGGTTGAATCCGACCAGGTAGTCGAGAATCGAGCGGGCCTGCTGGGCATCGACCAGTTCCCGGGCGATGTGCCGGGGTTCGGCCATGGCCGTAAGGATGGCGTTCTTGGTGATTTCGTGGAAGGTTACCCGTTTGACCACCGGCTTGGTTCCCTGCTCGTCGATGCCGAGGGCTTCGAGCAGGTGCCAGGCGATGGCCTCCCCTTCGCGGTCGAGGTCAGTTGCGAGGATCAGTTCGTCGCAGCCCTTGACTTCTTTTTTTAACAGGTCGAGATGTTTGGTGCTTTCCGGAAGCACGTGGTATTTCGGTTCGAAGTCGTTGGCCACGTCGACCGATCCCTGTTTGCTGGGGAGTGCGCGGACATGTCCGTAGGAGGCCAACACCTTGAACCCCTTGCCTAAGAATTTTTCGATGGTTTTCGCCTTTGCCGGAGACTCGACGATTACCAGTGATTTTGCCATGGATGCCTCTGTTTCTGTTGGGACTTGGCGAAAAATTTAAAAAGGCTGCAGGGTAACCCGCAGCCTGGTTGCTGTGTCAGTGAAACATTCTTGCCCAGTCATCGTCCATGAAGCAGTCGACTTCTCGCCACCAGTTCTGGGCAGTTCGCGCAAAGAGGATTAGCGCGGTCAGCGCCTTGATCTCTTTGAGTGATACCTCATCTTCGGTAATCTGCAAGGAGCGTTCGATGATTTCTTCTTCTGCGTCGTCATCGAGAATGCCCAGGGTTCGTAGACGGATCAGAAATCCGCGGGCCTCGGCAGACAATCCCCAGACTTCTTCAATGGTGAAGACCCGGTGAGTGGGGAGCTGCAGGGAACTGTCGTCCGGTTTGCGTGGCTGATGGGAGAGGTCTTCCATCCAGCGGAAGGCGGCGTCGATTTCTTCAGCCTCAAAACCCTCGGCCATCAGTTCCTCAACGATTTCGCTTTCGGTCAGCTGATCGCGGTCAGTCATGACGTACTGGGCGATTATGGTGACAATAGCCAGAACGCGTTCTCTCAAATGGACTCCTGCAGCGAAGTGAGCATTGTGTTTTTAGGCTTTCCGGCAACGCACGTAACGCATGCCGGGAAGTTGTTCAACCCCTCCCTGGAGCTCTAGGTGCAGTAACGTAGCGGAAACCTCCATGGGTGTCAAGCCACTTTTCCTCGCTAGTTCATCGATGTGAAGCGGTTCGGCACCGAGGCAGCGGTAGAGTGCAAGGGCTTCTCCGGTCAGTTGAGCCTGGAGGGAATCTTCCTTTTTCTGCTGCTGTCTGGTCGGGACGTCGGGCCAGAGAACCTCAAGGATGTCGGTCGCGCAAGTGACCAGGTGCGCACCTTCCTTGAGCAGTTGGTTGACGCCGCCACTGGTTTCAGCATAGACCGGTCCGGGGACGGCGAAGACCTCGCGTCCCTGCTCGAGGGCGAAATCGGCAGTAATCAGCGAGCCGCTTCCCTTGGCCGCCTGGACGATCAAAACCCCTTGGCTGAGTCCACTTATAATGCGATTGCGGCCGGGAAAATTGCCGGGCAGAGGTGGGGTACCGGGAGGGTATTCGGAGAGGATGGCCCCCTGCTCGAGGATGCGCAGGGCCAGTCCTTTGTTTTCTGGTGGATAAATGCGGTCGATCCCACAACCGAGGACCGCGATGGTTTGCCCCTGCCCGTTCAGTGCCCCTTCATGGGCGGCCGTGTCGATGCCGCGGGCAAGGCCACTGACAATGGTAATGCCCCGGGCCGCAATTTCGTGGCAGAGGTCGCGGGTCAGCCGGCGGCCGGTTTCGGAAGCGCGCCGGGCGCCGACGACGGCCAGGGCTGGTTGAGGGACGAGCGTGCCGCGCAGGTAGAGGATGGCCGGGGGGTCGTACAGCGTGCGCAAAAGGGGCGGGTAGGCGTCGGCGTCCCACTGGGTGAGAATCCGTACGGCGGACCGGTTCAAGTTGTCTTCTATTTTTAACAGCTCTGAATCGTTGCTGGCGGGGAGGCTTTGAGCTACGGCGGAGCGGATGCCGGCTCGGCGAACCCAGTCGATCGGGCCAGCTTCGAGAATGGCGGCCGGTGAGCCGAACGTATTCATCAGCCGGACCAGGCCGGTGCGGCCGAGGCCGCGGGTAAGATGCAGGCGCAGCCAGAGGCGTTCCGTGTCCGTCAGCATGCTTCCCTCCGTGCAATTATTCAATAGAAAGTGAAGGTAAATCGACCGTCCATTTTGTGATCAGGCCGGTGTCGCACTGTGTCTTTTTGGGGGGGCAAACCCGTCAGTTGCGATTTTAATGCGTTATAAACGGAAAAAGGATTGAAGTTCATTCAATCCTTTTTCATTTTTATATTCTTTATCAGCAATCTCTCGTGGTTGCTATTAATCGATAACCGTAGTCAGGTGATCTCCCCGGTACAAGGGTTCAGTCACTTTCAGGACCAGGGCCGCAGCAGTTCGCGCCTGGGTTTCAATGACCAGGGCCGATCCGAGGAGGACGTCCGGTAATTTCAGGTGCTTGTTCTTCAGGTTGAGCTCGGAGGCGTCCCGATGACGAGAAATGTTGAGCAGGTTACCGACCTGCAGCCCGTCATCGGAGCCCAGGTCGACATAAATCGTGTCGTACTGGCTCAGGCTGATTCGGCCGTCCTGGCCGTCGATCAGAGTGCCGCTCAGTTCCTGCTCGGCCCGTTTCAGATCAATAATGATTTGGGATGGTTGTTGGGGACGGAGTTTAGCGCCGCGTTGGATCTCCATAAACGCCTGGGTGATCTCCCCGGTGGCCACCTCTTCGTTGATTTCGGTGATCGTCAGGGAGCCCAGTTCGTTGACGTTATACCCGACTTTTCGCCGGGTCTGTGGGTGCAGGACCTGGTCTTTGATTTCGAAGAGGGCGTATATTTCACCGGGGCTGGTTGAAACCAGATTGCCCATGTCCAGAAAAACCGTATCGCCAGTTCCGATCAATATGCGGTTATCGGTAGTGTCGACTAAGGTTCCGGCAGCGTTAAATTCTTCCTGGCTGATGAATCCGCGAGCTCCCTTTTGGATCTGGATGGTGACGGATTCCTGGGGGATGGGTAATTCAGTCTGGCTGCCTTGGGGGTAGTTTGTTTCGTCGACCGGAACCAGTTCGATGCGGCCGTCGTAAATAGAGACCTTCTGGCCGGGGTAAATCAGGTGCGGATTGGTGACGAAGGGGTTGTTTGACCAGAGGCTGGGCCAGTAGTTAGGATCTTTAAGGAATTTTTGCGAGATGCCCCAGAGGGTATCCCCTTTTTTAATCACGTAGGTCTGAACTTCTCCCTGCGCCAGGGCCGAAAGGGGCAGAAGGAGCAGGCAGGTTAGCATAATGACTTTTTTAATCAGCATAGAGTCCCCCACGTAGAAAAAGTTGCGATTTCAGTTCAAGCTTGAAGGTTTGCGAGCTGCTGGGCTGTCAGGGTAGCGGCTGCGCAAAACCTGCAGGGCCTCCTGGGCTTTGCCTGGTTGGTTGAGTTGGTTCAGGGCCGAGGACATCTTCAACAGGGCGTCGGGGGTTTTGCTCCCTTGTGGGTAGCGTTCGACGGTTCGCTGAAATTCTTCGACGGCACGTGCATACTGCTGTTGAGAGTAATAGCATTCTCCGAGCCAATATTGGGCGTTGCCGGCATAATCACTGCTGGCATGCAGGCGAAGAAAGGTCTCAAAACCCTGGATAGCCGGCGCGAAACGGCCTGCTGCGTAGTCGGAAAAGGCCTGCAGGTAGATTTCGGTGGGGGAGGCATTCGGGGTGTCGGTCGCCGTCGCCGAGGCCACCGGGGTGAGTCCTGGACGATTTGATGTCGCGATTTCCCGGGAGGGGGTGACCTTTTTGGTTGCTAATTCACGCTTCAGGTCGCTGATCAGGGTCTGTTGGTCGCGAACCTTGGCTTCGATCAGCATCAGGTTATTGCGGTTCTGCTCGACTTGCTGCGACAGCTGCTGCTGATCCTGGCGAATCTGGGCCAGTTCACGATCGACAGGGGCAAGGTTTACCGTCGTGCGTGCGGGAGTGCAGGCGGAAAGGCCGGCGGAAAAAAAAGCAAGGGTCAGAAGAAAAAATACAGGGTATTTCATGGTCATGGCTCCTGTGCCATCCCGTGTCTCGGGACGCATGTCAATCAGTAAAAATTATAGACTTTTTAAGCCCTTGTCAAGCGCGAATGGGCTAACCTCGGGGGGCATGGCAAGCGTAAAGAGGTTAACTCTTTTTCGACGTTTGTGCTATTCTGCCGGACAAACTGCACTGGAGGAACATGACCGAAATGCATCAACCTGAACTCCTGGCTCCGGCCGGAGACCTTGAAAAACTGCGGATTGCTTTTGATTACGGAGCCGATGCCGCCTATCTTGGCGGTGAACAATTTGGCCTGCGTGCCCAGGCTGGAAATTTCAATCTGGAGGCCCTGGCTGCGGCGCGTGAACTGGCGTCAGACCGCGGCAAGCGCCTTTATCTGACCCTCAATGCTTATTTGCAGCCAGGGGATTTTTCGGCTTTTGCCACGTATATTGAAAAGCTCAAGTCCCTGGACCTGGATGCCTACATCGTTTCGGACCCCGGTGTGCTGGGCCTGTTGCGACGGATTGATCCGGGGCGGGAAATTCACCTGTCGACTCAGGCCAATACGACCAACGCCGAGGCGGTCCGCTTCTGGGGGGCGGCCGGAGTGAGTCGGGTCAATCTGGCCCGGGAATTGAGCCTTGAGGAAATCAGAGCGATCAGTGCGGAGACCGAGGTCGAACTCGAGGTCTTTGCCCATGGCGCCCTCTGTGTCGCTTACTCGGGGCGCTGCCTGTTGTCGGCGGCGATGGCCGGTCGTAGCGCCAACCAGGGGAATTGCGCCCAGCCCTGTCGCTGGCGTTATGCCCTGGTTGAGGAGACCCGGCCCGGTGAGTATTTTCCCATTGAGGAGGATGGGCGCGGCAGCTACCTGATGAACAGTCGCGATCTCTGCCTGATCGAACATCTGCCGCAATTGGTCGAGACCGGTATTCATAGTTTGAAAATCGAAGGGAGGATGAAGACCCTTTATTACCTGGCGGCGGTGACTCGGGTTTACCGGGCGGCTCTTGATCGCTATCTGGCCGATCCGGCGGGCTATCGTTTCGACCCGGCATGGCGGGTTGAGTTGGACAAGGTCAGTCATCGGCCCTACGACACCGGGTTTCTTTTTGGCGGGCAGGATGCTCAGGTGCACACGGGCGATTCCAAGTACCGGCGTACCCACGATTTTGTCGGCGTCGTGCGGGAGTTGACTGGTGACGGTCGCGGACTGGTTGAAGGGCGTAATCGTTTTTTTCCTGGGGAAAGCCTTGAGCTGATTGGCCCGCAAATGCGTCAGGCAAACTTTTGCGCTGGAGAACTGTGTTCTGAGGCGGGTGAGGTGCTTTCTGTCGGCCAGCCCAATGCGCGGATTGTTATGGAATTGCCGGGCGGGGCCCAGGTGGGTGATTTGCTGCGGCGTGAAAAACAGGGCTGTGATTGATTTGGTATTGTGAAAGCTGGCGTAAAACGAAGCGGAACGGCAGAATCGGCGGGTCGTGTGCCGGCAAGGTTTTGATAACGCCGCTGGGTCACAGCGGCTCCCCATCGCGGACGCTGACCCGCACTACTCGACAGCAGGCTTTTCGGCCGACCCGCTCCCGGTAGAGGCGGACCAGAAAACGGACCGTGACCATTTTGTGGATGGCCGCCTGGGTCAGGCGATAGAACCACTTATGAATCAGGCTGGGGGTGCGACTTCCGAGTAGCAGTGGACAGTAGTCGGACAACTGCATCCCGATTCGCACCAGGCCATCTTTAGGTAGGCAGCTGAAGATCAACTCCCCCTGGCGGCAGAAGGCCGGCTGAACCAACAGTCCGCCGTCGATGCGCAGAGCCAGAGATTTTTCGTCGGCCTCGCTGGCATCGAACCGCAGCAGGCTCTGGCGACTGCTGCCAAGTC
>JBFHFM010000063.1:0-14143 GCA_041583595.1 Trichloromonas sp. | reverse complement strand
AGTGTCAAGCTAATATTTTGCTAAAATTTACTAATGCCGAACCGGTTCTTCCACATTGGCGACATAATCCTCGGCGACTCCCAGAGAGGCCAGAGGTATAGATACACCAAGAGCTTCTTCGATCACCTGATCCATATGATCCACAGCCACCACAGTCAACGACTTAAGGATCTGGGCAGGAACTTCCTCTAGATTCTTCTCATTTTCTTTAGGAATGATCACCTTGCTGATTCCGGCACGTTTGGCGGCAAGAAGCTTCTCTTTGAGCCCTCCGATCGGCAATACCCGTCCCCGTAAGGTGATCTCCCCGGTCATGGCCAGATCACGGTCCACAGCCCGCCCTGTAAGCGCCGAAGCCAAGGCGGTTGCCATAGTGATCCCTGCCGAAGGACCATCCTTTGGAATGGCGCCTTCAGGCACGTGAATATGAATATCAAGCTTGTGGTAAAAGTCTTTATCCAGCCCCAGTTCCTGCCAGCGCGAACGCACATAACTTAATGCTGCCTGCGACGACTCCCGCATGACCTCGCCCAGTTTTCCGGTGACCGTCAGTTTGCCCTGACCTGGCAGAATGGCCGTTTCAATGGTCAGCAATTCGCCTCCGACCTCGGTCCAGGCCAATCCCGTGGTAATGCCAACACAGTTTTCATCTTCTTTGACGCCATAGCTGTAGCGAGCAACACCAAGATACTTCTTAACCTGAGCCACCCCAACCGTGAATTTCTTTTTCTTATCCGTCGATTTAACTAACTCTCGGGCGATCTTTCGACAGATATTGGCAATTTCACGCTCGAGATTGCGCACTCCGGATTCACGGGTGTAACGACGGATGATTTCATACAGCGCCGATTCAGAAAAATGCGCCTGTTCAGTCGCAAGCCCGTGGGTTTCCAACTGCTTGGGAACCAGGTAACGCTGAGCAATAGCGAGTTTTTCCTCTTCGATATACCCTTCGATCCGGATAACTTCCATCCGATCCTGAAGCGGTCGCGGAACGGAATGCAGGGAGTTGGCCGTAGCAATAAATAACACACTGGAAAGGTCGTAGTCGACATCGAGAAAATGATCACCAAAAGCGTTATTCTGCTCCGGATCCAGAACCTCGAGCAGCGCAGACGATGGGTCTCCACGGAAATCGTTGCTCATCTTGTCAATTTCGTCAAGCAAGAACACGGGATTTCTTACCTCGACCTTACGCAGGCCCTGGATGATCTTCCCGGGCATGGCGCCGATGTAAGTTCTCCGATGGCCGCGAATCTCTGCCTCGTCCCGCATTCCACCAAGGGACATGCGAACGAACTTGCGCCCCAACGATTTGGCAACCGAACGCCCTAGCGAGGTTTTGCCAACCCCCGGAGGACCAACCAGACAGAGGATCGGGCCTTTGATCTTTTTCACCAGAGCCTGAACAGCAAGGTATTCGAGGATTCTCTCCTTAACCTTTTCGAGACCATAGTGATCCGCCTCCAGAACCGCCTCAGCGTGGTCCAGATCAATACGATCCTTGCTCCCCTTTTTCCAGGGAAGAGAAACCAGACATTCGATGTAATTACGCACCACCGTCGCCTCGGCAGACATAGGCGACATCATCTTGAGTTTGCGTAATTCAGCCATCGCTTTATCCGTGGCTTCCTTGGACATTTTCCGCTTACTGATCTTCTCTTCAAGCTCTCGAAGATCCTGCTTGAATTCGTCCTTTTCACCGAGCTCTTTCTGAATGGCCCGCATCTGCTCATTCAGGTAGTATTCCTTCTGGCTGCGCTCCATCTGGCCCTTAACCCGAGTGCGGATCTTCTTTTCGATCTGCAGAATCTCGACCTCCCTCTCCATCATCGCCAGGAGATTTTCAAGGCGTTCGAGGGGGTTAACACAGGAAAGAACTTCCTGCTTGTCGGGTATGCGGACATTCAGGTGGGCGCCAATCGTATCGGCCAAACGTCCTGGATCGGAAATACCGGAAACCGAGGCAACCATTTCAGCAGGAATCTTCTTGCCGAGGTTGACATAATTTTCGAATGTTTCACAGGCGCTGCGTAGTAACGCCTCTACCTCAGGGGAATCGACCGACTGGTCAGGCAATGGTTCGATGGTTGCAAAAACACACTCATCGCGATCCATGAAAGACTTCAGCCGCCCACGATGCTTGCCTTCGACAAGTACCTTCACCGTTCCATCCGGCAATTTGAGCAACTGGATAACCTGACCGACAACCCCGATATCAAAGAGGTCGTCCTCTCCAGGCTCATCGGTTTTCGGGTCTTTCTGAGTCGCAAGAAAAACCAGTTTGTCCTTTTCCATCGCACCCTCTAAGGCACGAATAGAACGTGGACGGCCAACAAACAACGGGGTTACCATGTAAGGGAAGATAACGATGTCGCGAAGCGGCAACAAGGGATATATGGGAATATCCATCGTAGGCTCTTGTCTATCTGTATGATCAATTAACTCTGTCATGGCTCTCAGAACGTTCCCTGCTGGAGAAAAGAAAAAATAGAATCAGCAAGCGGCGCGTCGGATGGCTCAGCGGTTCTGAGACTCAACCCTCAGGCAGATTCAGCGCAGTCGTAGACTACAATCGGCCGGGCCTGTTTGAGAATGACATCTTCATTGATGACAACTTCCTTGACCCGATCCTGGGACGGGATGTCGTACATCACGTCGAGCATGGCATTCTCGAGAACGGAACGCAACCCACGAGCACCGGTTTTTCTTTCAAGAGCTTCTTTGGCAACGGCCACCAAGGCCCCATCGGTGAACTTGAGATTGACCTTTTCCAGTTCAAACAGCTTCTGATATTGCTTCACCAGAGCATTTTTAGGCTCCTTGAGAATCTGAATGAGGGCTTCCTCGTCCAGCTCATTAAGGGTAGCCACCACTGGCAGACGGCCGATGAACTCAGGGATGAGTCCATACTTGAGCAAGTCGCCTGGCTCAACCTGCGACAAGGTTTCACCCAGCCGCTGATCTTTTTTCTGTTTGACTTCGGCGCCAAACCCCATGCTTTTCGAGCTGGACCGGCGCGCAATGACATCTTCAAGACCAGCAAAAGCTCCGCCACAGATAAACAGTATATTTGTCGTGTCTACCTTGAGGAACTCCTGTTGAGGATGCTTACGCCCCCCTTTGGGCGGCACACTGGCCATGGTCCCTTCAATGATTTTCAGCAAGGCCTGCTGAACGCCTTCACCAGAGACATCGCGAGTGATGGAGGGAGAATCAGACTTGCGAGCGATCTTGTCGACCTCGTCAATGTAGATGATCCCCTTCTGCGCCTTTTCGATATCATAATCAGCAGACTGCAACAGATTGAGAATAATATTCTCTACATCTTCGCCAACATAACCGGCTTCGGTCAAATTCGTGGCGTCAGCGATAGCAAACGGCACATTGAGAATTCGGGCCAGAGTCTGAGCCAACAGAGTCTTGCCGCTACCGGTGGGACCAAGAAGCAGAATATTGCTTTTCTGCACTTCGACATCACCGGTCTTGCCCATAAACTCGACCCGCTTATAATGATTATAAACAGCTACCGCGAGGACTTTTTTAGCCCGCTCCTGGCCAACCACAAAGTCGTCAAGGGCATCCTTGATTTCATTAGGCTTGGGCAGATGTCCCGTACCACCATGGGCCGAGTCTTCGAGCTTGGCTTCTTCAACGATTATATCCTTGCACAACTCGATACATTCGTCGCAGATATAGACCGCCGGCCCGGCAATAAGCTTCTTCACTTCTTCCTGGGCCTTGCCGCAAAAAGAGCAGGTCAGCTGCCCAGTTTGAGAATCATCTCGACTCACTAAAAATCCTCCGCGCTAAAAGTCAGGCTTTTCTTTTTACGATGTCGTCAATAATACCATATTTTTTAGCGTCTTCGCTACCCATGAAAAAGTCGCGTTCGGTGTCCACCTCGATCCGCTCCAGTGGTTGACCTGTATGGGTCGCCAGAACCCCATTGAGAGTATCGCGAATTTTAAGGATTTCTGCCGCATGAATCTTAATGTCTGTTGCCTGCCCCTGAAATCCACCCAACGGTTGATGAATCATAACCCTGGCGTGCGGCAGAGCAAAACGTTTACCCTTGGCTCCGGCAGCTAGAAGTACGGCGCCCATACTGGCAGCCTGACCGACACAAATAGTTGACACTGGAGACTTCAAATACTGAATCGTGTCATAAATTGCCATCCCGGCCGTGACCACCCCGCCCGGAGAGTTGATGTACAGGTAAATGTCCTTATCAGGATCCTCGGACTCCAAAAACAACAACTGAGCAATTATCAGGTTGGCCATATGATCTTCTATCGCGCCGCCCAGGAAAATAATCCGGTCTTTCATCAGGCGCGAGTAGATATCATAAGCGCGTTCACCGCGCCCTGTTTGTTCGACCACCATCGGGATAAAGTTCATGCGATTACTCCTCCGATTGTTCCTGAGCGCTAACTGCCAGCTGGTCCTTGGGCACTTCTTCAATTGTCGAGTTATCGAGCAGGAATTGCATTACTTTTTCTTCGACCATCTGAGCCATCAACCCCTGACGCGCCTCGGGCGAAGCATAATGCTTCTTTACCGCATCCAGAGGAGCATTGGACATTTTGGCGATTTCTTCAAGCTTACCATCCACCTCGGAAAGATCAGCCTTAATCTCTTCCTGACGGGCGACGCCCTCCATCACCAGACTTCCCTTGACCTGGCTGACCGCGGTTTCACGATACATCTGCTTGAACGACTCAGCGTTCATGCCCATCATCTCAAGGCTCATGCCCTGCTGCTTCAGTCGGTTACTGATATTTCCAAGCATGTAATCCAACTGACTGGCCACCATGGTTTCAGGCACTTCCATCGGATTACGCTCGATCAGCGTCGCCACCAGTTTTTCCCTGAGATCGCCATCAATCCGGTTCTGCTCCTGGGTCCGGTAATTTTCACCGAGTTTTTCGCGCAACTCCTGCAGCGATTCAAGGCCAAATCCCTTAGCGAATTCATCATCCAGCTCAGGAGACACCTTCTCTTTGATTTCATGCAGCTTGATCTTAAAGACCGCCGGTTTACCAGCGAGTTCCTTGTTGCCATATTCTTCAGGGAAGGAGACCTCGATATCTTTCTCCTCGCCTTTTTTCACCCCCTCGAGCTGCTCTTCGAAGCCAGGAATAAAAGAGCCGGAACCGAGCTCAAGCTGATGTCCTTCAGCCTTACCCCCCTCGAACGCCACACCATCGACATATCCTTCAAAGTCAAGGGTGACAGTGTCGCCCTTCTGAGCCACTTCGCGATCGACGTCCTGGAGCTGAGCACCGCCTGCGGCCATCTCTTCGAGACGCGCATCAACCACCGAGGGATCTTCCTCAAACTTTTCCTTCTGCAGAGTCAACCCGGTGTAATCCTTGATCTCAACCTCAGGCTTGATTTCAACATGAGCCTGGTAAGTGAAAACCTGATCCTTTTGCAGCGGTGAGCTTTCCACGATTTCAGGATCTGCAATTGCAGCAATGCGGTGTTCAACCAGAGCCTTGAAGTACGAATCATTAATCAGACGACCGAGCACCTGCTCTTCCATCTGTGCAGAATAATATTTCTCAAGAACCGAACGAGGTGCCTTGCCAGGACGAAACCCCTTAACATTGGCCGTCTTGGCAATTTTCTGATAGGCCTTTTCGATCTCGGAATTAACCGTCTCGGGAGCTACTTCAAAAGAAAGTTTCTTTTTGACACTGCTGATGTCTTCGATGGTGACATTCATACTGTAACCTCGCTGGAATTATGTGTGTTATATTTGATTTTAATAAATGACAAGCCACAGACAAGTCGCCTGGGGACCCTTTATGACATCCAGCGCATGCACTGAGGAAAAAGAAGTGTGGTGCGAGAGGGGGGAGTCGAACCCCCACGGTTGCCCGCTGGATCCTAAGTCCAGTGCGTCTGCCAATTCCGCCACTCTCGCATCAAATGTAGACCCAAAAACCATCAATAATTGCCGGCCGAAACACGACAACCCACTTCCGCACTACAAACATTGAAAGGCCCATCTTTTTGCCGACTCGCCTGTGACGGCTTCGCCACATTCACTGATACGGTAAAAAAGTGGGCCAGAGAATTCAATGGGACGAATGCAGAAGAAAACCTTCGACAACCGGAACCGCCAACGATCACTTTACCGGCTGAGCCACACCACCACAAAGGCGGGGCCATGCTAGCCAAGAGAGATCCTTTTGTCAACGGGAAACCTGTCAGCTCCCCCCTTTTGTCGAATGGTACGCCAGGGAGGGCTCGAACCCCCGACCTACGGCTTAGAAGGCCGTTGCTCTATCCAGCTGAGCTACTGGCGCAAAAAAAATGGTCGGAGCGAGAGGATTCGAACCTCCGGCCCCCTGCTCCCAAGGCAGGTGCGCTACCAGACTGCGCTACGCTCCGACGAGCCCGTTTATATATCAGGACAAAAAAAATATTGCAACCCATATTTCACTACTACTGCAAAAAAAGTCTTCTTGCCGCAGGCTGGAAGAATGATTATTTCGCCAGCAATCTCACCCGACACTTCAAACCGGCCGGCAGGTGATAGGCCGGGTTGGGTAATTCCAGACGCACCCCAAAGGTGCCACTGGCGGCGTCAACAACCTGATCTACAATCACTACGGTCGCCATATAGCTGCCACCGACAGGCGCTTCCGGCTTGACCTCGGCCCGCATGCCTTTATGAATTAAGCCAAACTGCGCCACGGGGACCACCAACTCGACATTGAGCGGGTTGATGCTGGCAACTGTTAAAATAGAGTCCTCTCCCACATAATCGCCGGGGGCGTGCAGACGTTCAACGACAACCCCCTGGATCGGGCTTGCGATGGTGCGTAAATTCAGCCGTTCCTGAGCTTCGCGTAGTTCGAGGCGTGCCAACTGAATGTCCGTTTCGAGTTCATCTTTTTCATGGTTAGATATAAGTTGTTTTTTAAATAGCTCCTCGTTGCGGACCGCCTTTCGTTGGCCGAATTCAACCCGCGCCTCGGCCAAGGCAACTGCCGCCTTCTCCACGCCGGATTTGAGCCGGGCCAACACCTGTCCGGGCTCTACCAGATCCCCCCGTTCAACCAGTACTTCATCAAGAATACCTGGGGTCTGCGAGCTAACCGCGACCTTCTCGTTGGGCTCGAGCAGGCCATCCAATTCCTCAGGTGGATTGGCCATAACCGCCGTGGGCACCAGTAACCAGATCATCAAAACAGCGTTCAGAGTTTTTCCAAATTTTTGATTCATTCATAGCTCCTATTCCGGCCGACCGGAAAATGACAGCATGGCTCCCCGGCGTTCATCCTGTTTCAGCAGTTCTTTTCGTATCCGTGCATGTTTTTTTTCGAGACGACGTTGGGCCCTACGTACCAGTCGCTGTCCGAGCCACCCCACAGACGTCGGAAGAACTGTCGCAAACCGGGCCAGCCAGAGCGCTACCCAAGCCCCTTGTCCGGCCAGGATGGGATCCTGAAGTGATACAAAAGCCTCGAAACTGCCTGGATCGCCCTGCCGGGCACAGCGTCCTTCGAGCTGCCGATCGATACGGGCAGCCTCATGCCGTTCGGTCAGCAATACATGCAAGCCCCCACGGCTTCCGATCTCTTCACCGAGCTTGATATCGGTCCCCCTCCCCGCCATGTTGGTGGCGATGGTGATCCGGCCAGATTCCCCAGCACGGGCGACAATCTCCGCCTCTTCCTCTTCCCGGCGAGCGTTGATTACGGCGTGCCTCAGGCCGGCATCGTCAAACAACACACTTAGATGTTCAGAGGCCGCCACAGTCCGGGTTCCAACCAGCACCGGCCGCCCCTCGGCGTGCAACTCTCGCACCCGCTCGACCACCGCCCGCCACTTGGCGTCGAGCTGTGGCCAGACACGGTCTGGCCGGTGGATACGCTGACAGGGCCGATGGGTCGGCACCCGCACCATCGATAACCGGTAAACAGACCAGAGTTCTCCAGCCACCTCCCGGGCCGTGCCAGTCATCCCCGCCAGGTGCCGATAACGGCGGAAAAACCGTTGATAACTGATCCTGGACAGCGTTTCCCGCTGTCGGGAAACCTCGCACCCCTCCTTGAGTTCGACCAACTGCTGCAAACCGCGCTCCCAGGAGCGATCCGGCATTAATCGTCCGGTAAATTCATCGACGATTTGCACCTTGCCATCATGCACCAGGTAATGTTCGTCGCATTTGAAGAGGTGACAAGCCGACAGGGCCTTGCGCACCATCTCTTCGCGGCGGACCGTTCCGGTCCAAAGCGGTCCCAACACCACGGAGCGTTCTTGAACCGTCTGCCGACCGCGTTCAGTCAGTTCGATGCGCCGCTCAGACAAATCGAGCAGGTAATCAATACCTGGACTCAGCGCGACAGCCAGGTCCATGGCCTGGCTATAAAAAATCTTTTCTTCATCCCCCCCCGAAGTGCCGGAAATGATCAGTGGCGTACGGGCCTCATCGACCAGCACACTGTCGGCCTCGTCCACAATGGCAAAGACCAGCCCCCGCATCAAAAGGCGGCCAAGCCGATTGCCACGATCATATAAGGCTTCGGCCCGCAACTGGGCAACCTGGTCGGAGGCCCCCAGGGTCATGCGGTCGCGCAAGTAGTCGAAAACGATTTCCTTGTTGGTGCAATAGGTGATGTCGCAATCGTAGGCCGCCTGCCGTTCGGCAGGGCTCAGGCCATGCACGATACATCCTACGGACAAACCGAAGAACCGATAGACCGGGGACATTCCTTCGGCGTCCCTTTGGGTCAGGTAATCATTAACACTGATGACATGAACCGGCAGCCCGGCCAGGGCTGCGGTCACCACCGGCAGGGTCGCGGTCAGGGTTTTCCCTTCGCCGGTCTCCATTTCCGCGACCATCCCCTTAAGCAGGACCAGCCCCCCTAGTAGTTGGCAATCAAAATGACGCATACCGAGCGTCCGGCCGGCCACTTCGCGAATCAGAGCAAAGGACTCGGCCACCAGGGCGTCACTAAATCCTTCCGGCGTCAAACGCCGGCGTAAACCATCAGCGTGACCCCGAAGTTCGTCATCCGTTAGCCCCGCAAAGTCACTAGCCAGGCGACCGGCCATATGCACAATCCGCCACAACCCGGACTTTCGCGCCCGCCAAAGTCGCTGCGGCCGATCAACCAACACCGAAAAGACCTTTTCTAACAGGGTCAAACGTGGGTCCCGACGCTCCGGTCGCGCATCGCGGGTCGCCGGGGGGATGGATGAATAATCAAACCACATGATCTCTACTCAAAGGTCAAACCGGCTCAGCAGCAACCGGCGAGCCACCCGATACCAGCGCTTAACCAGGGGCTCAGGCGTGTGAACAAACCGGACCAGAACCCGCTCACCGATCCGGTCCGACTCCAGCCCGGAAAGGACCATTTCAAACTGAAAAAGCTTTTCGAACGCCTGCGGAGTATCGCTTTGACGCGGGTCAAGGGCGATTTGGCCACCCCCTTCCAGACTCAGGGCCATACTGGGAAGCTCAGCAGAAGCCGCCGGAACCGCGCGTACAACCTGAGCCGACAGGACCCGATCTATTTCGTGGGCCAGTCGAGCCTCAATGCGCAGGGTGCCACTGCGCACCCGATCAATATCCGCCTGGGGGACAACCACCCTGACCCGCAGCTGGTCCGGTTCGACCACGTAGCCCAGCGGAGTCCCGCGACGCACGAAACGCCCCGGCAGGTTCTGCGCATCCGGAAGCAAAAAACGCCCATTCCCTGGGCTGCGAACCACAAGGGCCGCGAGGCGCTCCCGCTCCCGGGCCAGTTCCTTCTCCACCCGCCGGATCTCCTCCTGCAGGATCTCCGCCTCAGTGCGGTTTTCAGTGACACTGACCCGGTGCCGGATCTGATATTCGATGAGTTGAGCCTCAAGCACCTGAACCCGGAGGGACAGTTCAGGATTGACACACTCGATCAGCTCGTCACCGAGACGCACCGGTTGCTGCGGTTCAGCCATCACAGCGGAAACAAAGCCATCGGCCCCGGAATAAACCCGGACCTGCTCCGGCACCCAAACAACCCCCTCGGCCATAGTGAAGAGCGGAACCGGCACGAAGGCAACCAGAAGAAGGATCAAACAAACTCCAGCGGCCACTGTCCCCAATATCCGTCCACGTTTCTTACGCATTCTATTGTCCTGAAAAAAAGTCTTCCAGCTGCGAATCATCGGGGTCACCAGCATATTGGAGATGGACCATAAGGCCAGAATCACACCAATTAAAAAAAACTTGCCAGCAACAAAAAGTACAATCCGGAACGAAATATACATCCGGTAAATGAATGCAGCCAAGGCATAAGAGAAAAACCAGCATTTTTCACCGACCGAGGCCGGCGGAAAATTGGCGTCCTTGATCCCCAACAGATAACGCTGCAACAGATAGCCCAGATAACGGTTGCTGCGCGTGCCCAAATTGGGAATTTCCAGATAATCGGACAACACATAGTAAGCGTCAAAACGCAGCAAAGGGTTGCCGTTAAACAACAGGGTCGAGACCCCGGCAACCAGCATGACGTTGTAGCAGAGAGCCCTCAACGCCCCAGGTTCGACATTGACCCACAGCAGCATGGCCAGCGCCGCCAGAAAAAGTTCGGAAAGAACCCCTGCCGCCCCGACCAGCATCCGCCGCCGTTTCAGGCGAAAAGCCGAAGCACTGGTCGCATCGACATAAGGGATGGGCATCAGCACCAGCAGCATGATCCCCATCTCATGCACCTCACCGCCCCAGAGTTTGACGGCATAAGCGTGGGCGAATTCATGCACCACCTTGACAACCGGGTAGACCAGCCAGAGCAGGGTCAGGTTTTCCAGGCTCAGCACCCGATCAGCCAGATTCGAAGTCAAATCGCCCCAGTGGCTTATTACCTGAGTCAGGGCCCAGCCGACCACCAGCAGCCAGAGGACCAACCCAAACCAGCCAAACAGGGGACGCATCAGCGGCAGTGTGGCATTAAGAAAGCGGTCCGGATCAAGCAAAGGAAAACGCATAGACATCGGAGACTTGAACATCCCCCAGATGCGACTGCTGCGAACCCGTTGCTGACGTTCGCGCATTTCCCCCATATCGGGAGGCAAGTCCCCTTGGAGCACGTCGGTCTGGTGCAACTGGGAGAGCAGACCGATCACTTCATCCTGCGTCGGCATGGCGTCGCCAAGCTGGCGGCCAGCCGCCTCCCAAATCTCCCCCATGGTCCGCCGGCCATTCATCAAACCAACGAAGAAATAGGCGGCCGGAGCAAAGCGGGTAAACCGGCCAGTACTGTGATCCTGCAGCACGTACCAGTCCTGACCACGATAGACATGACGATGGATCTGGGCATGACTGCGCAAACGCGGTTTCAGGTTAACCACCCGGTACCAGGACTGGCTAAAGAGTTCTTCCACCTACGGCCCCCATCAAGGCCACCAGGACCAGAACCAGAGCCTGGCCCATTCAACCAGATTCCGTGTCCAGATCGAGGCGAGGTTACGGCGATCGACAAAGACCTTGGCCACCCCCTCCATACCAGGGCGCAGATTGGAAGAAACCTCTTCCAATCGAGCTTCAACCCGGAAGTAGTTGCGGCCATCTTCAGGGGTCGTCAGTGGGGTGATTTTTTCGATAACGAATGGAAAGGCTGTCTCGGGCTGTGAGCTCAACAACAGGTCGCCCTGCTGTCCCAATCGCACATCAGCAATACGTCGCTCGTCAACTTGGATAATCAACCGGTACGCGTCAAGGGGGGTCAGCTCAAACAGTTCTTCTCCTTGCGCCACGGCACTGCCGAGCCGCTGGCTGAGGTCACCACGGACCAGCACGCCAGCAAAAGGCGCCGAGAGCCGAGTCCGCTCGAGGTTGGCTTCAGCCAATCGCAATTGGGCTTCGGCCTGATCGAGCTGAGCGCCCAGGATACTGGCCTGGGCGCGGTCGTGGCTCGCCATGGCCTCCTGCTGTTGGCGCTGCAGCTGGGTTTTCTGACTCAGCCATTTGAGCCGTTCCAGGCGCAGATCACGGTCGTCCAAGGTACAGAGCAGCGCTCCTTCGGCAACCACATCTCCGGCCCGGGCCGGGGCTTCGCCAATGTAACCGTCAAAAGGTGCCACAATGACCCGCCGCAACGCCCCTTCAAGAACAGCATCTGATGACAGCCGATAATCCCCTTGGGCCAGACTGAAAAAAACCACCAGCGCCGCGGCGCCAAGCAACAGCAACTTGCGCCCAATGAAGCGGGGTCCGATCAGCTTACCGAGTTGACTGCACAAGGCATCGGAGATTTTATTGACCAGCAAGCGGTCATTGAGGCGCTTGCCCTCAAGGGCCGGACCGGTGAGCGCCGCCAGGCTACGCACCAGCTCGACCTCGTCTTCGACAAAGGGACGATCAGCCGGGCGCTCCAGGGTCAGGGCGCCAAAGTAGCGGTCGTTACCATACAACGGCAGAGTCAGAATCGCCCCCCCCTGGTACTGATGGGACAACTGTTCGTGGTCCCGCAGCACGGCGGGGGCAGCCTCCCCCGGTGCCGGGTAAACAATATCACGCCGCTGCACTATGGCCTCATCCATGGCCGACCCGATCGCCCGCACCAGATTCATCTGTTTGCGAAAATCAGCGCTATGAGAAATAGCCCGCACCACGACGTGCCCGGCGCTGCGAAAGCCCAAGCTGACCCGGTCGCAATCGAGCAGGGTCGCTATCTGAGTAACAAGAGCCTGGCAGGCGCCGTCAAAATGCTCTTCAGACAGCACCCCGCCGAGCAAGTCGACCGAAGACTGCAACCGCGAAAGTGCAGCGCCTTCCAGTGCCGACTGGCGCCGACGGGACAAAACCTCGAGCCAGCAGACCCCCCATTGCAACTGCTCCATGGCCGCTGACAACCGCTGCTGATCCGCTCCGGCAATTTCCAGGGCAACAACGCCCTGTAACCGGTCATCGACCAGGAGCGGGTAACCGATCCCATAATTCATCACCGGGTTAGAGGTATCCCCGACCGGTTCCAGTTCAATCAACAGACCGCTGCGCTCATCCAGCACCCGTTCACAGACTTCAACCAATCGCGCCGGATCGCTCCCAATCGCTGGCCAGGCCGCTACCGGGCTCCAGGCCCCATCGGCCCCAGCCATAACCAGCACCCCTTGCTCCACCCCACGACTGAAAGAACACTGCAGCGCCAGCCAACTGGTCCAAAACTCCTCCGGGCTTTTAGCTGCGGAAAAACTGGCCCAAAGAGCGGGTCGGCTATTCGCCTGATCGGTTTGGGATTCGATACTGATCTGTGATTGCATGTAAAACACCAATTAAGAGTCAAATATACAGAAAATAAAAGCATTAAAACTTCAGCATGATAACTCAATCCGCGAGCAGAACCAAGTCGACATTATTAAAACCAAAAAAATGTATCTTGCAGCCTGAATATGATCGTTTGATTCAAAGACACCTCCAGGAAAACACTCTCCACAAATACGATAGAGAATGGATGAGTTCAGTAGCCCCACCAATGAAAATGTACCTTTTGGATTTTGGGACCCAAGGCGATCTGAAACCGTTTCTGGCGCTTTATCGACCGAGGACACTCCGTCATACCTGGAACCTCGATATTTCATGGAAAGACCCTGGAAAAAACCGGCAGACTCAAATTCAGGCTGGTCGCCGACATCTGTCTGAACAACTCCTATTATCTCAAGGTATTGCCGAGAATCCGTAATCGATTTCATATCTACAGATAAAACATTTTCAACCGTCACTAAAACAAAAGACCTTCTTTTCGTACAGCGAAAACCGCTCCAGGAAAGAAGGCCTTTTAGTTTAAGCAAACAGAATAATTATTCTTTTTCCTTTTGGCTGCCGACCTCCAGTTCCATCTTCCCGAACCGTGTCTCGTATTCACGAACGGTGTTGCCGAGCAAAATGGCCAGCCTCTTGGCGGCAAAGGGGTTAAGAATAATGCGGTTAGTCAAATCCACAGTCAATTCTTTCTGCCCGGCGTGCCAACTCTGGTTGGTTCCAAAAAGGAGCGTCACCTCTTCGCGAGTGCTCGAAACGTTACAGACGTTAGAGTAGGTACTGACCATCTTCGACCCGTCCCAGCGGATCGTGGTCTGGACCTGTTCTGGAGCACCCGTTTCCGCCTTAGTGTCAATTTTTGTCTCGATTTTTTCT
>JBFHFM010000062.1:0-14172 GCA_041583595.1 Trichloromonas sp. | reverse complement strand
CTGCGGCGCCGGAGATGTTGACACCGAAGATGGCGTCATCGCCTTCGTTGACGGTAATGTCGGCGAGTCCGTTGTCGGGGTTGTTCGGATCGATGATGCTGATACCCGGCTCGTCGTTATCAATGATGGTGGCGGTTCCGGTCGCGGTTTCGCCACTGCTGAGGGTGGCGGTCAGCGAGAAGGTCTCGTCGAGCTCATCGGCCGCATCGTCAAAGGTGTCGGTCTTGACCAGCAGTGTGCTGTTGCCAGCGGGGACGGAGACCGGGCCGCTAATGGCGGTCCAGGTGGTTCCGCCGTCGGTGCTGTACTCGAAGTGTCCGGCCCCTTCACTGTCGAAGTAGTCGGCGTCCAGGGCGGTGCCGTCGGCCAGGGTCAGGGTGACAGTGGTGCCTTCTGCGGCGCCGGAGATGTTCACACTGAAGATCGCGTCGTCGCCTTCGGGTACGTCGATGTTGCCGAGCGTTCCTTCAGGATTGACCGAAACGGTCGGGGTATCGTTGTCGATAATGGTCGCGGTGGCGAGGTCGGACTCGCCGCTGCTCAAGGTGGCGGTCAGGGTAAAGGTCTCATCCGGCTCATTGGCCAGATCGTCCACGGTGTCGGTCTTGACCAGCAGGGTGGAATTGCCGGCCGCCACTGCAATCGGTCCGGTGATGGCGGTCCAGGTGGTCCCGTTATCGGTGCTGTATTCAAAGTAGCCGGCACCCTCGCTGTCGAAGTAGTCAGCATCCAGGGCGGTCCCGTCGGCCAAGGCCAGGGTGACGGAGGTGTTGGCGGCCGCGCCGGTGATCTGGATACCGAAGATGGCATCGTCCCCCTCGTTGATGAGGATATCGCCGGTCGTCGCCGCCGGATCGTTCGGATTGACGATGCGGATTGTCGGTGGTGTCTGAATTGGAGGTACTGGGACTTCAGCTTCTACCGTCGGGGTTACCGTTCCGAAACTGTCGAACTCAGGTTGCTCGGCAGCCGCGGTCGATGCAAAATCGAATGCCGCAGGGTCGACTTCTTCGACAATGCGCAGCAGGCGGACGAAGCTGTTGCCGGAATCACCGGCGGCTCCGCCGGCGGCGGGATCTTCGAGGTCAAGGTCGATGTCCCGACCCTGTTCGAGGGCTTCCATGATGCGCTCGATGGACTCTTCGAAGACCACGCTCTCTTCAAGGTCGGGCCAGATGGATTCGGAGAGCTCCGGGGTGAGCGTAACAGTCTGCTCGGGGAGTAGGTTCAGTATTTCTTCCGGTCCCATGTCAAGCTTAACCCGGCCGTCGCTTGAAGTGACCACGATTTGCCCTTCATGCAGAGTGTCTCCCGGTTTGAGAACTACAAGTTCGCCGCCAGGATTGCGTACATAGGCGGTGCCGGTAACTTCGATCACAGTTGCGATGGGAAGGGCTGTAGGCATATCGAGACTCCTTTTAAGGACGGAAACAGGATCTATTTGAAAGTTTTGAAGATAGGTTTTGTGATGGTGTCACTATAGCAGCGAAACCTTAATGAATAAATTGGACCATGGTACAGGTCCGATTCATTGTTGGCACAAGGGAGGTGAAAGGAGCTGCGGAGAATTAAATTATGTTTTCCGACTCCGCCTGAGAGAGGAGCAGGGCCAACTGCAACCGGTCGCGGATTTCGAGCTTTTCGAATATCGAGCCCATGTGGGCTTTTACGGTGCGCTCTGTGATGCCGAGGGAGGTGGCAATTTCCTTGTTCGACGCGCCCGAGCCGACCTGCAGGGCGACTTCTCGCTCCCGGGCCGACAACTGTTGCAGGAACGAAGTCGGAGGGGAGGGCGAGGGAAGGAGGGCCGCCGCGAGAGTGCCGGTAAGGCGGTTTAAGAGCTCGGGGCCGATCCACAGGCCACCGTTACGGACGACCAGGGCCACCTGTTGCAGCATCTGCGGGGTCGCCAGGGCATGGCAGTAGCCCTGGGCTCCGAGTTGGAGCGCCGCCAGGGCGTCGGCCGTTGCGGGCATGCTGGAAAGAACGATAAATCGCGCTGTCGGTGTAATCTCGCGAATGGTTCGGATCGCTTCTTCCACGCTTCTGCCCGGCATGCCGTCGGCGTGTAGCCAGACCAGGTCTTCATTTTGAAGGAAGGGCGCAAGCTCCCTGGCCGTCGCGGAAATCTTCCCCTGCGGAAATGCTTGCTGCCAGCGGAGCAGCTGGTTGGCTCGGGTCGAAAGACAAATCTCGGTCATACTCACCGCTCTTTCAAGGCATTGAACTTGGCCCGCAGGATGGGTTTCAGCAGGTACGCCAGCAGGGTTTTCTTGCCGGTGACAATATCGACCTGGGCCACCATACCCGGAATGATCGGCAGGTCATCGCCGAGTTCAGGCTTAAGGGTGTGTACCCTTATCATGTAGAAAGCGTTGCCTTTGTCGTCGATCACGGTGTCGGCGCCGATCTGTTCAACTACCGCCTCGAGGCTGCCGTAAATGGAAAAGTCATAGGCCGTAAAGCGTACCTGGGCTTTGAGGTCGGGGCGCAGAAAAGCGATATCCTTTGGGCTGATTTTGACCTCCAGCACGAGAGTGTCGTCCGAGGGGACGATCTCGATCACTTCTTTGCCCTGCTGTACCACCCCGCCGATGGTGTTGACATACAGGCGTTTGACCGTGCCCCGTACCGGGGATTTGACGTCGGCGTGCTTGACCCGGTCGGCGAGGGCGGTCTTTTCTTCGGTCAGGCTGCTCAATTTAGCCTGGGTGTCGGAGAGCTCCCTACGAATGCGGTTGGAGAAGGTCAGCTGGACCCCCTGGATCTTGCGTTTTGCCTCGGAAATTGAGGATTGAATCCGCTCGATCTGGGACAGGACCTGATCCCGTTCTCCGCGGGTCTGGATGACGCTCCTCTCGAGGCGCATCATTTCCACCTGTGAGACGGCCCCGGATTTGACCAGCGGGCGGGTAAAGTCGAGTTCTTTCTGCATCAGTTCGACCTGGCGGGTCAACTGTTCGCGGTTGGTGTTTGCTTCCTGCAGTTCGTCATGGCGCTGCTGCAGCTGCTGGCGGGCAATGCCGAGCTGGGCGTCAAGTTCATGTTTGGTCGATTGGTAGAGTTTTCCCTCTTCCTGGATGAGGGCTGGATCCTGCTGCTTGATTTCCTCGGGTGGGGAAAAGGGGCGGTTTTCCGAAAGGGCCTTAAGGCGTTCGGCTTTAGCCAGCAGTGAGAGGTACTGTCCTCTGTTCTCACGAAAGGATGAGACGAATCGGGTGTCGTCGATGCGCAGCAGCAGCTGGCCGGTTTCCACAGTTTGGCCTTCCTGGACCAGAATCTCAGAGACAATTCCGCCGTCAACCGCCTGAATGATCTGTACCTGGCGGGACGGGATCACTTTACCTTCTCCGCGGGTTACTTCCTCAAGATTGGCATTGGCTGACCAGATCACCAGTCCGACAATGATCAGCCCGATCCAGTAAAGGAGCGATCGGGCTCGTAGCGGTTCTTGGTCGAGGCGGGCCCAGTCCGCATCGTCATCCCAGTTGTGCGGATTCTGGGAGCGGATCGGGAGCAGGGCCGTTAGCAGGCGTTCAAGTAATTTCGAAATCATGTGGCCCTCCCGACTCTTCCCTGACGCAGGGCTTCTATAACCTGGTTTTTCGGGCCGTCCGCGACGATTTTTCCGGCATCGACGACAATAATTCGATCGACCATTTCCAGAAGGGCGGTTCGATGCGTGACCAGTACCGTGGTTTTTCCCTGGCAGAAAGTGCGGAATTCTTGTTTGACCTGCTCTTCGCTGGTGTGGTCCATCGAGCCGGTCGGTTCGTCGAGCAGCAGGATCGCCGGATCTTTGATTACAGCCCGGGCGATGGCCACCCCCTGGCGCTGGCCGCCGGAAAGGGATTCGCCGCGTTCGCCGACGATCATATCAAACCCCTGGGGATGGGAGTTGACATAGTCGAGCAGGGCGCCGGTTCGAGCCGCCGAAACGATGGTCGCATCGTCCACCGAGGGCATCGCCAGAGTCAAGTTTTCTCGCAGGGTCCCGTAAAAGAGGGTGGCGTCCTGGGTGACGTACCCGGAAAAGCGTCGAACTTCGGCCGGGTCGAGTTGTCTGAGATCGATGCCATCGATAAAGACGGCTCCGTCCGTGGGTTGGTACATGCCGAGTATCAATTTCAGCAGGGTTGTTTTGCCTGAGCCGACCTTTCCCAGAATGGCCACTTTTTCGCCCTGCCCGATACGAAAGGAGACATTCTGCAGTACTTTAAAATCAACATTGGGGTAGCCGAAGCTGACATTTTTGAACTCGATGTTTCCCTGAATCGACTGCCGAGTCAAAAAAGTTGACTCGTCCGGGCGCTCAACCGGGTTGGCCAGAATTTTGTTGAGGGAAGAAAAGGCGGTGGTGGCATGGTGGTACTGGGTCAGCAGGCCGGCCACCTGGCTGATCGGGGCCAACGCTCGCGACGAAAGGAGGGAGCAGGCGATCAGTCCCCCCATGGTCAGTTGGTTGTCGGCGATCAGATAGACGCCAACGATGATGATGACGACGTTTACCGTCTGGGTCACCCACTGGGCCATATTCAGGGTCGCACTGGAAAGGAGTCGCAGTCGGGTGGAAATCTGGGCCAAGAATATGACACTTGATTCCCACTTGCTCTGCATGCGGGCCTCGGCTCCCAGCGCCTTGACCGTTTCGAGGCCAACCAGGCTTTCGATGAGGGTGGCGTTGCGCTGGGCCGAGGCGCGGTAAGTCGTCTCTGACAATTCATGCATCTTGCCCTGCATCATCAGAGCCCCTACGACCACCACCAGCATCCCTATCGCGATGGGAATGGTCAGCTGCCAGGCGATCAGGCCGATGACCAGCATGAAGACCAGGGCAAAGGGGAGGTCGATAAAGGCGGTCACCGTGGTGGAGGTAATGAAATCCCTCACCGTTTCGAAGGAACGCAGGTTCGAGGCAAAGGAGCCGGCAGAGAGAGGACGGTGCTCAAGGCGGGTCCCCAGCACCCGTTCCATGATGTAGGCCGAGAGTTTGACATCGATCCGCTTACTGGCGAGATCAAGAAAATAGCTGCGCATGGTTCGCAGCATCAGGTCGCCGACCAGGACAATGATCACACCGGTCGCCAAAACCCAGAGGGTATGCACCGCCTGATTGGGGACCACTCGATCATAGACGTTGCGGATGAACAGGGGCATGGCCAGGGCGAACAGGCTGAGGAAAAAAGCGGCCAGCAGCACGTCGCGGTAAAGCGCCATGTTCTCGCCCATTACGCTCCAGAACCAGTGGCGTTTGCGGATTTTTTCGACTTCAGGGGAGCGGGCGTCGAAGCGGAATTTGGGCTGCATGTAGATAGCCCGGCCGGTGTACTGCTCCGCTAATTCAGCAGTCGAAATGTTGACACGGGCATCTCCCAGTTCGGGGTAGGTTACCCCGGCGGTTGCCTGCTTTCGATTCAAGTCGAGAATGACACAGGCCTGCTGTTCTTTTAGCAGCAGTATGGCCGGGAAAAGGCGTTCATTCAGGCGGTCCAGTGGTTGCCGTATGACTTTTGCGGTCAGATCGGCACGCTTGGCGGCGCGGGCCACCAGTGCTGGCGTGAGCTGTTTTTGTTCTAAAGGAAGGCCCGCCATGGCCGCTTCGCGGCTCAGGGTTCGGCCATGGAACGCAACGATAGTCAACAGGCATTCGAGCAACGGGTCGGTCAGGTCGCCGAAGGGGGCGGTGTCGTCGCGTGTTGGTGCGGGCTGTTCGATGGCTGTGGAGTGGGCAGTCGTTGGATTCATTAGGGTATCTTCGACTCGTTATGGTGAAAAAATTGGCGAAAACTTGATAATGTCAGAAATATGTAAAATTTGCAAAAGGTGAGCCAAGTGTTTGAAAAACTGAAGTTATGTTGTTTTTAATCAAGAAGATCGGTGCCTGTCGCTTTTGAAGCCATAGAGGTCCGCCGGGATGATTCTTTGCACGAACAGTCTGTCCCAGGGGAAGGTGGGCTTGTTTGTTGGGATGCCAGGTAGTTGGTATGACCATATTAAGCGTGGAAATCGGCTTTAGTGTCAATTGGAAAAATCAAGGTTGTGACCGGGAATGAAGAAAAGGCTTTTAGTTCTAGTTCCCATCCGGAATCTATGGATGGAGCGAGTGCCGTTTTCGGATGAAAACTAGCTTAGGGTATAAAAGTCGAAGCGAAAACGCAGAAGCTTGAACATAAAATTTAGCTCGTTTGTGATCTGATAGCAGAAATTATGGCTCCAAAATGAGTTGAAATATAGGTCAAACCCCTGCGTTTGCAGCTGGTCCTGTATTCTCGCCTCCTCGTATGTAAAGAGTTTAAGGGTATTGTCGCGGGTGCGATCCTTTTGCTCCTTGACAGGTACAATGATTATCGTTAGGTTTTTATTATTTGGTAAGACCAATTCTGGAATTTTGTGAGGAGATGCTTTTATGGCCGACGTACACCTTCTCTCCTTTTTTAGTGAGGCTGCCGTTCGGGTTGGTGCCAGGGTGTTGGCGTTCGACGGCCTTTCTCCGGCTGTGGATTACCTTGTGGGTAAAGTAGATGGAGCTCTTCTCCTTCCCGATTTCTCCAGCGCTAAACGCCTTGGAATAAGGGATTTGCTGGAAAAGGCCGGTGTGAAAACGATTGTGGGTAACTTTCGGAAGACGGATTCACCGTTGGCCGCCGGACTGACCGGGGCCAACTTCGGCCTCGCCGATACCGGCACTCTGGTGCTGGAAAGCACCGGGGAGGATATCCGCCTGGCGAGCTCTCTGCCCGAGCGCCATTTCGTGTTGCTCGATCCAGCCAAGATTCTGGTTGACGGTATGGCAGCGGTCCCTCATCTGCGGGCGCTGCATCAGCGTGACCCGCGCAACTATATCGCCTACATTACCGGCCCCAGCCGTACCGCTGATATCGAGAGGATCCTCACTATTGGCGTCCATGGACCAAAGGAGCTGCATATTCTCCTGGTCCCGGGGATCTCCTCCGATCCGCTGGAAATGTGATCTGTTTGCCGCGCCCCTGCAACGAGGTTTCTTTTATGAATAAAGAACGCTCCCGCCAATACAAGCAACAGGTTGATAAAGCCCTGGCCAGCCCTCGTCTGCAGGAGGCCCTGCACACGTTCGGGGATGCCTATCTGCTGGCCCGCGAAAACGCCTTTGCCGGTCTCGATTTCGATGTCCTGCGCCGGGAAATCAGCGACATGAAGGATGATGTGCGGGAGAATCGGGAGAAGTATCTCCGCCAGTTTATCACTAACGCCGAGGCGGCTGGGGCGACGGTCTTTGTGGCCCGCAGCGCCGAGGCGGCCAACCGCTACATTGTGGCGCTGGCGCAGAAAAAAGACGCCCGGTTAGTGGTCAAAAGCAAGAGCATGGCCAGTGAAGAGATCCATCTCAATAAGGCTTTAGAGGCGGCTGGTGTCACGCCCCTCGAAACCGATCTGGGCGAATGGATCATCCAGCTTGCCGGGCAACGTCCCAGTCATATGGTGTTGCCAGCTATTCACATGTTTAAGGAAGAGGTCGCTGAACTTTTCAGCAAGCAGACTGGAAAATCAGAGCCGGCCGAGATCGAACATCTGGTCCGGGTGGCACGAGAGCAGCTGCGCCAGGGGTATTTCGATGCAGATATCGGTGTGACTGGGGCCAATATCGCCGTTGCCGAAACCGGAGGCATTGCGCTGGTGACCAACGAGGGCAACGCCCGGCTGGCTTCGACCCTGCCCAAGACCCATGTGGTGTTGGTCGGGATTGAAAAGCTAGTGCCGACCCTCGAGGATGCAGCCCGGGTGATCCGGGTGCTGCCGCGCAATGCCACCGGCCAGCTGATAACCTCGTACGTGACCTGGATTCGCGGCGCTGTTCCCTGTGACGACGGGGAGAAAGATCTGCATATCCTGCTGCTCGACAACGGACGCAGCGTTCTGGCTGAGTCGCCCCACTGTAAGGATGCGTTGCGGTGCATCCGCTGCGGCGCCTGCGCCAACGTGTGTCCGGTTTATCAAACCGTTGGCGGGCACGTCTTTGGTCATGTCTATATCGGCGCTATCGGCATAATTCTCACCGCCTTCTTCCATGGACTCGACAAGGCCGCTGAAATCGTTCGGGCCTGTATCGGCTGTCGTGCCTGCGTGGCGATCTGCCCGGCTAATATTGACCTTGAAAATATTATCCTGCATCTGCGTGAAGTGGTCGGCGAGGAGGAGGGGATCGGGGTTGGCAAGTCTCTGGTCTTCAAGAAAGTGATGCGCAATCGCAAGCTGTTCCATTCGCTGATCCGCGCGGCCTCGGTGCTGCAGAAGCCAGTCACTAAGGGGGAAGCGAGTATTCGGCACCTTCCGCTGTTCTTTTCGTCCCTGACTGAGTGGCGCACTCTGCCGGCCATTGCTGACAAGTCGCTGCGCGATCAGTGGCAGGATATCTCCCAGCGTGTCGAAAAACCCCGCTACCGAGTCGCATTTTTTGGCGGCTGCGCCAACGATTTCCTCTACCCCGGACTCGGGTTCGATCTGGTCAAAGTGCTCAATCATCTGGATGTGGAAGTCACCTATCCTCAAAAACAGAACTGCTGCGGCATTCCCGCCCTCTATTCGGGGGATCGCGAGACGGCGGTGGAGTTGGCCGAACAGAATGTCGCTGCCATGCTCGAGGGGAATCCTGACTATGTCGTGACCACCTGTCCGACCTGCACCATGGCTCTGCAGCGGGATTTCGTCGAACATTTGAAGGACAATCCGGTGTGGGCCGAAAAGGCCGGGTGCCTGGCCGAAAAGACTTTCGATATTTCCAGGTTTATTGCTGAGGTTTTGGGGGCTGCCGATCAGTTCAAGGGGCTGGCCGCCTCGGAAAAGACCACCTACCATGACTCCTGCCATCTTAAGCGGGGGGCCGGGGTTTGGGAGGAACCACGCCGATTGCTGACCACTTCGGGGCGTGAACTGGTGGAGATGGAGCATGCCGATCGCTGCTGTGGTTTTGGCGGCTCTTACTCTTTTACCAGTCATCCTGATATCGCCAAAAACATTCTGGCTGACAAGCTGAACGACATCCGCAACAGCGGCGTCACCTGCGTCGCCATGGATTGCCCCGGTTGCCTGATGCAGATCCGTGGTGGCCTCGAAAAGCAGGAGTCGCCGATACGTGCCGCTCACACCATCGAACTGCTGGCCGAAACCCTCGACTGAAGTTTCATCGGTCCCATAGGTTCTCTTGGTTTTATGCCGTTTTGTTATATCAACGCTTGAGCTGGTATTTGCGCACCAGGGCGTTGTGTTCGGCGAGGGTTTTAGAAAAGGCGTGGGTGCCGTCGCCGCGGGAGACGAAGTAGATGTAATCGGTCGTGGCGGGATATGCGGCAGCGCGTAGGGCGTCCTCGCCCGGGTTGGCGATGGGGCCGGCTGGCAGACCGCGCAGCTGGTAGGTGTTGTAGGGAGTGGTCGTTTTCAGGTGTTTTCGGGTTAAGTTGCCGTCAAAGTTTTCAACGCCGTAGATCACTGTAGGGTCGGCCTGCAGGGGAATGCCCTTTTTCAGGCGGTTGTGAAAGACTGAGGCGATCAGCGGCATTTCAGAGCTGGTGCCGGCCTCTTTCTGGATAATGGAGGCGAGAATCACCAGTTGGTGGAGCTCGAGCTGCTGTTGTTTGGCGCCGGAGGTGATCTCTGGTGTCAGCCGCCGGTTGAATTCACGGACCATCGCCTCGATTAATTTCTTTTCGGTCATGTCGCCGGTAAGCAGGTAGGTCTCGGGGAACAGGTAACCTTCCAGGGTCGATGCACCGATTCCCAGTTGCTTGCAGAGCTCGGGGTCTTTGGCCAAGGCGACAAAAGTTTCTGTTTTGCCGCGGCCTTCAATTTCGAGCCGGTTGGCAATCTCATGCAGGGTCAGCCCCTCCGGAACGGTGAAGCGGTAGCGGATGACATCTCCGGCCAGTAGTCGAGCCAGTACTGCGTCGGGAGTGGCGCTCTGATCGAAGTTGTATTCGCCAGCTTTGATCCGGCCGGCTGCTTTGCGCCAGTAGGCCAGCAATTTGAGTTTGTCGGCGTCGGCGACAACTCCCTGGGTTTCCAGGGTGCGGGCGATTTCGGCGAAGGAAGTGCCGGAGGCAATGTTGACGATTTGCGGGGAGGCGGGGGCGACCGGTTGATTCATAAACCAGGCAAAGCGTAACGCTGGAATGGCGATGGCCAGTCCCAGTGCTCCGAGAACAAAGGCGATCAGCAGCTTACGGCGATTCATGGCAGGTTCCGGAATGGGGGTGAGGCGAATAAGTTCAAGCTTTGAACTTGCTTTCGGTGCCGTTTTTCAGACGCTCGATGTTGGCCCGATGGCGGACGATGACCATCCCGGCGATGAACAGGGTGGCGACAAAGAGCGGCAGGGATTTTTCAAAATAGAGCACCAAAAAGGGGATGAGGGCGGCGGCGCTGATCGAACCGAGGGAAATGTAGCGCCATTTCCATAGCAGGGCGACGAATGCCACCAGGGCGAACAACACCGATTTCGGCGACAGTACGATGAAGATGCCGAGCGCGGTAGCGACCCCCTTACCCCCTTTGAAGCCAAGGTAGACCGGGTAGAGATGGCCGAGGAAGGTGGCGGCGGCGACGATGGCGACCTGAGACATGGAAAAAGAATCCATGCTGGCAGCGACCAGGGTTGGAATTACCCCCTTGAGGGCGTCGCCGATCAGGGTGGCGATACCGAGTCCGCGACCGGCGACCCGGTAGACGTTGGTTGCGCCGATGTTGCCGCTGCCGGCCTGGCGAATATCTTCTTTGCCACACAGGCGGGTCAGGACCACGCCGCAGGGGATGGCACCGATCAGGTAGGCAAGGACGGTCAATAGGATGAAAGTCACAGCGAAGCTCCTGTTGGGAACGAAAAAAGCGGCATGTGCCGCCTGCATGTGGTGGAAGTTGGGGAGTTCAGGATAGCACCACATTCCCCGTTGTCGAAATTGGTTGTTCGGCGTTGGGTGCCACCCGACAAGTTGTTAGAAGTACCATGGAAAAGGCTGAAAAGCAAGATGGGGGTAATGTTGGTTTTATCCCTGTTCTTTGAACGGGGTTATTGGTTTTTCTGGATAATATCAGTTATCTGCTTCGGTCCCGGCTTTTGGCCGGCTGAAAGGAAGTTTCTATGCGTGTTGAAACCGATCTCAAACTGGGCTTCAAAGATGTGCTGATCCGCCCCAAGCGTTCTACCCTTAAAAGCCGTGCCCAGGTCGATCTTGAGCGTACCTTTACCTTTCTGCACAGTCAGCGGAAATGGACCGGTATTCCGGTCATCGCCGCCAACATGGATACCATCGGCACCTTCGAGGTTGCTGAGGTGCTCGCTGCGCACAACATGCTGTGTGCCATCCACAAGCACTACAGCCTTGCGGATTGGGATGCCTTTCTCGAACGGCAAGATGCGAGCATCTTCGAGCGCATCATGGTCAGTACCGGAGTGGCGGATGAAGACTTCAGCCGCCTGACGCAGATTCTTTCTCACCATCCGGAGCTTTTCTTTATCTGTATCGATGTGGCGAACGGTTATGCTGAATCTTTTGTTGAATTTGTCATCCGGGTGCGTCGGGAGTTTCCCGACAAGGTCATTATCGCCGGCAACGTCGTCACCGGTGAGATGGTGGAAGAACTGTTGATTTCGGGGGCCGATATGGTCAAGGTCGGCATCGGACCCGGTTCGGTCTGCACCACCCGGGTCAAGACCGGCGTCGGCTATCCGCAACTCTCCGCGGTCATCGAATGTGCCGATGCCGCCCACGGTCTGGGCGGGCGCATCATTTCTGATGGTGGCTGCAGCTGTCCTGGCGACGTGGCCAAGGCTTTTGGCGGCGGCGCCGATTTTGTCATGCTCGGGGGGATGTTGGCCGGTCACGATGAGAGCGGCGGCCAGTTGGTCGAGCGCAACGGTCAACACTTTAAGCTCTACTACGGCATGAGTTCCGATACGGCGATGAAGAAGCATGCCGGCATGGTGGCCAATTATCGGGCCTCCGAAGGCAAGACCGTTGAGGTGCCCTATCGTGGTCCTCTTGAGGAGACGGTCAGGGACATCCTCGGTGGTCTTCGTTCGACCTGCACTTATGTGGGGGCGTCGGCGCTCAGGGAATTGACCAAACGCACGACCTTTATCCGGGTTATGGAACAGGAGAGTCAACTCTTCTCATAGCAGGGAATGTGGCGGTAAGTGATGGAGATGTGGGCTGATCTGTCGATATTGCCGTTGTTTCAGGTCAAGAACGACCGTTTCCCAGGGGTAGGGCGAAGCTGACCGTGGTTCCTTTTCCCGGTTCACTCATTACCCAAATCTCTCCTTTATGGGCTTCGATAATGCTTTTGACGATGGCCATTCCTAGCCCCAGCCCTTCTTGGGCCGAGTCGGAAGCATCGACTCGGTAGAATTTGTCGAAAATCCGGTCCACCTGCTCCGGGGTCATGCCGACCCCTTCGTCATTCACGGAAATTTTGAACTGGTCGATGATGGACTCACCAGAGATTTTGATTTCGCTGTTTTTGGGTGAAAACTTGATAGCGTTGCTGATGAGGTTGTCGAGAACCTGTTCAAGCTTGCCGGGGTCCGCAGAAATGAATACCGGCTTTTCTGGTAGGGAGGTTGACACCAGATGATGGGCGGTCTCTGTTTGATAAAGAGATGCAACCTGCCGGATTACTTTGCCTATATCGCAGGAGGATTTTGTCAGGGTGATGGTTTGCCCGGACTGGAACCTGCTGAGGTCGAGCAGGTCAGTTGTGATCGAATCAAGTCGCTTGGCTTTTTCTCTGATGATGGCAAGAAAGTTTTTCTGCTGATTCGGGTCGGTGATCCCGTATTCCTCTTGATTGAGTAAGAGTTCCGAGAAACCTAATACCGAGGTCAAAGGAGTACGCAGCTCGTGGGCTGCCGTGGAGATGAATTCGTTCTTCATGCGGTCCAGTTCCCGCTCCCGGCTGACGTCCCTCAGAATGCTTATCGCTCCAGTCCTTTCTTTTTTTCCACTCAGCACGATGGCGGTTCGAGCCTGAATTGTTCGTACCGGAGGTCCCAAAATCTCCCATTCGACCGACTCATCCCTTGTGTTTCCCGCCAGTGTGGCGGCTACCTGATGCAAAAATTCCTGCTCAGTGAATATGGTTTCAAGGGGCCTGGTAAAGGCTTCGCCCAGGGTGACGCCTGTCATACTTTCCGCCATCCGGTTCATCAGCACGATTCGGCCGCTCAAGTCGGTGACGATCAGGCCGTCAGCCACAGACTTGAGGATCGCCTCGATCTTGTTGCGAGCTTCCTCCGCTTCGCACAAAGCGGCCCTGGTCGCCTTTTCTGCCCGTTTGCGGTCGCTGATGTCATGAATCTGGGCGATGAAATAGTCGATCTGGTCGTTGGCGTCGAAAACCGGTGCGCCAGAGGCGTGTCCCCAGATGACTGAGCCATTTCCGCGCAAAAAGCGTTTTTCGTAGCTGAAATGGTTTCGTTTTCTGGTTGTACTTTCCAGGTAGAGCTGGCGGGTATTGGGGCGGTCTTCGGGATGGGTCAACTCTTCGACGGTTTTTCCCAGGATATTCTCCTCTGCGATGTCGAAGAATTCGCAAAGGGCCGAATTGACTTCCATTACCGTTCCGTCCGGGGCGATGATGGCCATGCCGCTTCCCGCTCCCTGGAAAAAGGAGCGGAACCGCTCCTCACTTCTACGTAAGGCTTCATTGGCCTCTTTCCGTTCGCTGATATTGCGGACGGTACTGATGATGGCTTGGTGGCCGAAATACTCGAAAGTTCGAACACTGGCTTCGACAGGGAGGGTCGTTCCGTCTTTGCACTGAATAAATGTTTCAAAAATAGCTTCGCCTTGCTGTTGAATTTCTCGCATGCGGTTCTCAAAATTTGCGGCCCGCTCCGGCACCAGCAGTTGCGGAATAGTCATCTGCAGCAGCTCGTCTCGCGTGTAGCCTACCTCTTTGCAGGCGGCCTGGTTCACTTCGAGGAAATAACCGGTAGGATCAAAGATATGGATGGCATCATTGGAGTTGTGAAACAGGGCCCGGAATTTCTCATTGGACATTCGAAGGGCTTTCTGTGCCTCAAGCTGCTGTAGCTTTTCAACTCCCATGCGGGTCAGCAGGTTCACGAACCGGGTGAGGAATTTTACAATGGACTGTACTTGCTGGCGAGGAACGATGGGAACCTTGCTCAGTGCCTCAAGG
>JBFHFM010000061.1:0-14192 GCA_041583595.1 Trichloromonas sp. | reverse complement strand
TAAAATCAACCACCGGATGAGTCTTTAGCAACGGACGTAAACGCTGTTCCAACATCCCGTGCGATGAACTAACCGCTAGACGAGTTGCGCTATTTTTTCGCTGACAGACCTCCTTTCTTTTTTGACAGCGTCAAGTTTCTAACCACAAGCTCTGCTCACGAAAACATTAAGTAAAAGCTAATAAAAAACCTAACCGAAAAAGGACGATTGTCAACACACTAAATTGGCTCATCTTAATAACAAAAAAAGAAGCTGTGGAATTGAGAGAAGGTCCTGCCAAACTCCTTCGAAAGACCGCATTACCCGAATTTTCACCGAGCTCCAGATCTGGGCGGTCAAAACCTGTCATCAAATTTGAAAACACACCCTCGCGGACCTCGATTTTTTTCAGGGTTATCCCATGGTGACCTGAACAACGTGCTTTCGGCCATCATCTGTCAGTGGCACCGTCTGGTCTTCCGCAGGCAAAAGTTCCCCGTCCAGTTCGAGTTTGACGATCCCTCGCATTACACCGTTCGGGTTATCCACGAGTATCTGGTAGTGAGCGGTGCCGTGCCGGTAAGAGGCGGTAAAGCCCGTCCAGTTGCGGGGGATGCATGGTTCAAGGTGTAAGCTCCCCTGGCGTACGGTAATCCCCAGGATCCACTCGATTCCCGCTCGATAGAGCCAACCTGATGAGCCGGTATACCAACTCCACCCGCCCCTGCCGACGTGGGGTGGTTCCGAATAAACGTCTGCTACGGCCACATAGGGTTCGACTCGATAGCGAGACATGCTGCTGCGAGTGGCGGCGTGATTCACCGGATTGAGCATGGACAGGAGTTCATGGGCCTGGTCCCCGAGCCCCAGCATGGCAAAGGCGATCACAGACCAGGCGGCAGCGTGGGTGTACTGGCCGCCGTTTTCGCGGATACCGGGAAGATATCCCTTGATATAACCAGGATCTTTGGGCGTCTGGTCGAAGGGGGGCGTGAAGAGCAGGACGAGGTTGTCCCCCGTCCTCACAAGGTATTCCTGGACGGATGCCATCGCTTTTTTCGCCCGCACAGAGTCCGCCGCTCCGGAGATGACCCCCCAACTCTGGGCGATGGAGTCAATGCGGCATTCGATATTGGCCGCCGAGCCGAGCGGGGTACCGTCATCATAATAGGCGCGCCGATACCATGCGCCGTCCCACGCCTGTTTTTCCAGCGCCTCTTTCAGGCTGGCCGCGTGAGCCAGCCAGCGCTGCGCTCGTTCCTCCTCACCTCGAGCTATGGCCACCGGAGCGAAGCGGGTCAGGGTTGCATGAATGAACCAGGCGAGCCAGACACTTTCGCCGCGCCCTTCGTGGCCAACCCGATTCATCCCGTCATTCCAGTCCCCCGTCCCCATCAACGGCAAACCGTGCGCCCCTGTGGCCAGACTCAGGTCGAGGGTTCGAGCACAATGTTCAAAGACCGTTCCCGTCTCCGCCGAAACGACGGGCTCAAAATAGGCGTCTTCCTGATCGGCAGCCAGCTCATCCCCTTCCAGGAAGGGTGTTTTTTCGTCAAGAACGCTTATATCCCCCGTCACCTCCAGATAATGGGCCACAGTGAAGGGAAGCCAGACCAGGTCATCGGAAAAGTGGGTCCGGACCCCCCGTCCTGTCGGAGGGTGCCACCAGTGTTGCACATCCCCCTCCAGAAACTGACGCCCCGAGGCCCTGAGGATATGGGTGCGAACCAGAGCGGGATCGGTCATGACCAGCGCCAGGCTGTCCTGTAGCTGGTCGCGAAATCCGTACGCCCCCCCTGCCTGGTAGAACGCTGACCGGGCCCAGCTGCGGCAGACCAGGGTCTGGTAAAGGAACCAGCGGTTCAGCATGAAGTCCATCGCCCGGTCGGGCGTCTGAACCTGAAGTTTACCGAGCACTTCCTCCCAGTTCGCCCGTACCGCGGCCAGCTCGTCTCGGGGAGCGATTGCGCGCCAGCGTCTGATCAACTCGCGGGCGGTTTGCCGGTCTGAAGCTTGCCCCAGCAAGAGCACCAGCTCGATCCGTTCGCCGGGAGCAAGATCAAAGGAGGTCTGAAGCGCACAGCAGGGATCGAGACCGGCGCCTGTCCTGCCGCTCAAGACCGTGTCTGCCAGAAGTCCCGCAGGCTGTTCCAAGGTGCCGTTGCGTCCGACGAATTCGATCCGGTCAGCGGTCCATGAGGTCTGACTCCCGCCGAGATCCGCGAATGCGATCCGGCCTCCAAACTCGGCATGCCAGGGATTTCTGGCGAACATGGCCCCGGTTTCGTCATCCATTTCGGTAACAATGTAGGGGGCGGAAACCGTACGCGTAAAGCCCAGAACCCATTCGAGATACCCGGTCACGGCAAGCTTGCGGTGCCGCGGCGAACGATTCTCCAGGACCAGATGAGAAATTTTCACTGGGTCGCCAAGACTCACGATTTGGGTCAGCTCGCTCCAGATGCCGTGGGAAAGATGTTCGAAGCGGCTGTATCCCTGGCCGTGGCGCGTGATGTAAGTTGCACTTTCAACCCGTATCGGCAAAGCCGTCGGACTCCAGATCGCGCCGCTGTCGCGGTCGCAGAAATAAATAGCCTCGCCTGAAAAGTCGGATACCGGGTCGTTGGACCAGGGGGTTAGCTGGTTTTCGCGACTGTTGAGAGACCAGCTGTAACCCGAACCCGACTCGGAGACCTGAAAGCCGAAACCTTCGTTGGCGATGACATTGATCCACGGGGCCGGCGTGCGTTGCCCCGGGCCGAGAACGATAACGTATTCTTGCCCCTCTTCCGCAAAACCGCCGAGGCCATTGAAAAACTCCAGGGAAGGCGCTTCGAGAACGCTCTCTGCAGCCGGATGGCGAGGGAATTGACGACGCGCCGGGTGAACCGTCCGTAGCTCCTGACGACGCATCCGCATTACCTGTTCGGTCAGACTGCCATCCTGGGCGGCAAGCACAACGCGGGCGGCAGTCTGCAGAAGTAACCGCTCATCCGTGGTCAAAAGATCAGCCCGCAGGACAAAGATTTTACCCCGGCTTTCCTGTAGAGCGCGGCCGCTGGACAGGCTGTTATTCACCAGGGTTTCAAGGGAACGCTGCAACTCCTGGATGTAGGAGGTTTCCTTTTCGTTAAGAATGACCAGGTCGACCGCCAGGAGCTTTAATCGCCAGTATTCATGAGCGCGCAGCAATTGCCGGACAATCCCCTGGTCGTCGCCCTCATCAATACGCACCAGAACGATAGGATAGTCCCCCGATATGCCATAGGGCCAGAGACCGGTGACATTCAGAACACTCTGTTTGAGAAGCTCATCGCGGGGGCGCATGGCGGAGTCCGTATAAAGGAGACGGTTGGCCAGATGCTGAAAGAGGTGAGCTTCGCCTCGTGCGATGCCCAGGTAGTGGAGCTGAATCTGGGACTGGGTCCAGGCGAGGGTAAGGGTTCGCTGGTAGGAGGCCGGATCGTGGTACTTGTCGGCCAACTGCAGGATCGCCTCGCGCGACTCAGCAACCAGGGTCGAGAAAATCAGGTGGGCCGTGGCTCCGGGAGCAATCCGCACCCGGCTACGAAGACTGAAAACCGGATCGAGAACGGGACCTACCGTATTGGACAGAGGACGTCCGTCCATGATGGAAATGGGCCTGCGGACAGTCTGGCCCCGCCCGAGAAAACGCATGCGATCGGTTTCGTACTCAATCCCGCCGGTACTGCCCCCATCCGCGGCAATCACGTGAGCGGCCCAGACGACTGAATCGTCTGCGGAGCGTAGCCGGCGGTGAGCCAGAAGCGCAGAGCAGGCCGAATGATATTCCGTCTGGACGAAAAGGTTGGAGAACGCCGGGTGGGCGATATCGGCCCCCTGAGGGGCGAGGACGATCTCGGCGTAGGAAGTGACCTCGATTTCCCGCAGGGACGATCCTTCGTTGGAGATGGAGAGACGACGCAATTCACCGTCATCTTCCGGAGACAGGATGATCTCGAGGACGGTCGTCAAGGTATCGTCATGCCGGAGAATACGCGCCCGGTCATCGGCGAAAGCCACCTCGTATAGCTTCGGTTCCAAACCAGTCGGCTGGTAGGCCGCGGACCACACCGCCCCGCTTTCCACATCGCGCAAAAATAGATAACTCCCCCAGGCATCCCGCGCCGCGTCTTCACGCCAGCGGGTGACCGCGATATCGCGCCAGCGGCTGTAACCTGAGCCGGCGGCGGTCACCATGACGGCGTAACGGCCGTTGGAGAGCAGGTGGGTCGAGGGAAGACGGTGGTTGGGGGAATGAAAGCGGCGCAGCACCGGCTGGACGGCTTCCCAAACCTTCGCGCCCTGGACCTGATCAGCGAGGGGGCGAGCGACACCGACATCGCGGGGCATCCGTTCCTGAAGAAGGAGTTCTGCGGCCTGGATCATCGGTTCACGATGGAAGCGCCGGCGCATGAGACCTTCATAGATGACGTTGTCCAGGGCGATCAGCGACATCCCCTGGTGGTGTGCCATGTAGGCCTTGACGATCGCGGCCCGAGTCCCTTCGCGGAGTCGGATCCGGGTGAAATCAAGGGCCTCATAGAAGCCGTAAGATCCGCACCCGCCGACCTCGTCGAGAGACCTTAAGTTTTGTGCTACCGAAGCAGGAGCATACATAGCAGCCAGCAACGTGGCATAAGGAGCGATGACAAGGTCCTGACCCAGCCCGCGCTTAAGCCCCAGGCCAGGGATCCCGAAGGCCGAATATTGATAGGTAAAGGAAAGGTCACGGGTGTTGTAGGCCGATTCGGAGATCCCCCAGGGCACGCCATTTTCCTTGCCGTAGCTGATCTGGCGCGCGATAACCGTCCGGCAGGTTTGGTCAAGAAGGGTGCCGCGAGGCGTATGCATGACCAATGAGGGCATGAGATATTCGAACATCGATCCGGACCATGAGACGAGCACTGCACCTTTTTCCACCGGAATCAGCGCCCGACCCAATCGGAACCAGTGGGAGGGCGGGGCTTCCCCCTTGGCAATGGCAATAAAACTCGTAAGCCTGGATTCCGAGGCAAGCAAGTCATAGAAACTCGGATCAAGGTGGCCATCGCTGACGCGGTAGCCAATAGAAAAAAGCCGACAGGCTGGGTCGAAAAGAAAACTGAAATCCATCTCGTCGAAGAGTCGCCGCGCGTGCCCAGCGAGTCGGTCAAGCCGCTCCGTCAGAATACGGCAGGTCTCGGCTGACCTCTTGAAGGCTCCAATCAGGGTATCCAGACGATCCCGATATTCCCTTGAATCCGCGAGCGCCTGTAGCTGCACAAGTTGGCTGACCGCAGCTTCACAGCGTTCGGGCAGACGCGCCAAGGGAATATCGAGGGAGAGCAGATCCTTAAAGATATCATCCTCTTCACCAACCTCGTTAAGCTCCGACGCCCATTCGGCCAACATGCTGCCCCAGGGGAGGAGCAGATCCAGGTCACGCCGATGGCTTTGGATATCCCCCAAAAGAAGCTGCGCCCAAATATCAATCTCACCGTGGTCTTTCTCTGCGTCCCCGGCGCCCAGGAGTCGAACCGCCTCGACAACCGTTTCAGCCTGAGCCTCCAGCCTGTTCCACCAGGCAACCTGGCCGGCAAAGCCCACAGGTACGGCACTCAGTGAGGTCTCGATATCCGCTATCGTAGCGAGCAGCGATCGTCCCGCCTCATCCCTTCCCAGCTTCTGCACGGCCTGGCGAAAGAGGCGCAGAGTGTCATCGATACCCGCCAGTGCAGCAGGAGAAAGAAGAGGAGATTGCGCCATTTCCACACAGGCCTGGGAAAGGGCCAAGAGGTGGCCGGCCAGATTTCCGCTGTCCACGGAGGAGATATACTTTGGCTCGAGCATCCGCAGTTCACGGGTTTCATACCAGTTGTAAAAATGTCCTTGAAAACGAGGAAGGTCCTCCAGGGTAGCCATGGTTGCTTCAAGTTTATCCACGGTATCGGAAAGACTGATCCAGCCGAAATCCCGGGCAGCGACAACCGACAACAGATAAACGCCGAAGTTGGTCGGGGAGCTGCGGTGGGCAATGACCGGATGGGGCTCTTCCTGAAAATTATCGGGAGGAAGCCAGTGATCCTCTGCCGTCACAAAAGTTGTAAAAAAACGCCAGATACGCCGGGCGCTCAAACGCAGAAGAACCACCTCATCTTCCGGCAAGACCTCGCTCGAACGAGTCACTGGGGGAATGCTGATTCGCCGTGCGACGAAGGGCGAAGCCACCCAGAGAAAGAGAAACGGGCCGGCCAGAACAAGCGATGATGGGACCAAAAGAGCTGTCAGGACCAGCGCGGTAAAGGCCAAAATTTCAGCGCCAAACAACCGCTGGATAAAGTAACCAGGCGAAAGGGCCGAGTGTTTTTTTGCCTGAGCGGCAGTCACCCATTGAAGAAGGTTGCGGCGGGTGAGAAAGAGACGTACCAGAGTGCGGCCAACAGCATCGCCCATCAGCCACGCCTGATGGGCGAGAAACGTCAGCACAACAACCGTGTGGCCTGCCCCTACCAGCAGGTCACTGAGCACGGCGCGCAAGTGGTTTCTCTTGGAAATACCGCGACGCTGGGGTTTCAGACCATTGAAAAGGGAGAGGAAGACCGGGAAAGCCACGTTTGCGAGGATGAACAGGGCCCACACCCCACGCGGCGCCGTCGGGATGAGCCAGGAGGCGAGCAGAAGCAAGAACATTCCCGGCGCGGAGAGTGAGCGCCGCAAGTTGTCGATCATCTTCCAGCGTCCGATAATCGGAATGTCCTTCCTGCGGGGTCCAACAATCCAGGGAAGCAGCTGCCAGTCCCCCCGAACCCAGCGGTGGTGGCGTGCGGCGGCCACCTCAGAATGAGACGGAAACTCCTCGAACAGGACGATATCGCTGACCAGGCCACAGCGGGTAAAGATCCCTTCGAAGAGATCATGGCTCAGGATGGTATTTTCCGGTACGCGCCCCGCCATGGAAACCTCAAAGGCGTCGACATCATAAATCCCCTTGCCGGTAAACGACCCTTCCCCGAAAAGATCCTGATAGATATCCGAAACGGCGAAGGCATACGGGTCAACACCGCAGGGTCCGGAAAAAAGCTGATGATAGACGGTGCGATCACTCCGAATGGGAAAGGAAGGGATAATCCGTGGCTGAAGCACCCCGTACCCTTCAACCACGCGCCCCAGGCCCTCATCGAAACGGGGGAGGTTTAAGGGATGAGCCATGCTGCCGACCAGTTCTTTGACGGTGTTGACCCCAAGTTTTGTGTCCGCATCGAGGGTAATGACGTAGCGTACGTCAGGTGGAACCTGCGGCGGCGAACCATCTATAGAGATAAAGCTGGTATCCGTTGCCCCCCGCAGCAGCCGGTTGAATTCATAAAGTTTGCCGCGCTTGCGCTCCCATCCCATCCATTTGCCTTCACCCTCGTTCCAGAGGCGCTTCCGGTGGAAGAGATAAAATCGTTTCCCAGCATCAGGGGCACCCCCATGACGCACATTGAGCTGTTCGATCTGATCTGCTGCAAAGCGGAGCAGTTCTCTGTCGCCAGAAAGGATTTCGGCGTCTGCGTCCGGCCAGTCGGTCAAAAGGGAAAAATGAACCTCTCCGTCCTGATTCGCCAGGTAGTGCAGTTCAAGACGTCCAACCTGTTCTTGAACCTCGGCTTCACTGGTGAGAAAACTCGGCACCGCGACGAAGGTGCGCAGCGATGGCGGAATGCCGCCGGCAAGCTCGAGTCGGGGGAGATGACGCGGCCCCAATTGCGCACCCATGATCCGGTTGACCAGCATAACCGCGATATCAGAGGCGGGGAAAAGGGCCAGAATACCGAGAACCAAAATCCATGGGGACGACACTCCCTCCCGACCGCTCGCCAGCATCGGCAACGCCGCCAAAAGCAGGGTCGCAAGGCCGATACTTCCAAGATAGGCCGGCGTGGCGTAGGCTTTATAAAAACGCAAAAATCTTTGTCGCAGCGAGAGATGAAAGCCGATCTCGGCCTCGAAAGACGGACGCCCCTGAGAAATAAGGTAATAACCCGGATCCATCTGACGCCAATCGGCCACTTCATCACTCGCTCCCGCATCCGTTCGAGCCTGTTCAGTCTTCGCCATGATCAGGCGGGCAATCTCCAACTCCGGACGCTGTGCCCCCTTGGCCAACTCTTCAAGACCATGCCGGTAACGGTCGCGAGTAACGAAATCCATCTCAGCAAAGAGGGAATCGGCGCGCAGAACTTCGTCTACCAGGCTCACCTCTTCAAAGAAAACATTCCAGGAATAGGCCGAAATCAGCCGCATGCTCGTGATGATATTGCGTGCCGTAACATTCGCGGAGGCCTGCAGGCTGTGTTCTAAAAGAACGACGGTGTCAGGGGTCGTGCCCTGGGCCGCCAGCCTTTCCGTAAGCCACTGCAATGGATCGGCTACATCAGTGCCCTGGGTGCGTAGACGCTGAACCAGTTGCACCGCAAAGGCGTTGAGCAACGGATCATCTCTCCTCTCCCGCAAAGATTCCATGACCTCTTGCGGCGAGCGTTCGGTGATCCCCAGCAGGTCATCAGCGATCCGGTCCGCTTCACAGCGTGCCCTTTCCGAACCAACGATACGGACAGCAATGCGGCGGAGGTTTTCAATCAGGACGATGCGCAGGGTAATAGGAAGAGCCCAAAGTTCGCCAATGGTCAACGGCTGGACACTCTGGTAAGCACGCACAAAACGGATCAGTAGCTCCGGCTTGAAGCGGCTGTCATTGTGAGCGATAAACGCCCAGGCAATCTCGTAAACACGGGGATAGTTCTTGAACGGACCACCGACGAGCTTTGGCAGTTCGCGGTAATACCGAGAGGGAAGATGGTCCCGGATATCCCGCAGTTGCTCGTCAACGATGTGAAAGTTGTCGAGCAGCCATTCAGCGGCCGGCGTAATCGCCCGGTGTTCTCGAACCGACTCGGCGACGGCGTGATACGACGCCCGCAGAATCCGGCCGTTGTCGCGAATCCGTGGTGCCAGGCGTCTTCCCCTGCGTGGGTTGTCCGTGATCTTCTGTATGCCAGCGAGGCTTTTGGCGTGTTGCTCCAAACGCTCAGCGCTGAAGACATCCTGGCGAATCGGCGCTTCAAAGATTGCGAAAGGATCTCTGAAAATCGAGACCAGGCCCATTGAATCGAAAATTTTTTTTATACTGTCCATCATACCCCTGTTGCGAAAGAGCGCAGTACCGAAGACGAAATAGACTGTGGATCGCTCGCTGGCGAGTGCCACGACAGGGAAGACCAGGAGGAAAGAGCTGCAAACGGGTGTCTTGTGCGGTGAGTTCTCCGCAAGGAACACCCGCGGTAGACACCAGCAGCTCGTAATCAATGGCGGTAATTTCAGCCCGCAAAAGATGGGAAAACTACCTGTGCAGCGAAGCTTAAACTGGCATCGCTGAATTAGACCTAGCTTATCCCAGGCTTCCGCCTTGTCAACGCGAGCGCTGATTCATGAGAACAATTAGCAATAAAATCAGCTATTTGGTTTTCATAAAGCCCGTATATCGGACATCAAGAGACAGGTTATGCAGGCTCAGGGTTCAGTAGCCGAGCCGGAAACCAGATAAGGACAGGGAAGGCTGCGGCAAGTGGCGGCGCAGGTTTACTGGCCTTTGTTTTCGCGTATACCGAGGAGATATCCCTTGATGCAAGCGAGATCCGCGGACGTCCAATCGAGAGGGGGGGGGGAGAGAACAGGATGGAAACCTGTTGGCCCGAGGTCAAAGGTGACCTCGGGGATTCAGGTCTTTTTGGCGACATGGATTCTGAAACCGGGGCCCCTTGACCCAGCTCAAGGAAAAACCCTCTTCACCCATGGTTTTATTAAAAAACCTCTGATAGAAAAGGATCTCCACCATGCATTTCAGCGAAATCATCGTCACTCTCCTGATCTGGGTTCTGACCGCGGCCGGCCTCTTCTTCAGCCTGCGCGCTCTCTGGCGACGCAAAAACTAAAGGTCAGCCTCTCCCAGGTCCGGCTCGCCGCAGCGGGGCAAAATATACTCGCGCGACAACTCACGCAGGCGCAAGGCGGCATCCCAGGCGGACAAATTCGCCGGCGGCCAGATCGGCGCACCGATCTCTACCTCAATGTTGCCTCGGTGAGGCAGCTTGTCTTCACCGCGCAAAATCGAACGGGTGCCGCGTATCGCCACCGGCACGACCGGCAGCCCGGCCTCGACGGCGGCCAGAAACGCCCCCATACGGAAAGGACGCAGCCCCGGCGCCCGGGTGAAAGTGCCCTCTGGAAAATAGACCAGAGTCTGACCGGTCTGGGCTAACTCGCCAATACGGCGGGCATCCTCCACACTCTGCTGACGATCGAAGCGTTCGACAAAAACGCTGCCGATCTTGCGCAAAAACGGACCCGAGAGTTTTCCGGACTGCAGTTCGACCTTGGCCACGAAAGAGAATTCCGGAGGCAACGCCGCCACCAGCACCAGACCATCAAGATAGCTGGCATGGTTGGCCACCACCACAGATGACCGAACGTTCGCCATATGTTCAAGGCCTTCAACCCGGAGAGACACCCGAGAAGCCCAGGACAACCAGCGCAAAGCGGCACGCATGCAGGCCCACCGGGTCGCCGGCTTCGGCAGCACCACCACCGCAAGCCATACCGGCGGAGCAACAAGCCAGAACAACAGCCGCAAGGCACGGCCATAAAGCAGGTAGCCACTGCGCTGGCGCAGCCTGTTCCAGCTGCCGCCCAGAGTGACCAGGGCAACCCGCCACAGCATCCTCCAGCGTGGTTCTACCCTGCCCAGACGCCCCTGCTCATGCAGCTTGCGGCAGGCAGCCCGCCGCAATTTGCCACTCGAGGTCTTGAGCAGGGTTTTCGGCGGCGCCAGCATCAGCTCGTCGACCGGGCTTCCCACCAGGTCGACCGCCAGCCCGTTGATCTCCTGGCGTAACCGTTCCTGAATGTCGGCGTCGGTTTCACGGGTTTCCGCCACCAGCACCAGCCGCTCGGTCCCACCGGCCTGATCCCGGCTGCCGAAGACCACCACGTTCCCCTTACGGATACCGGCAAGGCGTCCTACCGCCTCTTCCAACTCCTGGGGATAGACGTTACGCCCGGCGACAATAATCAGATCCTTACTGCGTCCGGTCAGATAAATATCCCCCCCCGCAAGGTAACCGAGGTCCCCCGTCTCCAGCCAGTCGCCATCAAAGAGTTCCGCACTCTGCTCCGGAGCACCGAAGTAGCCGCAGGTAGCCGAAGGTCCGCGAAACTGCACCTGCCCTTCGCGGCGCTCCGGCAATTCTTCGCCGCCGGGACCAAGAATACGGATTTCGTGGCCTTCGAGCGGCCGGCCGCAGGCAACCACCTGCAGGGCCCCTTCAGCTTGCTCAACCGGGATGGCCTTGCCGCTGCGGGCGAAGGCCTCGCGGTCAATTCGATCGATCAGCGGACCGCGACCGCAGGGGGGAAAGGCCAACCCCACCGAATTTTCCGCCAAGCCGTAGACCGGCATCAGCGACCCGCGCCGAAAGCCAAAAGCAGCAAAGCGTGAGCAAAAACGTTCCAGGGTATCGGGACTGACCGGCTCGGCACCGTTGAAAGCGCAGCGCCAGGAAGAAAGATCCAGCCCGGACAGTTCTTCGTCTTTAAGCCGGGCCAGGCAGATTTCATAGGCGAAGTTGGGCGCCGGCGACAAGCTGCCGCGGTAACGGTGAATCGCCCACAACCAGCGATCGGGGCGAGCCAGAAAATCGAGGGGCGACATCAACACCAGGGGAATACCGAAGTACAGCCCGGCCAACCAGGTGCCGATCAATCCCATATCGTGGTAAAGCGGAAGCCAGCTGACGATTACGTCGGTATCGGCGACCTGCACCGTTTTGCCCATGGCGCGAATGTTGGCCAGCAGGTTGGCGTGAGAGAGGATCACCCCCTTGGGGTTGCCGGTACTGCCGGAGGTGTATTGGAGAAACGCCGTGTCGCCCGGATTAACCGCGGGCGGCTTGAAGTCGCCGCTGCTCAATTCAGCCACAGAAACCAGCTGTTTCAGGGCAGGAAGCTGCAGCTTGAGGAGACGGGCAAAGGGGAGCGCTTCAGCGAAGGTGATCAAGGCCGTCGCCGCACAGGTGGAAAGGATGGACAACTGCCGGAGCAGGTGATCTTCGAGCAGGGCCAGCCGCATCGGTGGATAGATCGGCACCGGCACCGCCCCGGCCAGCACTACACCGTAAAAAGCGGCAAGATAATCGGTGCCGGTAGGCAGCATGATCGCCACCCGCTCGCCCGACTCCACCCCGATCCTCTGCAGCCCTCCGGCAACCGCTATAGCCGCACCCTGCAAGCGGCCATAGCTGAGCACCTCCCCTTCCCCCTGATCGGCGTAAAAACGCACGTGAGGCCGGTCGGGATGACGCTCATCATGCCAGGCCAATATCTCCGCCAAGGTGGACGCCTGTAGGGGAATTTCCCAGGCCGCTTCGCCGATCACCGCCTCGATCCTCGCGCCTGAAGTATCGATCCCTCCTTGACCGGCGACGGCCAGCGCCGCCAGCAGATCCCGCACCCTTTCCGCCTCACTGACCGCCCGTTCCTCCAGGCGCACCCCGAAACGCCGCTCGATCCGGCTCAAGAGCTCCATCCGAGCCAGGCTGTCGAGCCCCAGATCGCGGTCCAGCAAGGAATCGAGATCGATACTCAGCATTGTCGCCTGAGCGGGACGAAGCTCCGCCACCAGCTCGCGAAGCAGTTCGAGCAGCCGGTGCGCACTGTCATCCGAATGCATACTGGCAGTCGTGCGTTCCATCTCTCACCTCCCGGCCTTCAAGCTTTTCTTACCGGACTATTGTACCAGATGGACAAAAAGCGCAACTACTGCGCTGAAAGCAACGGGAATGGCCGTCACGCGATTTACTTAGACAGGAAATCTGCTATCGTTATTTCATTACTTTTCATACCAACCAGCAGTAACCATCATCAAAAAGGATCCGCTCCATGTCCTACTACATCAACAAAATGATCGACACCTCGTTTGATACCGCCATTGCGAAGGTCACGGAAGAGCTTAAAAAAGAAGGCTTCGGCATTCTCACCGAAATTGACGTGACCGCAACGTTGAAGAAAAAACTCGATGTCAATTTTCGCAATTACCGAATCCTGGGGGCCTGCAACCCACCCTTTGCCTACCAGGCTCTGCAGGCGGAACCCAAGATCGGCACCATGCTCCCCTGCAACGTGATTGTCGAAGAAGTAGGCGACGGCAAAATCGAGATCTCCGCCGTTGATCCCCTGGCCTCGATGCAGGCCATCGACAACCCGCAACTGCAGAGCATCGCCGAGCAGATCCAGGCCAAACTCCGAAAAGTGATCGACAAGCTGTGAAGCGCGTGTTCAAAAAACCTTAAGGTGATCCAGGATTGAATTGCCGGACACCAAATAAAAACGGCTCTGCCTGAGTACCAGGAAGAGCCGTTCTTATTTGGTATCAACAATCACAAGCGACCTTACATGCTGGTATTTTTCCAGCATTCTGAGAAATATCCTGTCCTCCCGATAAAGTCCCATTACCACTGGGTTCCCATACGATCACCCACCATGGAATTGACAACTGCACGGTAATGGTATATTTTTTATACCATGCGATTTGAATTCGATCCCAACAAAAGCCTCTCCAACTTCTCGAAACATGGCATCGATTTCGACGTTGCACAAGCCTTGTGGAACGATCCGGATCTGCTGGAGATCCCGGCAAAAACCACCGACGAGCCGAGGTGCCTTGTGATCGGTAAAATCGACGGAAAGCACTGGTCCGCAGTCATCACCTACCGCAACCAGACCATTCGCCTCATCTCAGTCAGGCGTTCCCGGCCAGAGGAGATCGGACTTTATGAAAGCTAAAGATTTCGACAAAAAATTTGATGACGACCAATCCATTATTGATGACCTCGACCTTTCCAAGGCTCGCCGGCCGAAGCATGAACAAAGGCGGGTCAATGTTGACTTTCCTATTTGGATGATCCATTCCCTTGATAAAGAAGCTCAACGCCTTGGTGTCCCCCGGCAATCCATCATCAAATTGTGGATAGCAGAAAAACTGGAAAAAGCGGCCGGTTAATCGCCCTAGCCTAGGTTGTTGAAAATAGAGTCTTCGGAAGTGAAATATAGAGCATTATCGGAAAAGCCCTAGATTCGGCGATCGAGGGCTTTTCGTGTGTTATATGTGGTGATTT
>JBFHFM010000060.1:0-14265 GCA_041583595.1 Trichloromonas sp. | reverse complement strand
TCTTACTTCGACAAAGCGGGGTTGGTGTCGTTAAGTGATCAACTCCGACGCTTTCAGAACGCCACGTGAACCGCCGTGTACGGAACCGTACGCACGGTGGTGTGGGAGGACGGCGGGGGCGACCCCGCCTCCTACCCGATGTTGCGCAGAGCAATCAACAGTTACTGCTTGGTCGGTTCTGAGTGGTTGGAAGAGTCTGTCAGAGGTTCATTTTTGAGGTTTTCTATTTCTTCGATCAATCTTGCGGCATTCTGTTTAAGGTTGTCCAGGTTTTGCAATACCGCTTTGACTTCGACTTTTTCAAAAATGTCTGCAATTCCTGATTCACGGGATTCATCAATAAGTTTTCCAAGGTCGCTGTGAGCAGTCGATATTTTTTTATAGAGGGAAGACAGATCAATTTTTTTTTGCGCCAGTCGGGTGTATCGGGTTGCCTGGTTCGTGACATTATGAAAGGTTTTCAGCGTTGAATCCCACAGATTCTCAGTATTTGTCTTTTTTTCTTCGTGTTGTCGCTGCTCTTCTTGCATTTGATTCTCCTTTCTTAATAAATCTCACTCACAGGTTATCATTGTCTAAAATGAAGTCAAGTTGGCTATCACGGCCTGGGGACTTTGTCCTTGCCGGGTTCGTGGTTTTGATTTAATATGCCTGAAATTTATGTACTTATACGCGATTAAATACTATGCGTGATTAAAACTGAAAGAAGGAGCCAATGATGTCTGAACCGGGCAAGACCAAGTTCCAAATAGACTTACGCCGCCATTTGCGTGAGACTGACGAGAATCGCGACCTGACCCGTCTTATCTGTGAAATTGCCGACGCGTCCAAGTATATTGTTCATTCGATCCGTACCGGGGATTTGGGCGTGGCTGGTACGTCTAACCTGTATGGTGAAGAACAGCTGGCTCTCGATGTCTTGTCGGATCGGATTCTACGCAAAAGACTTTCGCACTCCGGTGTGGTAGCCAACATCGTTTCCGAGGAATGCCCCGATATTATTTCCGTTTCGACCGATTACAAAGGGAAATATTCGGTGGCGTTTGATCCTTTGGATGGATCGTCACTGGTTGACGTTAATCTGGCTGTCGGAACAATTGTGTCGATCTATGAAGGGGGGGATATACTTCAACCTGGCCGCAATCAGGTGGCAGCCATGTATATTCTTTACGGTCCACGCAGTACCCTGGTCTATTCCACCGGTCATGGTGTTCATGAATTTGCCATGAATGCGCTGATGGAATATACCCTGGTGCGTGAGAATGTCACGATATCGCCTCAAGGGGGAATATATGCCCCCGGGGGACAGAGAAATCTATATAGTCCGGGCACTGAAAGCTTTGTTAAGGATCTCGAAGTACGCGGTTCCAAGCTTCGGTACAGTGGCGGTTTTGTTCCGGACATTAACCAGCTGTTGATTAAAGGCAAGGGGGTTTTCATGTACCCTCATCTTAAAAATGCTCCCGATGGAAAATTGCGGTTGCTATTCGAATTGAATCCGATGGCGTTTTTGGTTGAACAGGCCGGTGGGGCTGCCTCAACGGGAAAAGGGCGGATTCTAGATCTTCAGCCAAAGAGTATTGACGATCGGGCCCCGGTATTTATCGGTTCGAAAGATGATGTGGCCCGGGCTGAGGAGTTTATCGCCACGCAGGGGTAAGGTCTTTTATCTTCAAATAAACAACAAAACGCCCCGGTAGCAAATACTACCGGGGCGTTTTGTTGTTCAGTTTGCTGTGTTTACATCTGTGCTTTGATCTTTTCAAAGCCCAGGTTGTAGGCTTTTTCGTTCAGCTCAAGAAATGCCTTAGGAACTTTGGCAAGCACTGCTTTTAAGCCAGCATCTCGAGAAACGACACCGGTCAGGGCCACCATGGCCCCAAGGGCGACTACGTTGGCGACGATTTCGCGGCCGAGGTCTTCTTTAGCGGTCCGCGTGATCGGCATTTTGTAGATTTTAAAATTCCCCTTGGGCTCATTTTTGACGAAGTCGGTGTCGAGGAGCAGGACACCACCTTCTTTAATGCCGTTAGCGTATTTGTCAGCGGATTCCTGGGTCATGGCCAGGCAGGCGTCAACAATAGTTGCCTTGGGGTAGTCGATGGGGGCACTGGAAATGATAACCTCTGACTTCGAAGCGCCACCACGAGCCTCAGGGCCGTAGCTCTGGGACTGAGCGGCGTGTTTTCCCTCCACAATGGAGGCCGCTTCGGCGAGGATGATGCCAGCAGTGATCAGGCCCTGGCCGCCAGCCCCGGAAAACCGGATTTCATATCTTTCAGCCATTTCTACTTTCTCCTTAGTTCTCGGTTTGCCGAATCAAGCGCCTTGGACTTTGGCAATGATCTTGGAGTATTGTTCGCAGTACTCAGGCTTTTCTTCCTTGTACAGAACGCCGGTAAGAATCTTGCCTTCGAGTTGTTCGGCAGTCATCTTGGCGGCAGCGGCAACCGGTACAGCTGTCTCCTTGAGGACTTTCATCATATCGATAACGCTGCGGAACTTGTTGCGACGGCCGTAGCTGGTCGGACAGTCATCAACAACTTCGATGACCGACATGCCCTTGTGCTTGATCCCTTCGGCAATCAGTTTGTCGATCTGGGTAGCGTGGAACGAAGTGGTCCGAGCCACGAAAGTAGCACCGGCGCCGATCGCCAGTTTGCTGATGTCGAAAACTGGGTCCGGGTTGCCGTAAGGCGTAGTAGACGCTTTGGCACCGGTCGGAGTACAAGGGGAGAACTGACCACCGGTCATGCCGTAAATATGGTTGTTCATCAACACGTAGGTCATGTCGATGTTGCGCCGGCAGGCATGAATGAAGTGGTTGCCGCCGATGGCGGTACCGTCGCCGTCGCCGCCGCAGCAGATGACGGTCATTTCGGGTTTGGCCATCTTTACGCCGGTAGCGAAAGCGGCGGCCCGGCCGTGAGCGGTATGCAGGGTGCAAGCATCAATGTAGCCGGGGAGGCGGCTGGCGCAGCCAATACCGGAAACAATAGCGGTATTGTTTTTGTCCAGACCACAGGTTTCAAGCGCCCGGATCATGCCTTTCATAACGATCCCGTGTCCGCAACCGGGGCACCAGATGTGAGGAAGTTTTCCAGGACGGAGCCATTTATCATAATCGTACGACATTACATTACCTCCTTGACCTTCTTCATGATCTGGCCGGGATTGATCGGCTCACCATCGACCCGGAACACGCCGCCAAGGGCACAGGTGCCTTTGGTAACACGCTCAACTTCAAGAATCATCTGTCCCAGATTCATCTCGGGAACGACGATTCCTTTGACTTGTTTACCCAGTGCGATAATCCGCTTTTCGGGGAACGGCCAGAGGGTAATGGGGCGGAACAGGCCGGCCTTGATTCCTTCTTTGCGCAGTTCGTTGACAGCATAACGGGCGCTGCGAGCGGTAGAACCATAGGCGAAGATCAACACTTCGGCGTCATCACAGAGGTATTCCTCATTCTTTTCAATGGCCGCGGCGTTTTCAGGGGATTCTACTTTGTTAACCTGGCGGCGCTCCTCGGCATCAACCAAGTCGGCCTTGGTGGTGGGGAAGCCGTCAGCTGCTTTGTTGAGCCCGGTGACATGGAAGCGGTAGTCACTACCGAAAGCAGCCAGGGGAGGAACTTCACCTTTGGTGGCGTCGTATGGCTTGTAATCAGCCGGAGCGACGGTCGGAGCGGTACGATTGATGATTTCGAGCTCACCTGGTTCAGGGTAGGTGATGGGCTCACGCATATGTCCGACGATCTCATCAAAGAGAACCTGGACCGGCATCCGGTATTTTTCTGCCAGATTGAAGGCGCGTACCGTTTCAGTGAAGATCTCTTGAATAGTAGACGGGACCAGGGCGATGGTAGCATGGTCACCATGAGTACCCCATTTGGCCTGTTGCACGTCAGACTGGCCAGGGCCGGTCGGCATGCCGGTAGAGGGGCCACCGCGCATGACGTTGATAATAACAACAGGAACTTCGGCGATGCAGGCATAACCGATCAGTTCTTGCTTGAGGGAGACGCCGGGACCCGAGGTCGCCGTCAGTGCTTTGGAGCCGGCAAGGGAAGCACCGATGCACGATGCCATGGCACCAATTTCGTCTTCCATCTGCATGAATTTACCACCTACCTTGGGAAGTTCCTCGGACATAACCTCGGCAACTTCAGTAGACGGAGTGATGGGGTAGCCGCCGAAAAAATTGCACCCGGCGTAGATAGCACCGAGAGCGCAAGCAGTATTCCCCTGAATAAGAGCAACTTTTTTAGCCACGTTAACCGTCCTCTCGTAAAAAATTAATCTTTGTGGACCTTGATGGCAAAGTCAGGGCACCGCAACTCGCATTGCATGCAAGCGATACAGGCCTCAGGCTTGGCAACCTTAACGACAAACGCGTCCATCTCCAGTACTTTTGTGGGGCAGAATTCTGCACAAATTGCACACCCCTTGCAGTACTTTTCGATGACTTCAATACTTGCACTGCTCATTCCCAATGTTCTCCTTTTCGATAGTTGACGCCTGTTTAATCACAGGTAAAAACGTCAGAAGCCTACCATGAATAGCGTATACGCCGCCATAAAATAACCAGAGAGTCCCAGTTATTTTATTTAATAGAAAAGAAGGGCAATGTCGCCATTGCCCTTCTTTTGGTCAGGCATCAAAAGCAGTCGTTCTTACAGATTCATGCTGCCAACAAGTTCTTTAACTGCGGCGACCGAGTTGTCCATCAGGGCTTGCTCAGTTGCGTCGAGTTTGAACTCGATGATTTTCTCAATGCCGCCAGCGCCGAGGATACAGGGGACACCGACGTAGAAACCGTCAACACCGAACTCACCCTTCAGCAGTGCGCAGACGGGGAGAACGCGCTTCTGGTCGCGGAGAATCGACTCGGCCATGGCGATGGCCGAAGAAGCGGGGGAGTAGAAGGCGCTGCCGTTACCGAGCAGTTTAACTACTTCACCACCAGCAGCTTTGGTGCGTTCGACCATGGCGGTCATTACTTCTTTGGCCTTTGCAGCACCATACTTCTGCTCAAGCAGTTCCATGACCGGGATGCCGTTGACGCTGGCATAACGAACCAGGGGAACCATGGTGTCGCCGTGGCCACCGAGGGTCATGGCGTTGACGTCCTTGACCGAAACTCCGAGTTCCCAAGCGATGAAGGCCTGGAAGCGGGCAGAGTCGAGCACTCCCGCCTGACCCATGACGCGCTCCGGCGGGAAGCCGGTGATTTTCTGGCAGAGGGTAACCATGGCATCGAGGGGGTTGGAGATGATGATGACGAAGGAATTGGGAGCGTATTTTTTGATTCCTTCAGATACCGAGGTCATGATCTTGGCGTTGACGCCAATCAGGTCGTCACGGCTCATGCCGGGTTTGCGGGGCAGGCCGGCAGTAACGATAACAATGTCGGAACCTTCGATCTCTTTGTAATCGTTGGCGCCGGTCAGCTTGACGTCGAATCCATCAACGGGCGAGGCCTCAGCGATGTCGAGCATCTTGCCCTGGGGCATGTTTTCGACGATGTCAAACAGAACCACATCACCGAGTTCACGCAGCGCGCAAAGTTGAGCAAGAACGCCACCGATCTGACCACCACCGATCAAAGCAATTTTGTTTCTGGCCATTGTGTTCTCTCCTTTGGTAGGGAAATGAAAAAACCAGATTCGGGGCAAAGAGTTGCCCCGAATCTGTCACGTTTATTAAAGCGCGTCTATGATAGCGTTCAGGGTTGCGCTGGGGCGCATGGCTTTTTCAGTCTTTGCAACTTCGGGCTTGTAGTAGCCACCAATATCAACGGGTTTGCCTTGTGCGGCGATCAGTTCAGCATTGATCTTGGCTTCATTGGCTTCAAGTGCTGCAGCAACCTTGGTGAATTTGGCTTTCAGTTCGGCATCCTGGTCTTGCATGGCCAGGGCTTGTGCCCAGTACATGGCCAGGTAGAAGCTGCTACCGCGGTTGTCGATTTCGTTGACCTTACGGGAAGGTGCGCGACCATTTTCGAGATATTTGGTGACGCCCTGATCAAGAGTATCCGCAAACATCTGGATTTTTTTGTCGCCCGTTCTGTTGGCGATGTGCTCCAGGGAGGGGACCAGAGCGCAGTACTCGCCCAAAGAATCCCAGCGCAGGTGACCTTCTTTGAGGAATTGCTCAACATGCTTCGGAGCCGAGCCGCCGGCGCCGGTTTCGAAAAGACCGCCACCTGCAAGCAGGGGAACAATGGAGAGCATTCTGGCGCTGGTGCCCAGTTCCACGATCGGGAAGAGGTCGGTGAGGTAGTCACGCAGTGCGTTACCGGTAACCGTAATGGTGTCCTTGCCAGCTCTGGCGCGGTCGCAGGCGAGCTGCATGCCTTCATCCGGAGTCATGATGCGGATATCGAGGCCACTTGTGTCGTGATCCTTCAGATAGGTTTTTACCTTTTCAATCATCTGGGCATCATGGCCGCGCTTGGGGTCGAGCCAGAAGCAGGCGGGAGCTCCCGAAGCTTTGGCGCGGGTCACAGCGAGTTTGACCCAGTCACGGATCGGAGCATCTTTGGCCTGGCAAGAGCGGAAGACGTCGCCTTTTTCTACGGTCTGCTCCAGCAGGGTGGCGCCGGAAGCGTCGACGACGCGGATTTTGCCGTCGCCGGGAGCGAAGAAGGTCTTGTCATGAGAACCGTACTCTTCTGCCTTTTGTGCCATCAGGCCAACGTTGGAAACGTGTCCCATGGTGGCCGGGTTGAACTGGCCGTTTTTCTGGCAGTCGGCAATGCAGGTCTGATAAATGGTGGCATAGCAACGGTCAGGAATCATGGCGATGCAGTCTTGCAGCTCGTCCTGAAGATTCCACATCTTGCCGCCGTCACGTACAACAACGGGCATCGAAGCATCGATGATGACATCGTTGGGAACATGCAGGTTGGTGATGCCTTTGCGGGAGTCAACCATTGCCAGGGCGGGACGGGTTTTGTACACGTCCATGATGGCCGCTTCGATTTCGGCTTTTTTGGCTTCAGGCAACTTCTTGATTTTTACATAGACATCGCCCAGACCGTTGCTGACATTGACGCCCAGCTCTTTAAATACATCGCCGTATTTGTCGAAAACGTCTTTGTAATAGACTTCGACGCACTTACCGAAGATGTAGGGGTCTGAGATTTTCATCATCGTTGCTTTGAGGTGCAGAGACAGCAGCACGCCATCCTTTTTTGCGGCCTCAATCTGCTCGGCATAGAATTTTTTCAAGGCCTTGATGTTGATGGATGATGAATCCAGAACTTCACCGGCCTGTAAGGGCATATCTTTTTTCAGAACGGTGACGCTGCCATCAGCCGCGACGAATTCGTAATTTACTTTCGTGGCTGCCTTGAGGGTGGTGGAGGTCTCGCTGGCGTAGAAGTCGTTACCCGTCATGTGTGCGACACGGGTCTTGGACTCTTTCGGCCAGGGCTTCATCATTTTATGAGGATTCTTCTGGGCAAATTTCTTTACAGAAGCAGCAGCCCGGCGGTCGGAGTTACCTTCACGCAGAACAGGGTTGACCGCGCTGCCCAGGCATTTGGCGAAGCGTGCCTGCAGAGCTTTTTCGGCATCGTTTTTGGGCTCTTCAGGGTAGTCAGGGATTTTGTAGCCTTTTTCCTGCAGCTCTTTAATAGCATCTTGCAGCTGAGGAATGGAGGCACTGACGTTAGGCAGTTTGATGATGTTGGCCGTAGGGTCCTGAGTCAACTCGCCGAGCTGAGTCAGGTAGTCGGCAACCTTTTGCTCAGCGGTCAGGTTTTCAGGGAAGTTGGCGATAATTCTGCCCGAGAGTGAGATGTCCCGAGTTTCAACGGCAACGCCAGATCCCTTGAGGAACTTTTGTACGATCGGGAGCAGGGCGTAGGTTGCAAGCGCGGGTGCTTCATCAATTTCCGACCAGATAATCGTTGATTTTGTTGTCATGATCTCTCCTTGGTTTGATGACAGAATCGCCAGAGGCTTATTGGTATGAAGACGAGAAATCCTCGTCTTATTCAACAACTAGTCCCAAATCGTGTATACAGTATACAAATGATTAGGAGCTGTCAAGGAAAAATGTAGTGCCCGGTGACCGGATTTTAGGGGGTTTTTTTGATTGTATAGAACAGTGTATTAGTGAGCGTTGTCCGACGATGCTTTCATTAAAAGATCGAGGGGGAAGATGTCTGATTTGCGCGCGGTGGCCCTGGCCTCCTTTGTCTCTTCATCACTCAGGTTGCGAGGGATGTTGAGATTTTGGCCTGGGTAAATCTGTCGGGGATCTCTGATCTGGTCCCGGTTGGCACGGTAAATCAGGGGCCAGAGAAAGGCGTCCTGATAAACTCGTTTTTTTGCCGCAATAAACCAGAGCGTTTCGCCGTCGCCGACGGTGTAACTGGTTAAGGGGGGCGCAGGAGGAGGTGCTGGTGTGACAGGTTTCGGTTTAGCTGGTGCGACTTTCACCGGTGCCGGCTTGCTGACGGTCTTCGGCTGTGGTTTTGGTTTGGGTTTGGATTTTTCTTCTTGCTCAAGCTGTATTTTTAACTGCTCGAGTTTTTTTTTTGTGCGGAGTTCTTCGAGGTCGCGCCTCAATTGTTCTTCGCGGGCGGCGTGAATGGCCTGTTGGGCCAATGCTTCAGCATAAGGAAGGGTTTCGCGGGCCAGGCCATACTGACCCCGGGTCACCAGTTCTTCGCCATTGGCTAAAACTTCAACAGCGGTCTGGTATTTTCCGGGGGCCAGCTCGGGGGCACCACTGGTATAGGCTTTGGTAATGGCACTTCGGGCGGCATTCAGTTCTTTGCGGGGAGCTGAGGCGCACCCGTAGGAAAGAACGGAGAGGGCGATCAGGAGGATGAATGTTTTGTACATATGTAAACCTTCATCGGCCCGATGTGTCGGAAGGGCAGGGTTAAGCCGGGGATTCCTGATGTGAATCCCCGGCGTGCGAACGATTTTGTCTGGTGTTTTCGTGAAAAATCTTGCGAACGATGTGCCAATATTTCGACCTTTGAGGTCAGCTGGGTTTTCAGGGGCTAAGACATATATCCAAACCGGTCGAGTTTCTTAAATGCTACCCCAACTTCGCGGGACGGATTTTTGTAGCGCCTTTTTACTTTGCTCTTGCGGCGAGTCTGATATGCAGCTCCCGCAATTGTTTTTCGTCTACCGTCCCAGGGGCTTCTGACATCAGACAGGTTGCTTTCTGAGTCTTGGGGAAGGCGATTACATCTCGAATTGATTCGGACCCGGTAAGGATCATGGTTAAGCGATCCAGACCGAAGGCGATGCCACCATGGGGAGGTGCTCCGAACTCCAGGGCATCCAGAAGAAAACCAAATTTGGTCCGGGCTTCTTCTTCGCCGATGCCCATCAACTGGAACATCTGGCTCTGGACGCTCTGATCATGGATACGGATGCTGCCACCACCGATTTCCGAGCCATTAAGGACCAAGTCATAGGCTTTGGCCCGGGCCTTGCCTGGATCGGTGGTGAGAAGCGGTACATCTTCGTCCATCGGGGCAGTAAAGGGATGGTGCACGGCGACGTGGCGGCGGGCTTCGCCGTCCCACTCGAGCAAGGGAAAGTCGGTAACCCAGACGAATTTATAGTCGCCTTTTTGGGTCAGACCGAGTTTGTTGCCGAGGTGACCGCGGAGTCGCCCCAGAGATTCGTTGGTCACCTTATACGAGTCGGCGACGAATAGCAGCAGGTCGCCCAATTGGGCATCCATGCGCTGATTGAGCCCTGCCAGTTCGTCTGCGGTGAAGAATTTGGCGATCGGCGATTGCCAGCCATCTTCGGTCATTTTTACCCAGGCCAGGCCTTTGGCTCCATAGATCTTGACAAACTCGGTCAGTTCATCAAGCTCTTTGCGGGACAGGGTCGCGCCGCCTTTGACGTTAATGGCTTTGACCATGCCGCCGCCTGCCACGGCATCGGCGAAGACCTTGAAGCCGCAGGACCCGACCAGATCGGACAGTTCGACCAACTCAAGGCCGAAACGCAGGTCCGGGTTGTCGACTCCGTAGCGGGCCAACGCTTCCTGATAGGTCATGCGGATCATTGGCAAGGACACTTCGACGCCGATGGCTTCTTTGAAGACAGTGGCGATCATTCCTTCCATCACCTTGATAACGTCTTCGCGGTCGACAAAGCTCATTTCGCAATCGATCTGGGTGAATTCAGGTTGACGGTCGGCACGTAAGTCTTCATCGCGGAAGCACCGTACGATCTGAAAATAGCGGTCGAATCCCGAAACCATCAGCAGTTGCTTGAACAACTGGGGGGATTGGGGGAGCGCATAGAAGGTGCCGGGGTTGACGCGGCTGGGAACCAGATAGTCACGAGCGCCTTCCGGGGTGCTCTTGGTCAGTACCGGGGTTTCAATGTCGAGGAAACCATGACTGTCGAGATACCGGCGCACGGTGCGGGTGACCTGGTAGCGCAGCATCAGGTTGTTCTGCACGTTGGTGCGGCGCAGGTCGAGGTAACGGTGCTTAAGGCGGATGTTTTCGGCCACGTCGGAAAATTCGTCGAGCATGAAGGGCGGAGTTTTGGCCGTATTGAGGATGCGCAGGTCGCGGACCTCAACTTCGATCTCACCGGTCTTCATTTTCGGGTTGACGGTCCCTTCAGGCCGGGGAGAAACCTTGCCTTGGATGGCAACCACGAATTCGTTGCGGATCTTGTCTGCCTTGGTGTGGGCATCGGGGTCTCGGTCGGGGTCAAGTGCGAGCTGCACAATACCTTCGCGGTCACGCAGGTCGATAAAAATCAGCCCTCCGTGGTCACGGCGTCGCTGTACCCAACCCATCAGGCACACATCTTTACCAATTTCCGCAGCTGTTACCTGGCCGCAGTAATGGCTTCTTTTCCAGTCACCCAACACATCGTTCAAGTTCGTATCCTCCCGGTATTATATAATTAGAGTTTTTAAACTGATTTTTTTTCAATTGGTGATTATAGAGACCGCGTCCTGCGGCCGTCAAGAATTATCCCTGCCTGGGGGGTGGTGTCAACCCGTCCAGCAGAAAATCCTCGATACCTTCAAGCGAAATGGTCTCCTGTGAACCAATTTCCATAGTGCGCAGTTGGGCCTCATGACGGGCCAGTTCATCGCCGCCAATGATCAGCACCCGCCGGGCCTGCAGCTTATCGGCCCGCCGCAACTGAGACTTGAGGCTCTTCCCCTCATAATCCATTTCGGCGTGCAGGCCTCGTCGTTGTAGTCGCGACATGAGTGCGAATGAAAAATTTATCGCTTCGTCACCGAGAGCAGCCAGAAACAAGTCTGGCCGGTTGGGGGCGATGCGTTGATCTCCCTTCATCAGGACCAGACGTTCAACGCCCATGGCAAAGCCGATTCCTGGAAGTGGCGGTCCTCCCAAATCTTTAATCAGACCGTCGTAGCGGCCGCCGGCAGCGACGGCATTCTGTGAGCCTAAGCTATTGGTGACCATTTCGAAGGTGGTTTTGGTATAGTAATCAAGACCGCGGACCATGCGTGCATTGATGGAATACGGGGTGCCTACGGCCACCAGGTACCCCTGTACCTTGTTAAAATGGTCGTTGCAGCCGTCACATAAATGATCGAGTACCGACGGGGCTTCTACGGTCGCTTCTTTGCATCCGGTCATTTTGCAGTCAAGAACACGTAATGGATTGGTCTGGTAGCGCCGCCGGCAGTCGTCGCAGAGATCACTTAAGCGCGCTTCGAGAAAGTCAATCAGGGCCTGACGGTAAGCCGGGCGACATTCGGGGCAGCCGAGAGAGTTGAGCTGCAGTTGGACATCTTCGATGCCGACGGCCTCGAAATAATGGGACAGCATGGTCAAAACCTGAGCATCGATTTTAGGATCCTCGATGCCGATGACTTCGGCGCCAATCTGGTGAAACTGGCGATAGCGTCCTTTCTGTGGTCGCTCATAACGAAACATCGGACCTTTATAGTAGAGCTTGGCCACGGGGTCTTTCGTCTGCAACTTGTTCTGGATGAAGGAGCGTATGACCGGTGCTGTTCCTTCAGGACGCAGGGTTAGAGAATGGTTGCTTTTGTCGTCGAAGGTGTACATTTCTTTTTCGACGATGTCAGTGGTTTCACCAATCGAGCGGCAGAAAAGCTCGGTCTTTTCAACAACCGGGACGCGAATTTCAGAAAAGCCATAAGTTCCGAAAATCCGCTGGGCCTGTTCTTCTAGGAACTGCCAGGTTTCTACTTCACCCGGCAGGATATCGTTCATTCCCTTGATGCCTGAGATGCTCACGCTGTTCTACCTTTCAATATTTATTCGACCTGGTGAGGCCGGAACGCGGGCCATAGCATAGCGCAGAATTGAATGAATTGCTACGGTGTGATTGAGAGATTATCCGAGGTTGGTTTTCGGGTGGGTGTCGAGGTGCTTGTTGGGGTCTATGCAGGCGGTTCTTTCTTGAGTTCCCATGCTCCCCGGGTGACGTTGCGCACCTGTTTGCCGTGGTACATGGCCTGGTCGGCCAGGTCGATGAGAGATTGCTTGTTAACGGCGTTACTCGGGTAAACGGCTTGTCCCACGGTGATGGTCAGGTGTACCGGATTGGGAGTGTCAGCCAGAAACGAATGGTTCTCGATGGTGCTGCGGATTCTTTCGCTGACTACGGAACTGCCGTGACTGCCGGTTTCGATCAGTACGGCTGTGAATTCGTCGCCACCGTATCTGAAAACGAGGTCAACTTCGCGAACGCATTGGCGCAGCAGATCGGCTACCTCTTTCAGTACCCGGCTGCCGGCCAGATGCCCCTGTGAATCGTTGATGGTTTTGAAGCGATCGAGATCCATGAAAACCAGGGAGAGTTCCAGGCCGAAGCGTTCGGCCCGGCGAATCTCCTGATCGAGAATCGTTTGCAGGTAACGGTAGTTGTGTAAGCCCGTCAGATCGTCGATGTAAATCAGGTCTTTGGTCCCCTGAAAACGACAGGCGTTTTGGAAGCCGCTGGCTGCCTGCTCGGCCAGAAATAGCAGGTTTTCGTATGGGAAAGGGCGCGGAAGGTCTGTGCCCGGAAGATTATAAAAAAACAGGGCCCCGCGCAGGTGCTTGCCAAAACGCAGGGGGAATACGCACAGGGTACGTAAATCGTGGGGCCAGGTTGGCTTGGCGGGAAGTTCGTCTTTTTGCATCAGGCGCAGCCCCGAAATATCGCGGAGACCAGAAAAAAGGGCGTGCCCCATGGTTTGCATCTGAAGTTCGCTGTCATCCCCCTGGTGGCCGATAATTCTTGGGGGTTTGTTGCGCTCCTGCATAAAGGCGAAAGCGCGTCCCTTGCCGATTTCTCTCGACATGGTTTCGATGGCTTGCGGAAGAAGTTTGTTGATTTCCATCTGCGAGGCCAGGTTTTGCCCGGCCTGGTAAAGCCGAATTTGACCTTTAAGAAGGGTGTTTTCATCGAGCAGGCGTCGTTGTTCGAGGCAGGTGCGGACCAGGTGACGTAGTTCTTCAGGGTCGAATGGTTTGATCAGGTAATCGCGAGCTCCGCTTTTGAGGGCCTGGATGGCGGTCTCCAGGCTGGCGTGGCTGGTGGCGAGAATAACTTCGGGAGGATTGTCAATACCGCGTGCCTGACGCAACACGTCGAGCCCGCTGATTTCGGGCATGACCAGATCGGTTAGTACTACATCGATCCCCCCCTGGCGCAGCCGGTTTACAGCGCTGTCACCGGAAGCGACGGTTTCGACTTCGTAGCCCTCTTCACCGAGTAATTCGGCGTAAAGCCGCCGGAAGAACAGCTCGTCATCAACAACCAGTATGGCTGGTTTTTTCATCCAGGGGTGCTCCCATGATAGAAGATATTAAATTATCAGAGTCTTCTTTCGGTGTCAACGGAAAAGCCTTTGGTTCCAATGGGTTGCTTGCCAGCCGTGGCCGGTGGTGGTGAATCGAAGGCTGCCGTGTACATCGGTCCTCCAAAAGGAGATGTTGCGCACCTGAAGCGCGGATATCACCTCGGGGTGGGGAAACTTATGAGTATTGCCGGCACCGAGTGAAGCGAAAGCCTGCTGTGGGGCCAAATAATCCAGCAGTAACTCAGGATGAGAATTGCGACTGCCGTGGTGAGGATACTTGAGCAAGCTGACCGGGAGCGGAAGCGGTTTCTCTAACAGTTGTTCAATCCCATTTTCTTCGAGGTCTCCGGGAAGAAGGACCGTGTCGCCTCCTTTTTGGGCCAGCAGTACCAGCGATCGGTTGTTCAGGTTATTCTGACTCTGATCGGGAACAAAAGTCCACAGGGTTTCGGTTGAC
>JBFHFM010000059.1:0-14275 GCA_041583595.1 Trichloromonas sp. | reverse complement strand
TGAGTGGTGAGGAGGGATGGGTTCCGTTTGATGCGCCTTCGTTGGTCGGCGCGTCCTTGCGCTTTGTTTCCGGCGAGCCGGATGGCAACCGCTACCGGGTCCGTTATTACCGGGATGGTGAACAGAAATTACGGGCGCGGATCTGGTTTGGCCCCGAAACCGAGGGTCCTCCGGGACATGCCCACGGTGGTTCGATGGCGGCGGTGCTAGACGAGGTGCTCGGGCTGGCGGCCTGGGCTGCTGGATATCCAATCGTGGTCGGCAATCTCAATATCAGCTTCCGCAATCTGCTGCCCCTGGAGGACGTGGTGACTGTGGAGAGCACGGTGATTTCCGCAGAGGGGCGCAAGGTCATGGTGCATGGTCGAATCTGCCGTGGCGAGACGGTTTTCGCCGAGGCAGAATGTCTGTGTATCACCATTCCGGGCAAATGATCAATTCGTTCATTCTGCCAAATCATATCGCCGGTCTTGCTTAAGGGGGGCCGGCGGTTTTTATTGTCATTCACAGCGAGGCAGGGTTCTGAAAGGCACGGAAGGTCATGGCCTGACAGGTTATTGGGCTATGCTTTTGCGGCCTTACGAGCGTTTTATTTCTTTTCTTCAGGTTTGAATCCATGGCCTCAACCCCGTTACATACGCCACCGTCCGTCTTGATTCGCAAGCCGTTGCTGCAGCTGTTGGCCGGTTCGCTTTGTATCAGCTTTTCGCCGATTTTCATCAAGCTGGCGCATGTCGCACCGGATGCGGCCGGGTTTTACCGGATGCTTTTTTCGGCGCTGGCGTTGCTGCTCTGGATCGGTGTGGCGAAAATTCCCTGGCGCATGCCCGCAAAGGCGGCATTGGTCCTGGCGGGGGGCGGGCTCTTTCTCGGGGTTGACTTCATGTGCTGGCACCGCAGCATCCTCCTGGTCGGACCCGGGCTGTCGACCCTGCTGGGGAACTTTCAGGTCTTCTTCACCGCGCTCTTTTCCTGGTTGCTGCTGAAACAGAAGCTCTCTCCGCTGTTTATAGCCGCAGTGCTGCTGGCATTGGCCGGGCTGCTGATGATTACCGGGGTCGACCTGGCGGCCCTGGATACGGGTACCCGGCTCGGCATCGCCTTGGGACTCGGCACCGCGGTCTGCTATTCGGGTTACATTCTGCTGATCAAACAGGCGATGGCGCATCCCGCCGTCAGCGGCGTCTCGGCCATGCTGGCGATTTCGCTGGTCTGCATGAGCTTCATGGCTCTGGTGACCACGGCCGGCGGTGCTTCGTTTGTCATCCCCGACACCCCTTCGCTTCTGGCCCTGATCGGGGTCGGCGTACTCAGCACCACCCTTGGCTGGTCGCTGATCTCTTCGGCTATGCGCCAGGTGCCGGCTACTCTGGCCAGCCTCGTTCTGCTCCTGCAGCCGGCCCTTTCTTTTACCTGGGATGTCCTCATCTTTCATCGCCCGACCGATGGCTATGAGATCTTCGGTATCACGTTGATCCTGATGGCGATTTTTCTCGGTTCAAGGCGCCGGTAAATCGGCTGCTTCCGCCTGGCAAACTATTCCTGATTGCCCGTATCTTCGACGCACTCTATGACCACCTTTTTCAGCCAGGCGATCTCCTCGGGAACAAACTCTTTTGAGAAATCAGTGCCGACATTCACCGCCCAGTGCAGGTTTGGCGGGGACATCTCGGCAATGACATAGCCGGGAAAAGCCACGTAGCTGACTGACTCCTTGGCCCAGGCGGTCAGGCGTTCTTCGCTATCGAAAAGCATCATGTAGTTCTTTCCCTCCGATTCGAGAATCATCGGGGCGAAGCTGTCATTTTCAGAAACTATGGTTTTGTCGTCTGTCGTTTCATCGTCAACGGTGGGGATGTAAAAGGTCGTGTTGAGGACCAGGTCGTAATACTGGGCGTGTTCTTCGTTCTCCTGGATGAACTTTTCCAGGGCTTTGTCCAGGTCGGTCATGATGCGAGTCCTTTCGGGGGATTATTCAAAGCGTTTATCGCTACGGGCGGTCAACGAGCGGCCGGTGGCCTTTTCAAGCCAGCCGGTTCGCACTTCGGTGCGCTGGTCGAACTCAGGGACATAGGGTTTGATATCGAGCAGTGGGGTGCCGTCGAGCATATCGACGTTCTCGACCTCGAGGGTGTGGCCGTGGATTCCCTTCAAGGTCAGCACCGACAGGCCGATGGGGCAGGGGCGAGTCGGGGCGCGGGTGGCGAAGACGCCGCGCGGCTGGGGATCGAGAAAGGGGGTGACGGTAAGGCTGACCCGGGAGACCAGGTGAAAATGGTAGAGCACGATGATGTGCGAGAAACCGTCGAGGTCTTTGAGCCCTTCGGCCAGCTCGGGTCGCAGCTCGATCCGCCCGGCAACCCCCTGGGCACCAGAGGGCTGCACCGGCATGTCGGCGATCTGCTGGAAGGGGGTATAGATGGTGCCGATCGGGTTCAGCTGCATGTTCGATTCTCCTTGGCGAATGGTTTAATTTTCGCTGGTGACACAGGGGCAGTTTTGGGGATCGCGTTCACCGACCGAGTCGAGGGCGAGCCCGATCCAGTTGTGCACCTGGGCCACGTCGAAACCGGCCAGACGTTCTTGACCGACCTGCATCAGCGGGCGGACAATCAGCAGCGGTTCGGTCACCATCATCTTCAGAGCGTCCTCGGCAGCGATGGCGGCCGGCTCCAGTTCGCCCGATTTCACCCGAGGGTTGGAAGGGTTGAACCAGTCGGCGACCTTTCGGTTGCCGAAGAAGAGAGCGAGGGTTTCCCGCGTCCAGGGTTCTTTGAGCAGGTCGCGTACCTCGAGCTCATGTCCCGAAGCGCGCAAAATTTCCTTCTGTCGGCTGTTTCCTTTGCATCCTGGTTTTTCCCAGAAGATGATTCGGGCCATTTATTTGTCCTCTGTTTCTGTTGGCTGCTTAAGTTTCAGCAGCATTCGCGCTCGATCTGGTCAAGCAGGGTGAGCGCCTCTGTGTCTTCGTATTCTTCAAAAATTTCATAGAGATTGTTGATGTAAGTGTGGATCAGAAAAAGTTCGTCAAGGCAGCGACCGTTGTTTTCTTGTGGCTTGCCGACCTGGGCCAGCTTCTCCTTGAATTTTTCCCAGAAGGCGTTGGTCCGGTTCGGTTGGTCGATATGGTGGCGCAGCATCGTCATCAGCCTTTTTGAGTTTCCTTCACAATCGATATTCTTGTAGCTGACGTAGCGGTCTTTTTTGCACTGCATAGGTAAGACTCCTGTTCTTGATCAGTCGGGGGCAAAGCAGAGGGCGTAGTCGCTGCAGACCCCGCAGTTAGGTGATTTACACAGGGTGCCGCCGTTCTGGTCGCATACCTGTTTGAAGAGGTAGCGTTTCCAGCGCATCCCCTGATTATTGGCGGCAGCCAACGAGGGGAGATGGCGGCGGATGCTGGCGGTGAGTTCGGGGCGCTCAAACAGGCCCATGGCGACCCAGAGATGGCCGGGATGGGCCGCGCGGGCGGCGAGGATGCGGACCAGCCAGAGGGCGGTTTGGATTTCCTGGCCGCTGCCGTCCTTGGGTACGTGCGAGAAAAGTATAGACAGGACATCGACGTTGGCCTCGGGGGGCGCCTGTAGGGCGGAGTCTGGGCGTGGAGCGAGCAGTGAGGGGTCGACTCCGGGGAAATAGATTTTCAGCAGGGAGGCGAGTTCCTGCCGGGTCAGGCCGAGGGCTTCGGTGGTTTCAAAGGGTTCGGCGGCGGCCACGGCGAGCAGGCAGGCGAAGAGGTGGCGGTCTTCGCCGGCAACCCCGGCGGGGGCGGGGGTCGCCATCAGTGCTTGGTAGGTCGGGTCGTCGGCACTGACGCGGGGGCCGTGATCTTCTTCGCTGGTCGAACTCACGCTCAGCACGGCGCTGTCGCTGCAGGCGCTCCGTACCGCCGCGTGCAGGGCTTCAATAGCGAGGGTGGCGCAGTAGCTGCGCTCTTCGGGGAGGCCGCCGAGGGTGGTATTTATCGTGGCGGCATCGATGGCCAGGGCATCATCGAGGGAGCGGCCATCAGACAGTTCCGCGGCGGCGGCGCAGGCGGCGATAGTGAAGCCGCAGCCGAAGACCTGGAAGCGGATTTCTTTCACCCGGTCTTCTTGTCGGCGCAATGTGAAGCGCACCGCCAGACGCCTACCGGTCTCGCCAGCGTCGAGGCCAACCTCACCGGTGCCGTCGGCAGGATCGAGGATGCCAACCCAGCGGTCATCGGCAGCGTATTTTCGAATGGTTTCGGTGTAGCCGATCATTTGTTTCTTCTTTTATTAAGGATGCATTCGCAAAAAGTCTGGAGACGGCTAAGCAAAAATCGTCGGCTCCCGGCCGCCGGTTTTGCTTCTTTACCGGGTAAAATCACCCATGCATCCGCATTTTCTCCGCAGCGTTCGCACATTCGAACAGAAAATAAGCCCCGCCTTCGTACAGAATATCATTCTTTAACTGATTTCCGACCTCTTCCCAGTTGGGAAAGCCGCGCAGCACTAAAGCTTTGTGCAGCTTGTGCGCCAATGCCTCGCAGTGAAAGTTACCGACGATCAGATCGTATTCGTCGGCCAGATTTTCGGCATCTTCCAAATCGCCGACCAGTACCTTGGCCGCCGGGATTTTTTCGAGTTGCGGTGAGTCGACGCTGCTGATGGCGATGGCGACCCGGGCTCCCGCCTCGTACAGGGTCTGGCAGAGTCCGGCGAGATGGTCCGGTTCGCCGACGGCGAGGACCCGCGTCTGCCCGAGGGAAAAGTGGCCGTCAAGCATGGCATCCTGGAGTCGCTTGCGCCAACGGATAATTCCCGACTGCGGCCGGCAGGTTCCGGTTTCCTTCAGGAGCAGTTCGGCCAGCGCGTCGCCGCCATCCAGGCCGCTTAGATGGGCAAAGTGCTGATGGCGGATGAAGGGGTTTTTCTTTTGCAGCGCCTTGGCGCATCCCTGCATCGAATCGCCGACGCTGATGACCAGCCCGGCATCGGCCAGTTGACGGATTTCGTCAACGCTGATACCGCCGCTGGAGAGGGCCGCCTGCTTCTCGCCGAGATGTCCGTCGAGAGAGGTCGACAGGTCGGGCAGGGCCAACACGTCGTAGCCGAAGGTGGCGATGAAGTCCTTGATTTTTTCCACTTCGATCGGGGTCAGACTGGCGTGGGGCAGTAGCACGATCTTGTCGTCGTCAATGGTTTCGGTTGCCAGGGTCAGTTGCTCGATCATCGCCTTGGCCGCAAGGGCCCAGCCGCTCTCGAGGCCGCCCTCATAGTCGGGGGTGTTGACGTAAACTAAGGGGAAGGTGATTTTACTGGCTACGCCGCGGATATCATCCCCCTTGGTTTCGGTGAGCCCGGTGGAGTGCAAACCGATCAAGCTTGGGGTTACCTTTTTAGTGATATTTTTCACCGACTCGACGATGCTGGTGTCGCCGCCCTCGAGAATGGCGGTGACGTCGGACACGGCGGTCGTCTGGATGGCGATCGGCTCGGCAAAATGCCGGGTGTAATAGACTTTGGTGAAGGACGTACAACCGATGGCGCCGTGCATCAGTGGCATGCAGGCATCGACTCCGAGAAAAGCCAGGGTCGCACCCATGGGCTGGGAGAGCTTGAAGGGATTGACCTGCAGCGGTTTGTTCGATTTATGGATTACTTCTCCCATGGCGCCCTCCTGGAGACGTTTTTGAAGACCGGGTTTTCCAAGGCGTTCTTGAGATCCTCGGCCAGGTTGAGCAGGCCGTCATAGGCGCCGTAGCTCTTCTTTTTTTCCTGGTTGACGTCGGCGAAAGCAATCCCCTTTTTAATCGCCGTGTAAAGGCTGCGCCCGCCGGCCAGCAGAAGGTGCGCACCGCGTTCTTCGATGAGCTTGGCCTGCTCGGCACCGGGGTTCATCATCAACACGCCGTTTTCGCCCAGGTACTCCCTGGCCTTCTCGCGGTCGGCCTCGGTCGCTTTTTTTACTGCGGTGGCTACGACTTCAATCCCCAGATCTTGCAGGGCCGAAGCGATCGACCAGCTCTTGTTGCCGCCGGTGTTGAGCACCGCCTTTTTGCCCTTGAAAATCGTCCGGTAAGGTTCGAGTTTTGCTTCCAGTTTGGCTTCTTCACGTGCGATGAGGTTTTTCGTCCGTTCGATCAGGTCTGCATTCCCCAGCGCTGTGGCGATGGCGAGCAGGCCGGCGCTGGTGTCGCGCTTGCCGTAGAAAGAGAGGGAGACCTGCGGGATGCCGTATTTCGCTTCCATTTTTCGGGTCAGCGAAATCAGCGATTTGGCGCAGACGATGACGTTGAGTTTGGCCCGGTGAGCGGTGCGGATTTGAGCCACCCGGCCGTCGCCGCTGAGGGTGGCAAGGATGCGGATTCCCAACTCGTCCAGCAGGTGCGAGTACTGCCACATGTCGCCGGTGACGTTATACTCGCCGATCAGGTTGATATCGAAGTCGGTGGTGGTTTCCGGTTCAGCGGTGCCGATCAGGCTGGCCAGGGCCGCTTCGCCGCCGAGTCGGCTGCCGAGGTTTTTGCTGCCGACGAAGCCGGGGGCGTGCACCGGGATCATCGGCAGGTTGTATTTTTTTTCGGCATGCCGGCAGACCGCCTCGATGTCGTCGCCGATCAGGGCGGTGACGCAGGTGGCATAGACGAAGATCGCCTCGGGGCTATAGTGGGCCATGATGTAGTCGATCGAGGCCATCAGCTTCTCTTCGCCGCCGAAGACCACGTCACCTGTGGAAATGCCGGTGGTGAAACCCATCTGGGTGTGGTCGCGCCCCTCGTAGCTGGTTTTGGTGGTGCGGGTTTCCCAGGAGGCGCCGATGCAGGTGATCGGACCGTGAACCAGGTGGGCGGCGTCGGCGTAAGGGAAAAGCGAGATCTGCGCCCCTTCGAAGGCACAGCCCCCGGTGGTCGCTCCCGGAGTCGGAGCGTTGCAGGCGGTCTTCCTGGTCTTGTTATGTTCGCAGGCGCTCTCGTCGAGCAGGTCTTTGATTTTGGGTTTGCTGGCCAAGGTCTGATCCTTTCTGGGTGGTTTCAGAGGTCAATCAGCCCCTGCGCGTCGTTGGGCGGGAGTTTGAATAAGGGACAGCGCTGTTCCTGACCGAATCGATTGCAAAAGTCTCGCCATGGCGAGACTTTTCCTTGGTGATGATGTCGCCATTGGGAGGGCTTCTTTTCGTAAATCATTGTAAATACGCTATTTGTGTTGTGTTATAGATATTATCTCCCGGGGTGTCTAATGGCCAGAAAACGGCGATGTTCCGGTGTGAGCAAGACGAGGAAATAGGCAGAGGCTGGTGTGGATGCTTAATCGGTGGGCATGTTTTTGGGGTGATTAAGAAGAGGGTGGAAGGTGGACAAGTTTTGCTGATAATTTTTGCAGAGGGGCATGGGCATTCTGCCGGGGTTTCCTCTAATCAACAATCTCTTTGTTGAAGTTTGGCATGTCTGATGCTTGGTTCAAGGGCAGATTGGCGTCACAGAGAAGTGCGCTTGACTATTCTGGCAACGAGGCCCCGTGGTTCAACCACGGGGCTTTTTTATTCGCGATATTGTGAGAACAATGCCAAGGTTGGCCCATTATATGCTAAGATCCATATGCTTTCGAAGATGGATGAGGAGTCTGCCCATGTTGAGGTTTGTTGCGTTTTGCCTGTTGTTGTTCTCGAACTCGTTAGCCTTTGCCGGTGACGTTCGGCTTTCTGCCGCCGCCAGTTTGACCGACGCTCTGACCGAAATCACTGAAACCTATAGTCAGCAGCATGCTGCATTGAGCTTTATCCGTAATTTTGGCAGTTCGGGTACTCTGGCCAAGCAGCTCTCTAGCGGGGCACCGGCCGATATTTTCATTTCGGCGAATCCTAAGTGGATGGATTTTCTCCGTGGCGAAAAGCTGGTAAAAGCGGACAGCATCTGTGTTCTGACCCATAATGAATTGGTGTTTGTAACCGATCCGGAGGTAAGGGCGGCGTCTCTTGACGATCTGCCGAAACTTGAGCGGATAGCCATTGGCAGCCCGGACAGTGTTCCTGCCGGCCAGTATGCCCGGCAGGCGCTGATCGGGGCGGGTCTGTTTGATTCGCTCTGCGCGGCCGGCCAGCTCGTGTACGCCAAGGATGTGCGGCAGGCGCTGATGTACGCCGATCGCGGCGAGGTGGACGGCGCCTTTGTCTATCGTACCGATGCGCGGCTGGCCCGAGAGGCGGTCATCCGGTTTGTCGTGTCTCCGGACTTATATCCGGAGGTGACCTATCCGATGGCGTTGACCCTAGCCGGTGCGAAAAACCCCGAAGCCGCGGCTTTCTTCGATTTTCTGCAGAGTGCCGAGGCTCAAGCTGTGTTGGCGAAACATGGCTTCGTAGTGAAGTAATGAGTTTTGGCCAGAGCAACAGGGAGGCACAGAAGGGATTTCTCTGCGGCGTTCCCGCAACAAAATGAATTAAATTTCTGTTGGCCAGGATGTATCGGGGTTGAGAAGAAGCAAGTCTTTGTTTCACTGAGCCTTTGTGGTCATTTTTTCCACTTTAACCTTTAGCAGAATGAGCTGGCTTTATGTTCGAATTGACCCCCGCAGATGTCCAGGCTATCTGGCTTTCGACCAAGGTCGCCATTGCGGCGACCCTGTTGTCGCTGCCGGCTGGCTATGCCGTGGCTTATCTGCTGGTCTTCTCACGGGTACGTGGCAAGGCGTTCATCGACGGGCTGGTCAACTTGCCGCTGGTTCTGCCGCCGGTGGTTGTCGGTTATTTGCTGCTGCTCCTTCTGGGCGAGCGCGGCTGGCTCGGGGCGCTGCTCAAGTCGTGGGACATCCGTATCATTTTTACCTGGAAGGCGGCGGTTCTCGCATCGATGGTGGTCGGTTTTCCGCTCCTGGTACGCTCGATCCGGCTCGGCCTGGAGGGGATCGATGAAAAGCTTCTGCAGGCTTCGCGCACTCTGGGGGCGCACTGGTACGACACTTTGTTTACCATCATTCTGCCACTCTCCGGGCGCTCGGTGCTGGCTGGGGCGACCCTGATGTTTGCCCGCAGTCTCGGCGAGTTTGGCGCCACTATCGTCATCGCCGGCAACATCCCCGGGGTGACCCAGACCATCCCACTGGCCATCTACGACTACACAAACACCCCGGGAGGCGACCGCATGGCGCTGTCGTTGTGTGTCGTCTCTATTGTGCTCTCCTTTGCCGTGCTGCTGCTCAACGAAGGGCTGCTGCGGCGCTTCAGCCGGCGGAGGGAGTCCTGATGCTCGATATTTCCTTGCGTAAGCGGCTTGGTGATTTCACTCTCGACACCAGCTTTGTCACCCATGCCGATCGGGTCGGCATTTTCGGCCGCTCGGGAAGCGGTAAATCGACCCTGGTGCACATGATTGCCGGTTTGATTACCCCCGATGCGGGGCGTATCGAGTTGGACGGCGAAGTGCTGTACTGCTCAGACAGGCGTATCTGTCTGCCGCCAGAGCGGCGGCGCATCTCCGTGGTTTTTCAGCACGCCCACCTTTTCCCTCATATGTGCGTGCGGCGTAACCTCCTTTATGGCTACAAGCGCACTCCGAAGGCGCTGCGCAAGATCGAGCCGAAAGATCTGATCGAGGTGCTCGATCTGGGCGAATTACTTGACCGCCGCGCCGACGCCCTCTCCGGCGGCGAGCGGCAACGGGTGGCGCTGGGACGGGCGGTGCTGGCCAGCCCCAAGCTGTTGCTCATGGATGAGCCGCTGTCGGCTCTCGATGAGGCTCTCAAGTATCAGATCATTCCCTATCTCAACGCCATCAGCGAGCGTTTTTCCGTGCCGACCCTGCTGATTTCCCATTCGATGAACGAGATGCGCTTGATGACCGATGAGGTGATTGTCTTGCACAAGGGGGAGGTGTCGGCGCAGACCAGCCCCGATGAGCTGGCCCGGCAGCGAATGGGCTGGACTCGGGCCGGTTATATCAACCTGCTCAAGCTTTCGGACCCGATCGAGGAAGACGGCCTGTTTGCCTACCGCTGGAACGGGACTCGGCTGCTGACCACCCCAGGGCGGGCGGAAGGGGCGCTGTTCGAGCTGTCGTCCAAGGATATCATGCTCTTTCGCGGCCGACCCGAGGCAATCAGCGCTCGCAACTTGCTACGCTGTCAGGCGGTCAGCACCTTTGAGCTTGATGGGCGGATCGGGGTCGAGCTGGCCTGCGGCAGTGAACGGCTGATCGCCCAGGTGGTGACGCGGGCGGCCGAGGAGCTGAACATTGTGCCCGGCGCCGAAATCTATGCGGTGGTCAAGGCCTCGGCCTTCCGCCGGCTTTATTGAAAATGGAGGCATCATGCTGTTGGTGATTCAATGCGATGCCCGGGTGCCTTCCGGGCTCTATGGTGAGTTCCTGCTCGAACGCAAGATTCCGCAGCAGCTGGTTCGGCTGTTTGACGGCGACAGCCTGCCCTCCCTGGAATCTGTCTCGGGGGCCTTGATTCTCGGTGGCTACATGGGAGTAGGGGGCACTGACGAGTATCCCTGGTTGGTGTCGTTGAAGGATTGGCTGCGAACTGCGTGCGAATCCGGCCTGCCGATGTTCGGCATCTGCCTCGGTGGGCAGTTGTTGGCGGAAGTGACTGGCGGAAGGGTTCACTCTCAGTGCAATGACGAGCATGGGTTGTTGCCGGTGACGCTGACGGCTGAAGGCCGGCTCGATCCGTTGTTGGCAGGGATTCCCGTCTCCTTCGTCGCTTTTCAGTGGCATAACGACTGTTTTACTCCTCCTGTCGGGGCCGCTCTTCTGGCGACTTCGGCCGACTGCAACGGGCAGATTTTCCGCTTTCACAATGCCTACGGGCTACAGTTTCACCCCGAAGTTGATGCCGTAATTGTGGCTGAGTGGGCTGAAGCCGCCGGGCAACCCCAACATGCCGCTGACTTTTCCAGGTTGGCAAGTGAATTACGTCCCCTGTCACTGCGGTTATTCGTTAACTTTCTCACTGAATTTATTTTGCCCTGATTTCCCCTTGTCTCCCCATTGGTGTGTCTCCGGTCTGCAGATCGATATTTTCTCAATTTTCGTTAAATGGTTGACCTGCTTTTGCTGCAGTGACCATCTGTGCCTCCGTTCGCCACGATTAGCTGAAAATGCCACTCATCTTTAGTTGTTGCCGTATCTGTAGCAAGAAAGCTGAACCCACTGTTGGAAAGCAACCCAAAGTGTCCTGCTGTTTTCTTCTCGATAGTGTGGGATTCCAATAGGGGGCGTGGTGTGCAGAGGTTTGATATATCCGGACCGGATGAAATTTTAGTTTAGTCCTCTTCTGACTTTTTATGAATGCATCCTTTTTGATTGAATAATAGGAGATCTGAAAATGTGAAAGGGCTGGCAATGACTGCTTTCGCCGTTATTTTACGGAGATTGGAGCGACTCAAAGATAGTGTCCAGGGTATGGTCCATCGACGGCTGGTCTTTTGATTGGGTATTGAGGGGCTGGATGGAAAGCTTTTTAGAAAGTGTTAACTATTTGTTTTTTGGTGTGTATTTTGCTGCGTCGCTCCATATGTAATGGTATGCGGTGATTCTTGCTTGCCATAGCTAATATTGAAATAGTTCGACAAATCTCTGCCGAGGAGTGACAAAGATGCCAACCAATAAAAATCAGCCCCGCCGATGGAATATCGTTGCCAAAATGGCACTAATCATCGGAATTGGTCTGTTAGGTTTATTGACTCTGGGGGGGATCGGTTACTGGGTGAGTTCCCAGTTGACCGATACGGCGACTATCGCTTTACAGCAGGTTGGTGAAGCTCGGGCGACCTATGCTGATACGACCGATGCGGCCCTGAAGAGCGAAGAGCAGGCGCGGATTTTGAGCGAACTCAATGAAGGGCTGATCGAGCTGCAGCAACTCGTGGTTGAGGGGACTAACGGCCACAAACCGGGCGTGACCGCTGAATTGATCATCGCTGAAGCCCAGGCTCTCGCGAAACGGGCCGAGGTGGTCAAGACTGTAGTCGGGGCCGAGAGGGTGATTCCCGGCACCAACGGTCTAACTGTTGGTGAGCAGGTGGTCGGTAATTTTAACGATGTGGCCATTTTGCTCGAATTCGAGCTCCCGGAAATTTTTGCCGAAACCCCTGGCAGTGATGCCTTTGTCCGTAAACAGGGCTCGACCGTTGTTTCGATGACCGGAATGTACTGGTTCATTTCCCGCACCTTGGGGGCGATGTCCGCTAACATCGGCAAGTTGGTTGAGGAAAACCGTCTCGAATTGCAGAATGCTTCGGATGAGGCTGACCGCATTGGCAGTGAGGCGCGCAGTGCTCTCGATGAAAAGGCCGGACAGGCTCGTGTCTATCTACTGATCACCTTTCTGGCGACCGTTGCCGTGTTGGCCACCCTCTTTATCCGTTTTGCCTACAATGTGATTGTTCCGCTGAAAAAGACCGTGCTTATGGCCGAAGAACTGAAAAACGGCCGGGTTCATTCCCGTCTCGATGTGGGGCGGCGCAATGACGAGTTCTCCGATATGGCCTATGCGCTGAACGATTTTGCCGAGAATCTTGAAGGGGAAGTCGTCGCTGCCCTGCAGAAAATGGCCAAGGGGGATCTCGACATCGAGGTGCATCCGGTTGATGAGCAGGATGAAATCCGTTGCGCCTTGCAGCAAATGGCCAACGATATGAAAGGGGTTCTCGGCCAGATACAGCAAGCTTCGGATCAAATTTCGTCGAGTAGCGCCCAGGTCGCGGCGTCGAGTCAGGACCTTTCCGATGGGGCCAGCACCTCAGCCAGCTCGGTCCAGGAAATTTCGGCGTCACTCAATGAGCTCGCTTCGCAGACCCGGCTCAATGCCGACAACGCGGTGCAGGCCAATAGTCTGTCCAGTCAGGCTCAGGCCTCTGCGCAAAAGGGCAATGCCCAGATGCTTAACATGGTTGAGGCGATGGAAGAAATCAACAGTGCCAGTCAGAATATCTCGAAAATCATTAAGGTGATTGATGAGATTGCCTTTCAGACCAATCTGCTGGCGCTCAATGCGGCGGTCGAAGCCGCCCGGGCCGGGCAGCATGGCAAGGGCTTTGCTGTGGTCGCTGAAGAGGTGCGCAATCTGGCTGCGCGTAGCGCCAAGGCGGCCAGGGAAACAGCCCAATTGATTGAAGGGGCGGTGGGCAAAGCCCAGAACGGTTCTAATATTGCCACGGCGACAGCCAAGGCGCTCGACGAAATTGTCGGTGTGATTGGGAATGTAAGCGAACTGGTTAGTGAAATTAACGCGGCTTCCAGCGAACAGGCCGAGGGGATTTCCCAGGTTAGCCTTGGCCTCGGGCAGATCGACCAGATCACCCAGCAGAACACCTGCAGCGCCGAAGAAAGTGCCGCGGCTGCCGAAGAGCTCTCCGCACAGGCCGACAATCTACGGCAGATGCTGGCTCGGTTCATCATCTGTGAACAAGAGGGCGAGTCTGATTTCGGTTTTGATGCTGATAATCAGGAGTATGGGGAGAGTCAACCGCAGATAGGCTGGAACTGATTCTCCCGGAAAACCGCGTTTGCTGCTGTCGCGCAAAGTCTGCCCTGCAGACATCAGGGGGGGCAGAAAAATAACTTGTCTCGATAGGGGGGCATTTATCCAAGTCCTCTCTGGATTTTTGCTTAAACCATCATAGATGTGGAAAATAGGGCGCCGTAATGGCGTCCTATTTTTTATCTGCGAGGTCTAAAGGACGGTATTCTGACGGTAGGGTAGTCAAAATCATGACCCACAGGGGGGGACTCCCGGTTGATTCTTTGCCTCCAGGGTATTTGTGAGATGTTCTTTATGGATTTTATTGTTTTTTTTATTGCTGCACAAAATTGAAATTGTCGGCTTTGTTTGCGGCAGTATCGGCCTGGATTACGGTTGCTTGCTGAACAATGGGAGCTGGTGCGGTAAGCGTAGTGCTGGGGTAAATTTTTTTTGCTTATTTTTTGGTATGTAAGTTGCTGTCGCAAAGTTTACTTTTTTTGTCAGAATAACCAGAATTGTCTGCGAGGAGTCTGTTCATGTTTTTGAATGTTCACAGTATTCAGGCCAAAGTTGGCGGTTTTCTTTCTCTGGTGCTTGTTCTGGTCTTTGCTCTCAGTACCCTTATTGGCACCCTGCGCAGTAATCAGCTGTTGGAAAAGAACGGTGCTGAGTCCTTGTCGGTTTTAAAGGAGGCTTCGCATGATCAGGCCCGCAGTGTCTTTTCGAGTCTTGAGACCGGGACTGGCGGCTCTCTCGAACGGGGTGAAATGGATATCTTTGGCGAATTGCTCGATGGCCTGGGCAAGGTCCCCGGAGTGCTTGAGGTTGGATTGTCAGAGTTGAGC
>JBFHFM010000058.1:0-14660 GCA_041583595.1 Trichloromonas sp. | reverse complement strand
TCACCAGCCGAATAGCTGGTCGACCAATCAGCAGTGAAACTTGATGACTTCGTCGAGAAGCGGACGTTTTCTTATCCTGATCTCCTCCGGAAGTAGCCGATTACCGATCCGTTCTATCTCCACCAAGCCAAAGAATTCGGCAAAACGCTGCAGCACCCGAAGCGAGTAGCAGCCGCCGACCAACTTCTCCGGCGTCCAGTATTCGCTCTCAGGGGCACCCTGCAACAGCATCGGAAAGGCATTCAGATAACGCTCGATATAGTACGAGTCGGGGTGTTGCTGGTCACCATGACGGGACAACAGAAACAGAGAAAAGAGAAACGAACTTTGGATGAATGGAAGTTCGGGGTAGCGATCGAGATACCCCCATTCGTAGCGGCGGACGAAGGCCTCGAACAAGACGGGATAGAGCGCCCGATTCCCTGCTGAGCCCATGAGCGTGCGACAGGTCTTCCCCAGGATAAACTTGCCGCGATATTTTCGTATAAAGCCGGCCAGTTCCGCCACCAGACGGGTCACGTGCAGTTCGGGGAAATCCGGTTCGGTGTTGATCCCGCCATATTTCGTGATCTCCCGATATTCCTCCTCGCCATAAAAAGCCAGCGCGATGTCACGGCAGAGATTGCGCGGCAGATTCCCCGTGGCAGTTGGTTTCAGTCCCTCGGCACCAATGGCGGCCAACAGCAGATCGAGAAGCTGTATCACCGGGGCATCGGGGGCCACCTCCAGAACCTCTGGGAAAATGGCCAGTTTCGGGGAGTCGAAGGGCGCATAGAGGATCCTGCTCATCTGCTCCGAAGAGAGTCCTTCGAAATCCTCCTGTCCCCGGCGATTCTTCTGAGCAATCTGCCAACCGATGAAGGCATTCGCCTCCTTCAGGGAACCAAACGAGCGACCATCCACCAACTCCTGCAATTCGTCGGAAAGACTCTTCAGGTTTCCGGATGAGTCAGAGGAGACGTCTTCTTTACCGAGACAACATTTTTTGTATTTTTGTCCGCTGCCGCAAGGGCAGGGATCGTTTCGACCGATTTTGTCCATATCATGTCTCTCGTAAGTTTTATCTACAGTACCGCGCCCCACGCCGCTCCCCAACCTGCCGCACCTTCCCTACCCGCTTCAACTCCTGAATCGCCGCATTCCACTGGCCGGTGGTCAAGCCGAGCGAGTCGACCAGGTCGGCGCGGGCGTATTGCCGGCCGGGTTGCATGGCGGCCAGGATGCGGGCGGCTATGGCTTCGCCGTAGGTGGCGGTGGTTTCGGCGACCAGCGGCAGCGGTTGAAGTGACGGCGCTCCTGACTTGTGAGCAGTGGTTCTGCGTTGTCGTTGATGCGCGGACGGTTCTTTGGTTTGCGTGGGTTGCGCTGTCCGTATCCGCTCCAGCAGCACGTCGGCCGGTTCGTCATTGGAGTCTTGAGGAACGAGTCGGCCGGAGAAGGCTTGTTTGAGGATCGACTGGCGCAGGCGGTCGGCGCGGCGCAGGTTGGCGTCGACCTGGGCTTCGGCTCCAGCGACGATGGAGAGTCGGTGTTCGACTTCGGCGACGATTTGGTGTTGTTCCGCAATGGGGGGGAGAAAAAAAGGAGCAGGTCTGATATCTCCGATATTTACACCTTTTACAGCGACACCTCGGGCAACACTTTTAAAATACATCTGCATATCGTTCGCACGAAGCTGCAACGAGACGAAATCTCTGGCAATGGGAGGCAAGACAACCAATCGTGCCGTATCTTGGGTGATATTCCCTCCTTCAAGCTCAGGAGGCACCTCTGCCACGCGCCCGTATGTCCCTCTGATAGACAACAGAATGTCGCCCGCCTTCAAAGAAGCACGCTTGTATTCTTCGGCAATTTTCGGGGTTGTGCGATGAAGACCAAGAATATCGATCTTATCTCCCTTCATGTCTTTGACTTTCACGTATGGGATGCCATCGGGGATGTTTTCCTTAGGCATCAGAATCCCATAGCAAATAACTCGTTCAGCACTCGTGATCTGCTCTAAACTTGCTACAACCCATCCCGCCGGCAACTCCGGCAACCCGCTCGTATCCGGCGCGACCGGCTCCTTGCACTTCCCCTTCCCCTTCCCCGCCGCCTTGCGCCGCTCGGCCAAAATCCGCTCCAGCAGTTTGTCGGCCGGTTCGACATCGGGATGCTGCTTGCGCCATTCTTCGGTGAGTTTGCCTTCGACGGCGGCTTTGAGGACGGCGGCTTTGTAGCGCTTGAGGTTGGCCTTGACGCGCTTGAGGTTGGCGACGGCTTCGTCGAGGCGGGAGAATTGCTTTTCGATCTCCGCGACGATTCGTTGCTGCGCCAAGGAAGAAGGAAGAAAAAAGGCGAATGAAGAAATGTCTTTGGGGCGTACGGCGGGATAGAGCGCACCTTGGACGCAATTACACATTTCATCAATGAAATCGTTTGATTGAACCAGATAAAAGAGGAACTTCGGCTCGGCCCATTGCGAGCGCAAAACATGAAATCCGGTGGAGCCGATCGCGCCGTGATATTCGGGAGTCACAATAGCAACTTGATTTAAGTTCGGACGGGTCATCGAAACAAGGACGTCGCCGCTTTGCAGCACCTGCTTTGCCCGACTCGGCGCTTCCGCAGTCGCCAACGTCTTCGGCTCCGATATGACTTTCCTGTCACGGTCGATGCTGCTTATATCAACGTAAATGAAAGTTTCGCCAACCGGCCCGGACTTCTCGACAGAGTTCTCCGTCACCGCCCCCAGCGTCACCTTTTCTTCATTCATCCTTCTTACTTCCGTTCTTTGGATTTCCTGATAATTGTTACGAAAATTGCCGTCAGCTCGTCACACTCAATCATCAATTCCCGCATGCGATCCTCGGCAACGATGCCGCCCTCAACCAACAACTCCAGCCAATATCCGGTTTCCTCAATCTCCTTGAGGCAGTCACCGGCCTTGGCGATGAATTCAGCGCGACTGCGCCCGCGATAGGCTTCACGGTAATTGGCACCGACAGAAGTCGCAGAACGAAGAACCTGTTTACCCAAAACCTGCGCTTCGGTCGTCTTCGGCAGCGCCGAATACATCTTGATCATCCGCAACGCAAACTGCTTGGTGCGATCCCGCAAATCGTTCTGGCCGCCTTTTTCTTCCTTCTGCATTCTTCCTTCTTCCTTGCCCATCACGCCGCCAACACCCCATTCAATTCATCCAGAATCGTACTCAAATTATCCCCAAACAACTGCCAAACCTTCCCAATCCCGCCCTCCTGCGCAAACGGTGCATAATCAAAATCATCCGTCTCGATCTGCAGATTCGCCGCAATATGATCCCGAATCATCTCCAGCCACTTGCGCTGCTCATCGGTAAACCGTCGCCCGCTAACCTGCTGCTGCTCGACCCAGGCGCGAAAGTTGACCTGTACCTTCTCCGGAAACGGCACCAGCTCGTTCTCCTGATGCATGGCAAAGCGCACCAGCGACACCAGATCGGTCAAAATGTGATTGGCCGCTGCACCGCGCACCTTGCCCGCCTCCAGCTTTTGGTAAGCCGCCCACAGCTCATCGGGAACGCGCTTCTCCCACCCTAAAGGATGGGCCTGATAGATACGCAACTGCTCGACCTGGGCGATCAGCTTCTCGGCCAGCTCCTGCACATCGGCAAAGCGCAACCGCTGTTTGAATGGCTTGCTATAGAGCACCTGCAGGGCGGTGATCTCATCCTTGTTATCGGCGATAAACTGCTCGAAGGATTCGACCACGCTTTTGGCCTTCTCTTCGCTGAAGCCGGCGAATAGTACCGTATCGGTACTGACCGTGTCGATGATCTGCTCGTTTTTCTTTTTAATCACAAAAAGCAGTTCGCGCAACTGCGGGTTGCACAAGGGTTTTGCCGCCTCGCCGAGAATCCGCGCCGCTGCCTGGCGAATCTGCTTGGCATCGGGCTCCTGCTGGCCGGAAGCCTTCTGCGCTGCGGCGATGTGCCGGTCCGGCTCCAGAGCGGCGACCAGATCGCCGGTCAGTTCCTTGAGCGACTTGCCTTCGGTCAACTCCATCACCTGCTTCTGTTCCTGCGGCGTCAACTTCTTCTCCATCCGCGCCAGCCGCGCCGCGACTGAAGAGATGACGTCGATCTCGCAGTTGCCGAAGGCGACCGCCTGCAGCAGCTTTTCGAAGCCGACGTTCTTCTTGCGTTCCAGCGGCAGCGAATCGGTCTGGTCCTGCTCGCAGACGCCGACGGCATCGACGATGACAAAATGGTCCTTGCTGATGGCGTCGGGGGTGACCGCCTGCAAGTCGTTGTCGTTGATGATGCGCACCCCGCGCCCCTTCATCTGCTCGAAGTAGGCGCGCGACTTGACCATGCGCATAAAGAAGACGCACTCCACCGCCTTGATGTCGGTGCCGGTGGCGATCATGTCGACGGTGACGGCGATGCGCGGCATGGGACTGGTTCGAAAGGCCGCGATGAGGTTCTCCGGCTTCTCGCCGGTGGTGCGGTAGGTGATCTTCTGGGCGAAGTCGTTCCCCTTGCCGAACTCCTCGCGGACGATCTTGACGATATCCTCGGCGTGGGAGTCGTCTTTGGCAAAGATCAGCGTCTTCGGCACCCAGGTGCGGCCGGGGAAAATCTCGGTGAAGAGCTTGTCACGAAATTTCTGCACTACAGTGCGGATCTGGTCGATGGCGACCACGTCGCGATCAAGCTGCTTGGCGTCGTATTTGAAATCGTCGTCGAGCTGCTCCCAGCGCACTGCCCGCGTCTCCCGGTCGCGCTTGTCCACAAAATAGCCGGCCTCGACCTTGCCGCCGGCCTCGCCGATCTGGGTGCGGATGCGGTAGACGTCGTAGTTGACGTTGACCCCATCGGCGACCGCCTGCGGGTGGCCGTACTCCATGACCAGGTTCTTGTTGAAGAAACCGAAGGTCTGCTTGCTCGGGGTGGCGGTGAGGCCGATGAGGTAGGCGTCGAAGTATTCGAGCACCTGCCGCCAGAGGTTGTAGATGGAGCGGTGGCACTCGTCGGTGACGATGATGTCGAAATCCTCGATGGGGAAATCGGGGTTGTACTCGATCGGCTCCGGCTCTTTGAACAGGCTCCCCAGTTCCGCCGCCGATTCTTCGTCCAGCTCCTCGGGCAGCTCCCGCCCCTTAAGCATGGAGTAGAGGCGCTGGATGGTGCAGATGCAGACCCGCGCCGTGCGATCCATGTGGTTGGAGGAGAGGTTCTGAACGATGTACTCCTCGGTGAACTTGAAGTTGTTGTAGGGAGAGACGTACTGCTGGAATTCCTTCAGGGTCTGACGGCCGAGGTTGCCGCGGTCGACTAAAAAGAGTACCCGACGGGCCCCGGCGAACTTGATCAACCGGTAGATGAAGCTGATCGAGGTGAAGGTCTTGCCGGAGCCGGTCGCCATCTGGATCAGGGCGCGCGGGCGGTTTTTCTTGAGGGAGCCTTCGAGGTTGTCGATGGCCGTGATCTGGGCGGGCCAGAGTCCTTCGGTTTTCAGCTCGGGCATCTGCTGCAGGCGAGCGAGGAAGGTCTGCGGCAGGGTTTCGGCCGCAAGGGAGGCACCGCCGAGATCGCCAGAAACACCATCGGAGACAAGGGCCGCATCGAGCCACTTGGCCAGATTTTCCGGGCGATGAAAGGCGAACACGCCCCGCGAGCGCGGTTCGGGGTCGAGACCGTTGGTGAAGCGGGTTTCTACGCCGGTTGATTCGTAGCAGAACGGCAGCGGGTTGTGCCAGCGCGGCAGGCCGAGGGGGAGCCCCTGGGTGTACTTGGCCGATTGCACCTCGACGCCGGTCAGCGTACTGCCGACCTTTTTGGCCTCGATCACCCCCGCCGCTTTGCCATCGACATAAAGCAGGTAGTCAGCGAAACCATGACCCGGGAGCGGAAATTCACGGATCGCCACGCCACGAGCTGCATGGATGTTCGTCGCCTTGGCATTCTGAACCTGCCAGCCTGCGGCGACAAGCAAAGCATCGATCTGTTGTCTGGCTTCTGCTTCCGGTAGAGGCGTCATCTTTCCCCCTACCGAAAACACAAAACCGCCCGCTCGGCCAACGCCATAACGGACGGTCTAAAAATCCAGAGGATTTCTCTTTTGCATAGCATCTACTACCCTCCCCAATCAAAACAAAAAAACACCTCCGTAACTTAAACCTTTTCAACAGCAATGTAAATATTTCAGCCTACCTAATGGCCCAGGAAGCATGCCCAAGCTGTCTTTGGATTTTTTACACGGATTTTCGGCTGGCAACTGGACGACATGAAACTCATTGCTAACTTAACCCAGAAGCCTGCAAATATGATGACGTAACATCATAACATACTGCAATCTATGCTTTTTAAGGTGACACCGTTCAAAGCATCATTTGCTAGTTAACATCAAGTCCATCCCTTTGTTTTGCCTCAGCTGGAAATGGCGATTTGCCCCTGTTGAGTTAGCGAGTTAAAGGCTTCCCCGGTTATCGGCATCTGGGTTCTGACCTCGTCAAGTAAAAGCGCCACCTTCGGGCGAATGTCCTCGGTCTTGATGGTTTTGTAACTCTCCGGTTTGCCGTTGCTCTGCGGATAAAAGGGCGATTTCCGAACGTGGGGCATGCCGGCAACCCGGATGAACTCCCTGGCCCGCTGCAAAATGATTTCCACATCCTTTTCGGTCATCGTTTCACGCCGTTCCCAATGGACGATGTAACGGCTACAGCCGTCCAGAATGCTACACAGAGAGTAAAAGGTGGCGCACAGGTTGACGTAGGAGACGTCAATATGCCAGTGCTCATGGGGGTGCAGCGGTTGCACAAAGCCTGTTCCCCTTTTGGCCGCCTTGCCGTTCAAGCGCCGCAGCAGTTCGACGGCACTGAGCACACGATAAACGCTGCTGGGGCTGACGGCAACCACATCTCGATCGAGCATCATGAAGGTCAGGCGGCGATAGCCTTCCAGCTGATGCTTTAGAGAAAACTCGATGGATTAATTGATAGAGAACTTTTTGAAACACAGGATGGGAAATGGAAGACTGAAACCTCTGAATTAACCAAGAGAATTGAAAACCTACAAACAGCATCGAGCTCCAGAATCAGCGAAGGCGCAGACTTACTAGAACTCGTGCAACATGCCGCAATTCTTTACGAAAAACAATCGACCGAGAAAAAACGCCAACTCCTGAAAATAGTCCACTCGAACTCGACCTTATGCGACAAACACTTCCACACTAAGGACAGAAAACCCTTTGATATTCTTATAGAAACAAACAGAGAATACAAACGGAAACAGGCCGCTTCCGTTACCGAAAGCGACCTGTGTTCAATTTGGCTCCCCGAGCAAGACTCGAACTTGCGACAAGGCGATTAACAGTCGCCTGCTCTACCAACTGAGCTATCAGGGAATGATCTAACAGGGCGGAATATACGTAATTGTCCCGACGGTGTCAAGGGGTTTTTTAATGCCCAATCGATTTATCGTGCCCCTTTTTTCAAATCGATCAGGATCTGCTTGGCTACCGCTTTGAGGGTCTCAAAAACCCCCTCGCCGGTCACGGCACAGGCGGTAAAGTCAGGCACGCCGTCAGGATTGATCAACGCGCGCAGTTCTTCAACTGGCGTAATGTTGGGAAGATCAATCTTGTTGTACTGGATAATAAACGGAAGATTTTCAAGCTGGTAGCCCTGTTCCTCTAGGTTATCTTTAAGATTCTCAAGGCTTTCGATGTTGGCATCGAGACGCTCTTCCTGGGCATCGGCCACAAATACCACGCCATCGACACCCTTAAGGATTAACTTGCGAGAGGCATCGTAAAAAACCTGACCGGGAACGGTATAGAGGTGGAAACGGGTCTTAAATCCGCGGATTTCACCCAGGGCAAGGGGTAGAAAGTCAAAAAACAGGGTCCGTTCAGTCTCAGTGGCCAGAGAGATCATCTTGCCTTTGGCATCGGGAGCGGTCTTCTGGTAGATATACTGCAAATTGGTGGTTTTACCGCAGAGACCAGGCCCATAGTATACGATTTTACAGTTTATTTCTCGTGAAGCGTAATTAATAAATGACATGGCGTATCCCGTTAACTGAAGAGATTGTCGATATCGTCGTCGGTGATTTCGGCAAAGGGGCTCATCTTGTTGCCCTTCTCCGTCTCCTCAGATTTTTTCGCCAGGTCGACAAAAATCCGACCCAGTTCATCGCTGGCTTTTTTGACACGCAACCGGACCAGGCCGAGAGAACTGCGATTATCAAAAATTACCACCAGAATGACTCGACCGGCGATAATGGAAATATGCAGATTGTCCTTTTCCCCTTCGTGAAAGAGGATGGAAAACTCTTTTTCGCCAATCAGCTTAGCCAAACCACCGGTTGCGGCGATATTGCCAGCCGTCAACGAGGCCAGGCTGGTGGTATCTATCTGATCGGTGTCGCCAACGGCGGATATCAGCTGACCATTTTTGTCCACCAGGAAAATGACCTTGGAATTGGACTCGCGCAGTAGCCGCTCGATAACAACGTTGATCTTCTTGAATTCTTCGTCGTACATAACAAAAGAAGGCTGAGAGCCGAACATGTGTTTGCTCCTTGCTGGGGTTTTCTCGCCTCATCTGTATAGCATCTATTGTGCCAAAAAATCAAGGATCTTGCCCAGCGGAAGGCGCTCCGGAACAATAGTCCCCAGCTGATTGGGGCGGAATACTCAGCGACACATGTAGCCGATAATTTCTTCGATAAAGTCGGCTCCGTAACGATCCGCCTTATGCTTGCCCACACCGCTCACCTGCAGCAGCGCCTCGCGGTCAGTCGGCCTGCGAGCCGCCATTTCGGCCAGCGAGGCATCACCAAATACCACGAATGGAGGGACGCCCGCCTCTTCAGCCAATCGTTTGCGCACTCCTCGCAGGGCATTGAAGAGATTTTCATCGTAATCGAAATCGACAACCTTGCGACGCCCGGGCTTTTTCTGGGCGCGAACCTTGCCCCGTGGCCGAGCCAGCACCAGGGGATGTTCACCGCGTAGCAGAGGACGGGCCTGCTCGGTAAGCTTTAACACCGAGTAACTGGCGACGTCCTGACGCAGATAGCCGAGATGGATTAACTGACGAATCAACGCCCCCCAGTCCTCCTGGCTCTTGTCGGTGCCAATGCCGTAAGTAGAAAGGCGGTCATGACCAAGATCGAGGAGTCGCTGACCACGACTACCACGCAGCACATCGATAACGTGGCCGACTCCGAACCGCTGACCAACCCGGTAAACACACGACAGGGCCTTGCGGGCATCTTCGGTGGCATCGTAGGTCTGCGGCGGATTGAGGCAAACATCACAATTACCGCAGTCCTGTTCGAGCCGCTCACCAAAATAACCAAGCAGAACGCGTCGCCGACAGGTCTGGGCTTCAGCAAACCCGGTCATGGCATTCAGCTTGTGCAACTCAATCCGGTTCTGCTCCGGATTACCTCCCTTTTCGATCAACCCACGGGAAATGGCGATATCACCGTAACCGAACAGCAGCAGAGCCTCGGCTCTGAGCCCGTCGCGGCCGGCGCGGCCGGTTTCCTGGTAATAACTTTCGATGTTTTTGGGCAGGTCGTAATGGACCACAAAGCGAACATTGGGTTTATCGATCCCCATGCCGAAGGCGACCGTCGCGACAACCACCTGCAGTTCGTCGCGCTGAAAGGCCTCCTGCACCCGCTGCCGCTCTTCGGCGGCCAGTCCGGCATGATAAGGCGCCGCCTTGATTCCATCGTCCTGAAGCCGCGCCGCCACCTCTTCGACCCGCTTACGCGACAAGGCATAGACAATCCCGGACTCTTCCGGCCTTTCCTGCATAAAGGCCAGCAACTGTGCTACCGGTTTGCGCTTATCAACCACCGTATAACGGATATTGGGGCGGTCGAAGCCAGCGATATGGATGGTCGCCTGGCGCAGGCCGAGGCGATGGAGAATGTCGTCACGAGTCTGAGGATCGGCGGTAGCGGTCAGGGCAATCAACGGCACATCAGGAAAATGACGTCGCAATTGTCCGAGCTGAATATATTCGGGACGGAAATCGTGCCCCCACTGGGAGACGCAATGAGCTTCATCGATCGCAAACAGAGCCACTTGAAGGTGTTCGAGCCGCTCAAGAAAACCGTCGCTCATCAACCGCTCAGGAGCAACATAGATCAGATCAAGCTCGTCCCGATGCAGTTCGGCCAGCACCCGACGACTTTCAGCAGCGCCCAACGAAGAATTATAGTAGGCAGCCCGCACACCATTGGCACGCAGGGCGTCGACCTGATCCTTCATCAGCGAGATCAGCGGCGAAACAACAATGCCGACCCCAGGGCGGTGCAAGGCAGGGATCTGATAACAGAGTGACTTCCCGCCCCCTGTCGGCATGAGCACGAAGGCGTCGTTGCCTGCAATCAGGCCGTCGATGATAGGCTGCTGATGTGAACGGAAGGCAGCGTAACCGAAAACGTCACGCAGGGTATCAAGGGGCGACCCTGTCATGCCAGCCTGCTATGTAAAGGTGTTTCCTGAGCCACATTTACCGTGCCTATCTGAGGGATAGCTTCATTTACATCCATCACCAAGTCGAGAAGTTCCTTTCATGCTGCTGTTGCCAGGGCCAGCCCTGGAGGTTTTCTATGAAGTGCTGGTCCCACTCACTGCCGAACAAGGATTCCGAATCATCGTCCGAAACGCTATGGGTTCCTTCGGCAGACCACAGAATCATCGAGCAACGCCAAAAGCCTGACAAACTCAAGACAACCCTAATCATCATGGCAGATCCAGGCGCCTGACGGAGCATCCCAAAACCATCTATTGAGACACGGGATACCACCGAGAGTTCAAAGCGACATGGCAGAATTCTTTATCTGATGGTGATAACGTTAATCGATTCCGTATTCAGACCAACGCCGTTCCAGAAGCTTGAGAGTCTCAGGATCTGCAACTACGGGCCGTCGGTCTTGCCGACGGGTAACATCGATGCCAAGCTTGATCCCGTCAATCAGAATATCCCGGTCAGCCTGAACACGGTTGACCGCATGCCAGTATGCCTCGGAGGGATCCTGCACATCGACATCCGAATCGAATACCACCAACAGCCGAGAATGCTTCAATAGCCCCTGTCTCCACAGTTGCTCAATCAGCGGCCGTCCCTGTCCCGCAGCCTGCTCGGTAAGAGAAATTAGGGCGCAGCCGTGAAAAATACCTTCCATCGGGAAATTTAGATCCCTGATGGCTGGGAAATCAAATTGCAATAAAGGCAGAAACAAACGCTCGCTGGCCTTAGCCAGATAACAATCCTCCATCGGCGATCGTCCAACCACGGTACAGGGATAGATAGCGTCACGACGACGGGTGATGGCAGTGACATGGAATGCAGGGGCTAAAGTGGGCTCGACATAGTATCCGGTATGATTACCAAAGGGCCCCTCAGTGCAGGTAGCCGCTGTGTCGACGAAGCCCTCAATGACGATCTCAGAGGATGCTGGCACCTCCAGGTCACAGGTTATGCAACGAGCCATGGCCACCGGCATCTGTCGCAAGTAACCGGCAAAAGAGACCTCGTCGATAGCACCCGGCAACGGCACCCCGGCAGCGTAAGTCAGAACCGGGTCGCCACCTAAGGCGATAGCCATCGGCATCGGCTTGCCACGAGCCTGCCAGCCCCGGAAGTGCCTGGCGCCATCAGCTTGCTCGCCCCAGTGAATAGCTGCGGTTTTACCATCGACAATCTGCACCCGATACATACCGCAATTCACCCGCCCCGTGACCGATTCCCGGGAAAAGACCATCGGCAGAGTGAGATAGCGGCCACCATCTTCGGGCCAGGACTTCAAGGCCGGGAGCAAACCAAGGTCAGCCCCTTGTGTTTCAACCAGTTCCTGGCAGGATGCCTGTCTAACCAAACGGGGGAGGTACGCCGGAGCTTCAACCATGTTTTTCAGCCGCTCTTCAGCGTCTTTTCCATTGGATTTTTCCAGGTCTCGAGTAATCCGCCAAGCCAAAGCGTCAAGATGGTCCGTCCATAACGCCCAGCCAACGCGACGATTGGACCCGAACATATTGGTTAATACCGGCAGCGAAAAGCCCTTGACCTTTTCAAACAGCAAAGCTTTACCACCGGGTCGTTTGCTCACGCGATCCGTGATAGCCGCAATTTCCAACACCGGGTCAACTTCAACCTTAATGCGACAGAGGTCCCCGCTATCTTCGAGGAGTTCGACAAACCCCCTGAAATCCTGCATTGACATGGCGACATCGTCTCCTGTTCGAAAGAGAGGCTGGACCAATCACCCTTTACACGCCCTGATCCTGCCGTTCAATACAGCGCGCAGCATCCCTCGAACCATTCGGATTATACCCACAGACCAAAGATCGGCGTCTTCTGCCTGCCAATCCCAAGCGCGAAAAAATAGGAAGCTAAACTGTAAGAAATTGCACCCTAAAACAGATAGATAGTAAACGATTTCATTAAATATGACATGAAACGGAACATACTGTCACAAAGGGAACCATTGCAAGGAACTCGACCTTTAAATAAGAACCTTGGGTTATCTTTTTATCAATTCAATTACATCAGACATACTATCACGACCGAAAAGAACCTTGCTCCCTAAAACCAGAAAAATCGTTTAGCAGCAATTTCCTTGAGGTCCACAGAGGAGGCCATGGGCAGAAACGACCCTCACAAGGGAACGTCCTCCATCTCCTTGGGATAAAATAACGCCCCTGAAAGGTCTGGATTTGAATCCTTCTTTGGATTCTATACAAAAAAAGCCCCCGGTGCTGCCGGGGGCTTTAGGTGTTTAAAACTTAACAGGATCAGAAAATGGCCAATTTAGCCATCTCCATAACGCTGCCAGGTACAATACCGAGGTAAAGCACACCAATAAGAGCAAGAACAATCGATACCACCGCGCCAACATTCATGGTAACCCAATCATACTCTTCAACAGCATCCTTGAAGTACATGTAAACCATGACTCGGAGGTAGTAATACAGGGAGACTGCAGAATTCAGCATGGCAATCACCGCCAACCAGATATATCCGGCTTTGATAGCCCCGGCAAAGATGAAGAATTTGCCAGCGAACCCGGCCATCGGCGGAATCCCCATCAGCGAGAAGAGGAAAATAGCCATCGCTACCCCAAGCAGAGGCCGCTTATAGCCAAAACCGGAGAACCCTTCAAGAGTCAGATTCTCTTCACCCTTTTTACCCGCTAGAACCAGAATACCGAAGGCACCGATATTCATAAAGGTGTAGGCCAGCATGTAGAAGAGAATACCCGACATACCAATTTCATTAGCGGCGACGATACCGACCAGCGCATACCCTGCATGAGCGATAGAGGAATAAGCCAGCATCCGCTTGAGATTTTTCTGGTAAATAGCAACCACGTTTCCGACGGTCATGGTCAGCACGGCGAGGACCCAGAGAATCGAAGTCCATTCATCCTGCAGACCACCAAGGCCAAGGGTCAGGACCCGCATGAAAGCTGCCAAGGCAGCCGCCTTGGGACCAGCACTCATAAAAGCCGTGATCGGAGTCGGAGCGCCCTGGTAAACGTCAGGGGCCCACATATGGAAAGGAGCAGCGCCAATTTTGAAAAGGAAACCAGTGCTGAGCAAAACCATTCCTGCCAGGGTCATCGGATTGGACAGCTCTCCCGGATGAGCCGACAGATACAGGCCGATGTCAGCAACATTAGTCGTGCCGGTAACGCCGTAAATCAGCGCGATCCCGTAGAGAAGAAAGCCTGTTGAGAAGGCCCCAAGGAGGAAGTACTTAAGGCCAGCCTCATTGGAGTCGGTTTTGGTGCGAAGAAAACCGGCCAGAACATAGAGCGAGATGGACAGCACTTCAAGACCAAGAAAGATGGTCATCATGTCCGTTCCCGAAGCCATCCACATAGCACCTGCTGTGGTGAACAGGATCAGCGGATAATACTCGCCAACCATATATTCCTCACGCTTCAGGTAACCGTCCGACATCAGGATGCTCAAAGCAGCGGCAATCAGAAAAGTAATATTAAAGAACGTGGCAAAGTTGTCGAGTGCCACGTGTCCGGCGAAACCGAACTGCGGATCGTTCCAAGCCCCAAGGGAAACGAAGCCGGTGACTACCAGGGCAACAACACTGAGCCAGGCAACAAGGTTTGTTTTACCTTTAGGCAGGAATACATTAAGCAACAACAGCAGCATACCGAAACAGCTCAGAACCAGCGATGGCATGATTGCAGCAAAGTTAATGTTTTCCAAGGCGGTTTTCACCAAAGTATCCATGGACATGCTCCTTCGGAAGCGGTTTAAGCTTTATTCAAACTTGAATTATTTCATTTCCAGATGGCCGGGAATGACCGTCTCGACCATAGCCACCTGCTGCTTCCCTTTAACTTGCTGGATCAGCTGATCAACGGCAGGATTCATTTTATCGAGGAACGTGTTCGGGTAGACCCCAATCCAGAAGACGAACAGCAACAGAGGCAGCATAAGAGCCACTTCACGGACCGAGAGATCGGCCAACTTTTGGTTGGCGGGGTTTTTCAGTTCACCGAACATAACCCGCTGGAACATCCAGAGCATGTAGACGGCTGCGAGAATGACGCCGGTAGTGGCAAATACGCCGAACCAACGAAGTTCGCTTTCATAGGCACCCATAAGAATCAGGAATTCGCCAACGAAACCGTTTGTGCCAGGAAG
>JBFHFM010000057.1:0-14864 GCA_041583595.1 Trichloromonas sp. | reverse complement strand
CGGCTTCGGTATCCCGCTCAACCTCATCGTTCACATATACAGGTCGGCGTTTCAACAGACGCACTTCACCAGACAGTCGATCCATGCTGAAAGCCATACCTATGCCGGCGACGAAACCGCCGATATGAGCACCATGGGCTACCCCTCCACCACTACCGCCACCATTAAGCAGAAACGGCAGCAGGTTGTCGACCAGTAGGTAAAACCCGAGCACCAACCGGGCCGGCACCAGAAAGGTATTCATTATAAAAGGAAAGAGAAAAACGAAAGTTTTCACCCGGTTGCGGGGAAACCACAGAAAGTAAAAACCGAGGACGCCGGAAATGGCCCCCGAAGCCCCCACCAGAGGCACCTGCGAAGAAGGAACAAACAGGGCAAAAAAGACCGAGGCCGCCACGCCGGCAGCCAGATATGCCAACAGATAACGGAAGGCACCGAGGCGATGCTCGACGTTATCGCCAAAAATCCACAGAAACAGCATATTACCAAACAGGTGCATCCACCCGCCGTGGAGAAAGAGCGAAGACAACAACGAAGAGATCGACGGCGATGCCGGCCTGAAACCATGGCGAAAGACAAACAAATCGTACGCCGAAAGGTTATCCAGGAGCATCTGGGCCGTCACCCGCCCATGGACCCCGGCGGCCTGCAGGTATTCGTAAAGAAGGGGATCGGAAAGATCGGGACGGGTGGTGGAGAGCGGCAAGGTGACGAGCGCAAACACCGCCACATTGAGACCGATGAGCAGATAGTTGACGTAGGGGATTCCCGGCGGATTGGGAGTGTCGCCGACCGGCAGAAACATAGTGTCAGTCCTCCGCAGAAAGCATCTGCGGCAGTCTCCTGGAGAGTCGCCGCGGTTCTCAGCTTAGCACAGCCGGTCCCCGTTACACCACCCTTGCTTTTTCCTTAACAAAAGACTATTCTCCCCGCCACCGGAGGTTAACTGTCGTGAATCTACTCTATATCCTCGATCTAATCGGCACCGCCGCCTTTGCCGCCTCCGGCGCCTGGGCTGGCGTCCGCCGCGATATGGACCTGTTCGGCGTGCTGGTACTGGGCATGGTCACCGCCACCGGCGGCGGCACCCTGCGCGATATCCTGCTCGGCGACTTCCCCCCTTTTTGCTTTAAAAACGAACTCTACCTTTATATCTCCATCGCCATCGCCCTGGCTGTTTTTTTTCAACATCGGCGTCTCGAATTTATGCAGAATCCCCTGCTCTACTTCGACGCCATCGGCCTCGGCACCTTTGTCGTAATTGGCACGGGCAAGGCACTGGAGTATCAAATGGACTTCATCGGGGCAGTCTGCATGGGAATTATCACCGCCACCGCCGGAGGAGTGGTACGCGATATCCTCTCCAACCGGGTGCCATTGATCCTGCGCAAAGAGGTCTATGCCTCGGCCTGCCTGGTCGGTGGCGCACTCATGTTTCTACTGCACCACACTCCTTTGCCGCCGGCGTTGATCGCCATCGTCGCCGCCCTAAGCGTCATCACCCTGCGATTGCTGGCCATCCGGCACAACTGGTCGCTGCCACGGGCACAAAACCGAACCTTGCATAAAAAATAATTTAATTTATGATTACTTTAAAAGAAGTAATGAAAAAGAATATTCAGGAGGAATCTAATGCATGCAGTCCGTTTGAAAGATACCGCCAAAACATTTCGGGTAGGAAAAGTGGTGTGTCTGGCACGCAACTACAGTGATCACATCAAAGAATTGGGCAACGAGACTCCTGAAAAACCGGTGTTATTCATCAAGCCATCCAGCAGCATCATCGGCGACCGGGAATCCGTGGTCATCCCCTGTTTTTCCCATGACTGCCATCACGAAGTGGAACTGGCCATCCTGATTGGCAAATGGGGCAAAAACATCAAAGCCAAAGATGCTCTCACTCACGTCGCCGGGTATGGAGTGGGGATCGACATGACCCTGAGGGACGTGCAGAACGACCTCAAAAAGAAAGGGCTTCCCTGGGAAATTGCCAAAGGCTTCGACACTGCCTGTCCGCTGTCAGACTTCATTCCCGCCAAAGACGTCGCTGATCCGCACAACCTGCGGATCACCCTCAAAGTCAACGACCAGCTGCGACAAGACGGTTCGACAGCCCAAATGATTCACAAAATCCCCGAAATCATTCAGGCCGTTTCCGAAGTATTTACCCTGGAAGATGGGGATATCATCCTCACTGGCACCCCCGCCGGAGTCGGTCCGGTTGTTACCGGTGACCGAATGACTGCGGAAATCGAGGGAATCGGCCATCTGGACATTCCAGTCCATTGAAGCCGAAAATCGTCCTGATCGGTCCCGGCCGGCTCGGCCAAGCGGTGACCAGCCTTTTGGCCGAAGCCGGGTACCCGATCGCTGCCGTGATCAGTCGGGATGCCAACCGAGCCGTCACCGCCGCCCGCTTTGTCGGCCATCGCGACGCCAGCACCACCGATCTCTCGCGTGCCGAAGAAGGTGAGATCGTATTGCTGGCCCAACCGGACGACACTCTGGCTGCAACAGCTCTACAGCTGCGGCAAAATGGCTGGTTGTCCCCCCAGGCGGTATTGATCCATTTCAGCGGCCGCCACCCCGCCGCCATCCTCAATCAGGGCCTGGCCCCAAATGTACGAGCCCTGTCGCTGCATCCACTGCAGGCCTTCGCCGATGCGGTCGCCGGACTGCGCAACATCCCCGGCACTCCGTTTTCGGTGGAAGGGGAAGATGCTCTTATCCCCTTCGGTGAAACCCTGGTCGAAGCGATGGGGGGCCACCCCTTCCGTATTCGCAGCGAACAGAAACCTCTCTACCATGCCGCCGCCTGCGTCGCCTCAAACTACCTGATCACTTTATCCTCCGCAGCGGCAGAAATCATGTCCGCCTGCGGATTCACAGAAGATGAAGCACTCCAGATGCTGATCCCCCTGCTCAAGGGAACTGGTCGAAATCTGATCACCCTCGGTCCAAAGCAGGCGCTGACCGGCCCCATTGCCCGGGGTGACGTACAGACCGTAGCCAGCCATCTTGCCGCTATGGCGAACTTGCCTGGCGGATTAAAAGATATCTACCGGGTGATGGGAATAGAAACGGTGAGGCTGGCACTACAGAAAGGAACCTTGGGCGAGGAGCAGGCCGAAACGATTCTCGAACTGCTGAAGAGTTAGGACTCTGTCGGGCGATCCATGCAAAGTGCAGACGTGCGCAACTGGTTAGACAGGTGATGGGCCAGGCGAGTCGGCTCGGGCATCCGGTAGCGACGAGTGCAGGCCAGTACTAAATTGACCGCCCCCTCGACATCGATCAAGTGTCCCGGCGAGATATACATCGGCTTGACCCGATCCCGGGTTGTCAGCACCGCCCCCACCTCGACATCTCTCCACAACAGGGGGACCTGGTCCCCTCGCCGCGCCCCCGGCTCGGCATGTTCGCCACAAAGACGGCTTTTAGCACAGCCTACCGTTGGAAGATCGAGCCAGAGCCCGAGATGGCTGGCCAGACCAAGGCGCCGGGGATGGGCGATTCCCTGACCGTCGACCAGGACCACATCGGGAATCGTGTTCAAGCGCCGAAAGGCATCAAGAATCACCGGCAGTTCACGAAACGAAAGCAACCCTGGGACATAAGGGAAATCGACCATTGCTTCGGCGTGAGCCTGATCGACCAGCGTCAAGGTTGACAGTTCAAGCACCACCACGGCAGAGAAAAAGCGGTTGCCGTGTTTTTGGTAGGAAACATCTACTCCTGCTACCGTCTTGACTGGCGGTAACCGCCGCTGTTCCACCCGCACCAGTCCTGCCAGAACCTGCTGCAGAGCGATCGCCTCACGACAATCCATCTTCCAACCATGCAGTTCGGCAAGCTCCATCCACGCATCCTCGCCCGATCAACGTTCAATCAATTACCGCAGCGCAGTAGTTTCTTTCCATCTTGAAAGAGAATTTCAACCTTGTTGGGCACCACTGAAATCACCATCCCTAAGCCGAAACTGGGGTGACTGACCCAACTTTTCACTTTATAGCTGCCGTTCATGCTGTAAGGAACCGCTTTAGTCGGATCGGCGTCCAGGCTGGCGGTATGCCACTGTTCCTGCTCAAGAACCACCGCCTTAGCGCGAGCAGTGCGAGCCGCCTTGGGAGTCTTTGGTGCGGCAGCCGCGCGGCTTTTGACCACTTTTTCGGGTTTTTCCGCCTTGGGGGCTCTATAATTATGCGCGCCTCCGCAAGTGTTACACTGGACGCGCACCACCTTGTCTTCAACCATAGCCACAATGGTATGGTTGGAAATGATCCGGCAACGGGTACAGCGGGCATCAATGTAATCTCCAGCAGAAACTTTCTTGCTGCTCATATCTATCCTTTATCGAAAGAAAAAAGCCACAGGTCCATCCCCTGTGGCCGTTAATGCAATGTGTTGAACTATTGTTTATAGCATTGGGCAGCAGGGCTGTCAAGGTGTCGGGGAGCCCTTTCAGGCCATACCCCCTCTACCTCATCATGAATATCAATTCACCACATTGCTCTTTTTACCTGTCAGAAAATCCCGAACATTGGCGACCGCAGTGGACATTAGGCGTTGCCGTGCGGCCCGGGTTGCCCAGGCGATGTGCGGTGTGATGACGCTGTTTTCCACCGTCAGCAGGCTATTCGTTGCGGAAGGTGGTTCACTCGACAGCACATCGAGGCCAGCCCCCGCCAGCTTTCCGCAGTGAAGCGCATCAGCCAGGGCCTCCTCATCGACCAAAGGACCGCGACCAGTATTAATCAGCCAGGCGCCCGATTTCATCTGAGCCAGACGACGAGCATCAACCATCCGCTCGGTCTCCGGGGTCAGCGGACAGTGCAGGCTGACAACATCACTGCGGCTAAATAAGGAGTCAAGGTCGGTAAATTGAACATCCCCGGTTTCACCGACTTCTCGGTATTTTTCCGGATGACGAGTATGTACCAGCACAGTCATACCGAAAGCCCTCGCCAGGCTGGCCACTCGGCGGCCGATAGCGCCAAAGCCAACAACCCCCAAAGTCAAGCCTTCAAGCTCGATCAGCGGCCGATCCCAAAAAGAGAAATCGGGGCTGGCGCTCCAGGCCCCCTCACGAACCAACCGGGCATGATGACCGACCTGGCTGGTCATTTCGAGTAACAGGGCAAAAACCATCTGCGCCACTGAAGCGGTACTGTAACCAGGCACATTGGTGACCGGGATGCCCCGTTGACGGGCAACCTGCACGTCTACCACATTGTAACCGGTTGCCAGAACCCCAACATACTTGAGATCCTCTAGAGCGGTGAGAGTATCCGCCATAAGAAGCGTCTTATTGGTCAGCACAACCTGGGCTCCAGCCGCCCGCTCGAGGACTTGCCCGACAGGGGTGCGATCATAGACCTGGCAATCACCAAGACTTTCCAGCTCGCCCCAGCTCAAATCACCAGGATTAAGAGCATAACCATCCAGTACTACAATTTTCATCAGCGACTCCATTTTTCAATAAACAGCCCATTTGAATCAAATTGCGATAATCCTGGCACAGTCCAGAAGAATCAACAGGCACACTCTTTAAACCAATAGGACAAAAGCAAAGCCGCCGGCACTGAGTGCCGGCGGCTTGACTCATTCCTTATTGCCTCAAAAACCCTGGATTATTTTTTTTCTTTCAGTACGGCATGAGCCGCAGCCAACCGGGCAATGGGCACCCGGAAAGGAGAACAAGAAACATAATCGAGGCCAATCTGATGACAGAAGATAACGCTCGAAGGCTCGCCACCGTGCTCGCCGCAGATCCCCAGTTTGATATCGGGACGTGTAGCGCGCCCTTTGTCCCCGCCAATCTTCACCAGCTGACCAACCCCGGCCTGGTCTATAGCCACAAAGGGGTCATTGGGGAAAATATCACCATCGATATAGGCCGGCAGAAATTTACCAGCATCATCGCGAGACAGACCATAAGTGGTCTGGGTCAGGTCATTGGTGCCGAAGGAGAAGAATTCTGCTTCTTTGGCAATCTCATCAGCAGTCAGGGCTGCGCGGGGGAGCTCGATCATGGTGCCGATCAGATACTGGACATCAACACCGTATCGGGCAATAACCTCATCGGCAATTTTCACGGCGTTTGCCTTGAGAATCGCCAACTCCCTCACCTCACTGACCAGAGGGATCATGATTTCAGGGATGATCGAAAAACCTTCGTTCTTGATCAATTCACAGGCCGCTTCCATGATCGCCTGCACCTGCATGTCGTAGATCTCGGGAAAGGTAATTCCGAGACGGCAACCGCGATGACCCAGCATGGGGTTGAATTCATGCAGGAATTCGACCTTGTTCTTAAGCATCTGCGCGGTTACGCCCATGACCTCGGCCAACTCGTCGATCTCGGCATCCTGCTGGGGGAGGAACTCATGCAGCGGCGGGTCCAGCAAACGGATGGTGACCGGCAGCCCCTTCATTTCACGGAACAGGCCGGTAAAATCCCCCTTCTGCATGGGCAGAATTTTGGTCAGGGCGCGTTTACGGCCCTCGACATCATCGGCGAGGATCATTTCACGCACCGCCATAATCCGGTCGGCCTCGAAGAACATGTGTTCAGTACGGCAAAGGCCGATCCCCTCGGCGCCGAACTGGCGGGCGACCTTGGCATCGTGCGGGGTGTCGGCGTTGGTGCGCACCTTGAGCCGGCGGAATTTGTCGACCCATTCCATCAACTGGCCGAAATCGCCAGTCAATGCGGGCTGAACGGTCGGCACTTCGCCCTTCATGACTTCGCCGGTAGACCCGTCGAGGGTGATAACATCCCCCTTTTGAATCACCACACCATTTTTCGCGGTGAATTCCTGGGCCCGGTAATTGACAACAATATCACCGCAGCCAGCGACGCAGCACTTGCCCATGCCACGGGCAACGACCGCAGCATGAGAAGTCATGCCGCCACGAGCGGTGAGAATACCTTTAGCCGCATGCATGCCATGAATATCTTCAGGGCTGGTCTCAACCCGAACCAGAATGACCTTGAGACCGATCTTGGCTGCTTCTTCGGCCTCGTCAGCGGAAAAAACCACTTCTCCGCATGCGGCGCCAGGCGAAGCGGGCAGCCCCTTGGCGATCACTGTTTTGGGTGCCTTGGGATCAAGGGAAGGATGCAGCAACTGATCAAGCTGCTCAGGTTCGACGCGCAGAACCGCCTCTTTCTCACTGATCAGCCCCTCATTCACCATGTCCACAGCAACCTTAACCGCAGCCTGGGCGGTACGCTTGCCGTTGCGGGTCTGTAGCATGTACAGCTTGTTCTTCTCAATGGTGAACTCGATATCCTGCATATCCTTGTAATGAGCTTCAAGAATGTCGCGGATCTTTGCCAGTTGGGCGTAACAGTCAGGCAAGACGTCTTCCATGGCCGGCAGATCGCCCGGTTTGTGCTTAGCCTTGTTGATCGGCTGCGGGGTGCGGATACCGGCAACGACATCCTCGCCCTGGGCATTAACCAGATACTCGCCGTAAAAATAATTTTCACCGGTGGAAGGATCGCGGGTAAAGGCCACGCCGGTAGCGCAATCGTCACCCATGTTGCCATAGACCATGGACTGCACGTTAACTGCGGTCCCCCACTCGGCGGGGATGTTGTTGAGTCGGCGATAGGTGATCGCACGAAAGTTCATCCAGGAACCGAAAACCGCGCCGATCGCTCCCCACAACTGCTCTTCGGGATCCTCGGGAAACTCGTGGCCGAGTTCTTCCTTGACCTTGTTTTTAAATTGACTGACCAGTTCTTTCAGGTCGTCTGCAGTCAATTCGGTGTCGAGGGCAACACCTCGCTGATCTTTCATCTGCTCAAGCAGATGCTCGAGGATGTCGCCATCCATATCCATAACCACATTGGAATACATCTGGATAAAGCGCCGATAGGAGTCGTAAGCAAAACGGGGGTCTCCGCTCTGTTCAATGATCCCCTGTACGGTTTCGTCATTCAGACCGAGGTTGAGTACCGTGTCCATCATGCCGGGCATCGAAGCGCGAGCGCCGGAACGGACGGACACCAACAACGGATTCTTCATATCGCCGAATTTTTTACCCATCAGGGCTTCGACCTGCTTGAGCTTTTCTTCAACCTGCCCTTTGAGTTCAGCCGGATACTGCCGATTGTTCTTATAGAATTCGGTGCAGACTTCCGTAGTCAGGGTGAAACCCGCCGGTACCGGCAGGCCAATCGAAGTCATTTCCGCCAGGTTAGCACCTTTGCCCCCGAGCAGATTTCTCATGTCCCCCTTGCCTTCGGCTTTCCCGTCGCCGAAGAAATACACATATTTCATACTCATCAACCTTCTCCTCCGTATTGTAGTTTCTGCCCCATTTATTACCAAAAACGAGCCACCCGTAAAGTCAACACCGCATTAACCTCAAGTGGCTTATATTGCACACGAATAGGCTCTACCAAACGTTACAGAATAAACAGCAGAGAGCCACTCCTTGCCAACGAGCGCTGGAGAGAGCCAACGCCCTCCTTGATATGAACACCGGGACCATGAGGGAGTCGCATGCGGCTCGAGTGATTCCCGTCTACTCACTTCAGACATGCTTTTGATACCCGCTATTTCTTTAGCGTCAGCAATGAAACGTCACGCAATCCGGGAAAAATCAGCGATCCCGGCAAAGAGCCTGGCCACCTTCGTAAGGAGAGCCAGACGGTTGGTACGTACCGCTTCTTGTTTGGCCATAACCATAACCCCATCGAAGAAGGCGTCAACCGAACCACGCAAAGTCGCAATGGCGGCCAGAGCTGCCGAGTAATTTCCGTCGGCAATCCGGGCCAGCACCTCTGTTTCAGTTTTCTGGGTCACTTCGAACAGCTGTCTTTCGCTGTCCTCTTCAAAGAGAGCAGCATCAACCGGAGTCCCCACCCCGCCCTTGATGATATTCACCACCCGCTTGAAAGCGATCGCCAATGGCTCGAAATCGTCCTGACCCTTGAGGGCGGCAAGGGACTTGACCCGTTCGAGAGCATCAGCGGCATCGTCGAAAGACGCGGCCAGAACCGCATCGACAACATCCTGCGGATAGCCCTGTCCGGTGAGAAGGTTGAAAAAGCGCAGACGAATGAACTCCAGAACATCAGCCTTGACCTCTTCGGCCGGCCGGGTCAGTTTAGCTCCGAGCAGATCGACGCTCTTGCCAATCAGTTCCCGAAGCGATATCCGGTAATCGCGATCAAGAATGATATTGAGAACACCGATGGCGCTACGACGCAACGCGTACGGATCAGCGGTTCCGGTGGGAATCAGACCGACACCAAAACAGCCGCAGATGGTATCGATTTTATCGGCGAGAGAAACGAAGGCGCCGACATTGTCGCTGGGCAATTCACCACCGGCCTGAATCGGCAGGTAGTGCTCATAAATCGCCTTGGCTACCCGAGGGTTTTCCCCCTCGAGGGCGGCATATTCGCGCCCCATAATCCCCTGCAGTTCGGGAAATTCGTAGACCATTCCCGATTCGAGGTCACACTTGGCCAGCAGGGCGGCGCGTTCAGCCAGGTCGCGTACTTCGGCATCCAATTGATCGGCTAATCCGACCGCCAGCTCACGAAAACGCATGACCTTTTCATAGCTGGTGCCCAGCTTGGCTTGATAAACCACATTTTTGAGGTTCTCCAGGCGGCTTTCAAGCTTAACCTTCTGGTCCTGGGTATAGAAAAACATGGCGTCTGATAGACGCGGACGAATAACCCGCTCGTTACCGCTGATAACCACCTGAGGGTCTTCAGCCCGGGTATTCGAGACGGTGATAAACTTGGGCAGCAGCTTCCCTTCGTTGTCGACCAGCGAGAAATAACGCTGATGCTCGCGCATCGTAGTGATCAATAATTCGCGCGGCAGCTGCAGATACTTTTCCTCAAAAGTTCCACAAAGAGGGGTAGGATCTTCAACCAGGTTAGTGACCTCGTCCAGCAGCCCCTCATCCTGAAGCAGGTTTCCGCCAACCGCATCCGCGGTGGCCTGAATCTGACCGGCAATCAGCTGACGGCGTTTGTCTACATCGGGAATAACAAAATGGCGTTCAGCTTCAGCGAGATAACTATCGACGCCAGCGACCGCAAAATCCTGGGGGGCCATGAAGCGGTGCCCACGGGAAAGGTTGCCACTTTTGAGGTTGCCAAACGCAAAAGGGACGACTTCACCACCGTACAAGGCAACAACCCAGTGCACCGGGCGGGCGAAGCGAACATCGAGATCCTTCCAGCGCATCGACTTTTTAAAGGGAATACTGGTGATAACCCGGGGAAGCATTTCGGGAAGGAGTTCGGACGTCAGGCCCCCTTCAACGACCTTGGAAAGAAAAAGATACTCGCCCTTATCGGTCTGACAGGTGGTCAGTTCAGATACGTCGACCCCGTTGGCACGAGCAAAACCAAGAGCGGCCTTGGTCGGATTACCTTCGGCGTCAAAAGCAACCTTGACCGAAGGTCCGGAGAGTTCCAGTTGCTGACGCTGCTGCTCTGCAGCCACATCAACCACCGAGATAGCCAGACGCCGAGGGGTGGCAAAGGTACGCACCTGACCATAAGCGATCCGCGCATTGTCGAGTTCCTTGCACAGCAGACGCTCAAGGTCACGCATGGCCGGCCGCTGAAATCCGGCGGGAAGTTCTTCGGTCCCAATCTCAAGAAACAATTCTGCAGCCATAAAATATCTCCGAAATCCAGAATCAATAACCGAGAAGCCAGAAGCTTGTATAGTGCTCCTGGCTCCAGGGTTTTCAATAATTTATTTTTTTAGTAGCGGGAACCCCAGCTTTTCGCGCTGGGCCACATAGACCTCGGCGCACATGCGGGATAAATTTCGAACCCTGCCGATGTAGTGGGCACGTTCGGTCACCGAGATCGCGCCGCGGGCATCAAGCAGGTTGAACGCGTGGGAGCACTTGAGTACGTAGTCGTAGGCGGGAAAAACGAGATCGCGGGCAGCGATCGCCTTGCACTCTTTTTCGTACATGTCAAAAAGGTTGAGCAACATGCCGGTGTCGGCCACTTCAAAATTATAGGTCGAATGCTCCACCTCGGTCTGGTGATGCACGTCACCGTACTTAACCCCCTTGATCCACTCGAGATCGTAGACGTTGTCGACCCCTTGCAGATACATGGCGATGCGCTCGCAACCGTAGGTGATTTCGCCTGAAACTGGCTTCAGGTCGATGCCGCCAGCCTGCTGAAAATAGGTAAACTGAGTAATTTCCATACCGTCGAGCCAGACTTCCCAACCGAGCCCCCAGGCTCCCAGCGTCGGCGACTCCCAGTCATCCTCAACAAACCGAATATCATGCTTCGACGGGTCGATACCAAAACTTTTCAGAGAGTCGAGATAGAGATCCTGAATATTCTCTGGCGACGGCTTGAGAATGACCTGAAACTGGTAGTAATGCTGAAGCCGATTAGGATTTTCTCCGTAACGACCGTCGGTCGGCCGCCGTGAGGGTTCTACGTAAGCAACCTTCCAGGGTTCGGGACCAAGCACACGGAGAAAGGTGGCGGGATTGAAGGTTCCGGCTCCTTTTTCAACATCATAGGGCTGCTGGATGATGCATCCCTGCTTGGCCCAGTAGTTTTGCAAAGATAAAATAAGGTCTTGAAAAGTCACGATACCTCCAGGCAACAGCTGAGCAAAAACCGCGTAAAACGACCGGCTCACCCCGGATTAATTTAGACACAGTATACACAGCCTTAAAGCGAAAAGTTTATCCCGCCTAAGGATTCATGTCAAGCCGTAATCTCCGACAAAAGCGCCATTTAACCCGCCCCACCCGCTACAGAGGAAGGCATCACCTGGTCCAGGAAACCCACAGTGCGCAACGACTTGGGGAGGTGACAACGCAGTGTGTCTGCCATCAGCCGCTCTCCATCAGCCAAAGTCTGCGGACTGAGCCTGATGCCGGCAAAAAGAGTCAGCGGTCCGCCTAGAATCCGCGAGAGGGATCCGATAGTCAAAAGACTGACGATAACGGCCCGCCCGCCCCCTGCACAGCCTGGACAAAGACTCCCTCCCCGCTCAGCAGCAAACGAAACATTCGGCCCAGGCAATTTATCGAAACAGCAGGCACAATGAAGCAGGTGGGGGATATAGCCGGAAAGGTTAAGCAAGCGCAGCTCGAACAGGAGTCGAGCCAAAGGAGTGCCACCAGAGGCGGCCAGATGGTCGAGCAGGGCTCGCAACAGATTATAGACTTGATCCTGAGCCTCTTCCTCAGCGAACAACGCCTCAATCAACTCACCAGCGTATCCAGCCAAAGCGATCGCAGAGAGGTCAGATCGCAACCCGACCCGCAAATCGAGCAACTCGGCTTCCTTGAGGGTCACCAACCCTCCGGAGCGCCCCGGCGACCAAAAGAGGGTCGCACTGGCAAAGGGCTCAAGAGAAGCAGCAAAGCGGCGCCGACTCTTGCGGGCGGCCCTGGCAAAGCCGCGCAAACGACCATAGCCTGGCGCAAAAAAAGTTACAATGCGGTCGGATTCGCCGTAATCAAAATGGCGTAAAATAATCGCCTCAGAACGGAATTCCCGCATCAGGACGCCGCGCCTACCTCAGGTAATCGAGAAAAAAGGTTGCGGTGCCGATATAGATCAGGATGCCGCTAATATCATTGGCCGTCTGCACAAAAGGAATCGACGCAATCGCCGGATCAACCCCGAGTTTGCTGAAAAAGGCCGGCGCCAACACGCCCATAGTCGCGGCCACGGTCATCGCAGTGACCATCGCCAGGCCGACCACCAGACCGAGATAGGGGTTGTGATGCCAGAAAAATGCCACCAGGCCGATGGTTAACCCGCAAACCACCCCCATAATCAGCCCCACGCGCATCTCCTTGAAAATCACTTTGCGCAAGGTGTTGATATCAATCCGACCGGTAGCAAAACCACGTACCATAATGGTCGCCGACTGCCCGCCGACATTCCCTCCCATACCGGTAATAACCGGAATGAAGGAGATCAGGGCAATAACTTCCTTCAGTGTCACCTTAGACAACCACATCAGGTAGCCGGTGATCACCCCGCCGAACAGGTTGGTAATCAACCAGGGAAGACGTAGCCGCGCAATCTTGAATGATTTATAACCGTACTGCAATTCCTCGTCACTGGAACCGGCCATCTTGTAGATATCTTCAGTGGCCTCTTCACGCATAACGTCGATAACGTCGTCGACAGTGATAATCCCCATCAGTCGGTTCCCCTCATCAACAACGGGAATCGCCAGGATGTTGTACTTGGCCACCAGTTGAGCCACCTCTTCCTGGTCAAGATCAGTGCGAACGCTGATCACTTCGGTGGTCATAATGTCCTTGAGCAAGGCCGTTGGTGGTACGGTCAGCAATTGCCGTAGCGACAACACCCCAACCAAGTGGTTATATTCGTCAGTGACATAGACGTAAAAAACCATTTCAACGTCTTCGGCCCCCTGCAAGGCCTCAATCGCCGACTTGACCGACAGCTCTTCGCGCAGGGAGAATATTTCGGTGGCCATGATGCCGCCGGCAGTATCCTCACCGTACTTGAGCAACTCTTCAATCTCATCCGAATGCTCGTCCTTCATGATCTGAAGAACTTCTTCCGCCAGCTCTTCTGGCATATTGCGGATAATATCAACGGCGTCGTCGTAAGCCATCTCCTGCAGAACTTCGGTGATCGTTTCCTTGTCGATCTGCTCAAGCAATTGGGCGCCGGTGGCATGATCAAGTTCGGACAAGACGTAAGCGGACACCTCCGGATCACCCAACAGGTTGAACAGGACGCGCTGCTCCTTAAGTTCGAGATAACGGAACAGGTGAGCGATATCAGCAGGATGGGTTTTTACGAGAACCTTGCCTAGATTAGGATAAGCGCCGCGACGGATCAACTTGCGAACCGTGTCGAGGAGAATTTGAAGTTTTTGTTCCATGAGGTACACCTCCCCGAGCGTCTTTACCTAGATTAGATTCCATCCGGAACCTCCGAATGGACACAGATTTAAACAAACCATGGATACTAGCATTCGCGTCGCAGGACTGTCAACGCGAGCCAGCCCGATGTCAGCCTTCTCCTTCTCAATCCGCTTCGCAAAAAAAAGGCCCTGCTCAGCAGGGCCCCTGTTTTTTCTAACGAGTAAGAGACGATCAGCGTAGCTCTTTAACGATCGCCGAAAAATCTTCTTCGCCTCGCCCGGCTTTAACTGCCTTTTCATAAACCTTGGTCACAGCATTAGCGGCTGGAAGTTCAAGATTAGCTTTTGCCGCCACATCCTGCACCATCAGCAGTGCTTCGTACACATACTTGAGCGCCAGGTTGCGCGAGAAATCGCCGCGGGCAATCGACCGCCCTTTAGCGTTAAAGAGAGGCGATGACACCCCACCCGACTCGAGCACCTCAAGAATCTTGTCCGGCTTGAAACCAAGTTTTTCACCTAGCACCAGACCTTCGGCCAGTGCTTCAACCAATTCAGCCTGAACCAGATTGACAACGAATTTCATCCGTGTAGCGTCACCTACATCGCCCACATGAATGATGTTCAGAGCGAAGTGGGAAAAGACTTCGCGACAGCGGCTGAGCAATGTCTGGTCACCACCGGTCAACACGGTCAGCAGTCCGCTGATGGCGTGCTCTTTGGTGCCCCAGATCGGCGCTTCAAGAAACTGGACTCCCTTGGCGGCCGCCTTGGCAGAGAGCTCCATGGTTGCCTCAAGAGAATGAGTACCCATGTCGACCAGAATGGTGCCAGGGTTGAGCCCGGCCATGAACCCGTTAGTCCCCGCAAGGGCCGCTTCAACCTCTTCTTTTTCGGGCATAACAACAATCAGCATGTCTTTGCCCTGAGCCGCTTCAAAAGGACTCGAAGCCCACTTGGCCCCCAGAGTCAATAGGT